>JAEWFG010000371.1 GCA_023388935.1 Pseudomonadota bacterium | reverse complement strand
ATCCTGATCCTGGCACTGTTCTTCGTCTTTCTGAATCTGCTGGTCGATATCGCGCAGGCCGCGATCGATCCGCGCATCAAGCGGGGCTAGCGGGATGAGCGAGCTTCCGCTGTCCGCCACAAGCGATGCCGCGCTGCAGGCCGCGCCCGCCACCAAGGCGCGCGGTTATTGGGCGACCGTCGGCCGTCGCATCACGCGCGACAAGGTCAGTATGGCGTGCGCGCTGGTGCTGCTGTTGATCTTCCTTTCGGCGATTCTCGCGCCGTGGCTCGGACTTGAGGATCCCTACAAGGGCTCGATGATCCGCCGCCTTCGCCACATCGGAACAGCCGGCTATCCGCTCGGCACCGACGAACTCGGCCGCGACATGCTGGCGCGGCTGGTCTATGGCGGGCGGCTGTCGCTGGTCATCGGCATCCTGCCTGTCATCCTCGCCTTCTGCATCGGCACCTCGCTCGGCATCATTGCCGGCTATGTCGGCGGCAAGCTCAACACCGCGATCATGCGCACGGTCGACGTGTTCTACGCCTTCCCCTCCGTGCTGCTGGCGATCGCGATCTCCGGTGCGCTGGGCGCCGGCATTCTCAATTCCATCGTGGCGCTCACCATCGTGTTCGTGCCGCAGATCACCCGCGTCGCCGAAAGCGTCACCACCGGCGTGCGCAACATGGACTTCGTCGAGGCCGCGCGCGCTTCCGGCGCGGGCCCCTTCACCATCATGCGTGTGCACATCCTCGGCAACGTGCTGGGCGCGATCTTCGTCTATGCCACCAGCCTGATCTCCGTCTCGATGATCCTGGCGGCCGGCCTCTCCTTCCTCGGCCTCGGCACTAAGCCGCCGGAGCCGGAATGGGGCCTGATGCTGAACACGCTCCGCACCGCGATCTACGTCAATCCATGGGTCGCTGCGCTGCCCGGCGCGATGATCTTCGCGGTCTCGATCTGCTTCAACCTGCTCTCGGACGGCCTGCGCAGCGCCATGGACATCAGGAATTAGCCATGATGAGAGAGACGCAGACTGCCACGGCGTCGGTGCCACACCTCTCCCAAAGGGAGAGGTCGGATTGCATCGTCAGATGCAATCCGGGTGAGGGGTTACGCTCCACCGAGTTCGCCGCTCCCCCTCACCCGGCGCTTTGCGCCGACCTCTCCCCGTTGGGGAGAGGTGAAGGACGGCGGCCATGACAACGGATCAGCCAATCACCATGCTGGAACAGGTCGAAGACCGCGGCGGCGTCGCGCAGCCGCTGCTGAGGGTCAATGGCTTGACCAAGCATTTCCCGGTCCGCGGCGGCTTGTTCTCCGCGAAACGCACGGTACGTGCCGTCGACAACGTCTCCTTCTCCGTCGCCAAGGGCGAGACCGTCGGCATCGTCGGCGAATCCGGCTGCGGCAAGTCCACCACCGCGCGCCTTCTGATGCATTTGATGCCGCGCGATACCGGCGACGTCATCTATGACGGCATGACCGTCGGGCAGTCGCTCTCCTTGCGCGAATTGCGCCGATTCATGCAGATGGTGTTCCAGGACTCCTACGCTTCGCTCAATCCGCGGCTGACCATCGAGGAATCGATCGCGTTCGGCCCCAAGGTCCACGGCATGGCCGATGGCACGGCGCGGACGCTGGCCCGTGAGCTGCTCGGCAAGGTCGGCCTGCGCCCCGAACATTTCGCCAACCGCTATCCGCACGAGATCTCCGGCGGCCAGCGCCAGCGCGTCAACATTGCGCGGGCCCTGGCGCTCTCGCCGCGGCTGGTGATTCTGGACGAAGCCGTCTCCGCGCTCGACAAATCCGTCGAGGCGCAGGTGCTCAATCTACTTGCGGACCTCAAGCGCGAGTTCGGCCTGACCTATCTCTTCATCAGCCACGACCTCAACGTCGTGCGCTACATCAGTGATCGCGTGCTGGTGATGTATCTCGGCGAGGTCGTCGAGCTCGGTCCGGTCGACCAGGTCTGGGACCAGCCGGCGCATCCCTATACGCGCGCACTTCTTGCTGCGATGCCGTCCTCCGATCCGGATCGCCGCACCGAGAAGCCGCCGATCACGGGTGATCCGCCCAATCCGATCGACCCGCCTTCGGGCTGCCGCTTCCACACGCGTTGCCCGTTTGCGGAGCCGCTCTGCGCAAATGCGACACCGAAGCTCACCGCGCTCGATAAGATGGGCCACGAGGCCGCGTGCTACATGGTTATTCCGGGTTCAGGCCATAGCCGCGCGCCCAGAGAGGAAACCGCATGACGAGACCGACACCAAAAGAGATCAAGCCAATGGCGCAAGTCGCCGGCGTCCCCGTGGATGACGAGATCGCAACGCGCATCTCCAACTCCATCGGACCGGCCTTCGAAGGCTTTGCGGCCATCGCCGGCACCCTGCCGTTCGACCTCGAGCCCGCGCTTTATCCGATTGCGCAGACGCAGAAGGCCTCGAAATGAGCACCGAGCCTGTATTGATGACGCTCACCGAGGTCGCGCGTGCGATCCCGACGAAGCAGGTGTCCTCGCATGAGGTGACGCGCGCGCTGCTGCACCGCATCGCGCAATGGCAGCCGCATCTCAACGCCTTCATGTCGATTGAATCAGAGGCGGCGCTGAAGGCCGCCGAGGTCGCCGACGCCGAACTCGCCAAGGGCAACGTTCGTGGCCCGCTGCACGGCGTGCCGCTTGCGCACAAGGACATGTATTACGACGCAGGCCACGTCGCGACCTGCGGCTCGCTGATCCGCCGCGATTTCGTTCCGACTGTGACGTCCACCGCCCTGCAGCGGCTCAAGGACGCCGGCCAGATCCGTCTCGGCACGCTTCAACTGGCCGAATTCGCCTATGGCCCGACCGGGCACAACGCCCATTACGGTCCGGTGCGCAATCCCTGGAACGTCGCGCACATCACCGGCGGTTCGTCGTCCGGCTCCGGCTCGTCGGTCGCCGCGCGGCTGACCTATGCAGCGCTCGGCTCGGACACCGGCGGCTCGATCCGTATGCCTGCGCATTTTTGCGGCGTCACCGGGCTCAAGACTACCGTGGGCCGTGTCAGCCGTGCCGGCGCGATGCCGCTGTCGCAATCGCTCGACACGGTCGGCCCGCTCGCCCGCACCGCCGAGGACTGCGCGCTGCTGCTGGCGCTGATGGCCGGTGCCGATCCCGCGGACTCGACCTGCAGCAATGAGCCACTTTCTGACTATGTCGGCGCGACCAAGGGCTCGCTGAAGGGCCTCAAGATCGGCGTGCCCGCGTCGTTCTATGTCGACGATCTCGACAGCGAGGTCGCGCGGGTGCTGGACGAGACCATCGCCGTGCTCAAGCGCGAGGGCGCCGACATCGTCAAGGTCGAGCTGCCGGACCAGCGTCAGTTGTCTTCGGCGAGCCAGCTCGTGCTCGCGGCCGAAGCTGCCGCTTTCCACAAGCGCTGGATGATCGAGCGTCCGCAGGATTACGGCTCGCAGGTCCTTATGCGGCTCCAGAACGGTCTCGCCGTTCCCGCCATCACCTATCTCGAGGCGATGCGCTGGCGCGGTCCCGCGCTCGCCGCGCACAACGCGGCCACCGCCGGCGTCGACGCGATCATTGCGCCGGCATCGCCGGTGCCGGCGCCAACGATCGAGGAAAGCGATGTCGGCGGCGGACCGAATGCGCCGGCGCTGTTGCAGCGGCTGACGCTGTTCACCCGTCCCGTGAACTTCCTCGGCCTGCCGTCGCTTACCGTGCCGTCCGGCTTCACCAAAAGCGGCCTGCCGATCGGCATGCAGCTGATCGGCCACTCCTTCGATGAAGCGACCTTGCTCACCATCGGCGCCGCATTCCAGCGCGTGACCGACTATCACGACCGGGTACCCAAGCTGCCGTCATGACAAAGCTCGTCGAGATCTCAGGCCTCAGCATCCGCTTCACCGGAGAACGCACGGTCTATGCCGTGAACGACCTCACTCTCTCGCTCGGTGATGGTGAGGTGCTCGGCCTGCTCGGCGAGTCCGGTTCGGGCAAGAGCGTGACCCTGCGTGCGCTGATGCGGCTGTTGCCGAAGAAGCGCACGCAGATCTCGGGCACGGTCAACGTGCTGGGCCGCGACGTGCTCGCCATGAACGACGAGGATCTGTCGTCCTTCCGCGGCCAGACCGTGTCGATGATTTTTCAGGAACCCGCGCTCGCGCTCGATCCGGTCTACACCATCGGCGCGCAGATCGCCGAAAGCGTCGTGCGTCACGAAGGCAAAAGCTACGCGGAGGGCAGGGCGCGTGCGCTGGAGATGCTCGAGGTCGTGCGCATACCATCCGCCAAGCGCCGGCTGGATGCCTATCCGCACGAGATGTCGGGCGGCATGCGCCAGCGCGCGATGATTGCGCTCGCGCTCGCGTGCCGGCCGAAAATCCTGCTGGCGGACGAGCCGACGACCGCGCTCGATGCCACCGTGCAGATCCAGATCCTCCTGCTGCTGCGCGAGTTGCAGCGCGAGTTCGGCATGTCCGTCATCTTCGTCACCCACGACATCGGCGTCGCCGTCGAGATCTGCGACCGCGTCGCGGTGATGTATGCCGGCCAGATCGTGGAGCAGGGGAGCCTGCGCGACATCGTCCGCAGCCCGGTGCACCCCTATGCCAAGGGCCTGCTCGCCTCCACCATCCTCGGCGCCAGACGCGGGGCACGCCTCGAGACCATCCCTGGCACTCCGCCGTCGCTGGCCGAAAAGCCTCACAACTGCTCCTTCGCCCCCCGCTGCGCCGTGGCCCAGCCCGGCTGCCTGGAGCAACTGCCTGCGAATGTGGAGGTCGGGCCGGGCCGGGCGGCCAGGTGTGTGCTGGCGGAGCCGGTCACCACGCTGTCATAACCACAGCGCGCGCCTCAATTCGAAAATCCTTTACCGTAGGACGGGGTTGTCGCGGTTCACCGCCGGCATCCCGGCCAAGCCGGTTCTACTTTGCATGGGGTTGTTTTCGACCTTTTTGTTGGGGGCGGGCGCAACCGGCAGCGACGGGGAGCATTCACACCCCCTTCATCCCGGTTCCGGTTCCATGCGAGCCCTCTCCCGGATTAATTCGGTTGCGTTGGACGCAGCGGAGACGCGATGTTAATCCCGATCGGGTACCATCTGGACTATATGTGAAATCGGGCTTTGCCCCCACCGAAAGAGATCAGACTGATGGCAGCCGTACCGGGCGTCCGCCGTTCAGAACTCGGTGACGCCTTGCGCGCTTGTCGCGCGGCGTTCGTCGGCGTCGGCTTGATGAGCTGCGTGATCAACCTGCTCTATCTAACCGGGTCGATCTTCATGCTGGAGATCTACGACCGGGTGCTGCCGAGTCGCAGCGTTCCAACCCTCATTGCCCTGATCATCCTCGCCAGCGGCCTCTATATCGCGCAGGGCGTGCTCGACATGATCCGCAATCGCATTTTGGGGCGGATCGGTACCGCGCTCGATGAAGCCCTCAACAAGCGCGTGTTCGACACCGTCGTGCGCCTGCCGCTGCTGGTCGGCAGCCGCAACGAGGGGCTTCAGCCGCTGCGCGACCTCGACAATGTCCGCTCCTTCCTCGGCAGCATGGGGCCGAGCGCGTTCTTCGACCTGCCCTGGCTGCCGCTCTATCTCGCCATCTGCTTCGCCTTCCATGTCCTGATCGGGGTGACCGCTTTGGTCGGCGCCATCATCCTGGTGGGGCTGACTCTGATCACCGAGTTCATGTCCCGCCAGCCGGCCCGCGAGGCGATGGGCCTTGCCGCACAACGCAACGATCTCGCCCAGTCCAGCCGCCGCAACGCCGAAGTGATGGTGTCGATGGGCATGACCGGCCGGATGAACCAGCGCTGGGGCGAGGCCAACGAAAAATATCTGGCCGGCAATCAGCGTGCGAGCGACGTCGCCGGCGGCCTCGGCGCGGTCGCAAAAGTGCTGCGCATGATGCTGCAATCGGCGGTGCTCGCGGTCGGCGCCTATCTCGTCATCCACCAGGAGGCGACCGCGGGCATCATCATCGCGGGCTCGATCCTGTCGGCCCGTGCGCTCGCGCCGGTCGATCTCGCGATCGCGCACTGGAAGTCCTTTGTCGCGGCTCGTCAGAGCTGGCACCGCCTCACGCGTTTGCTGGAGCAGATGCCGGCACAGACGATGCCGACCCAGTTGCAGGCGCCGATCAGCCGGCTCTCGGTCGAAGGCGTTGCCATGGTGCCGCCGGGCGATCAGCGCCTCATCGTGCAGGACGTCACCTTCGCGCTCGCCGCCGGCAACGGCCTCGGCGTGATCGGGCCGAGTGGCTCCGGCAAGTCGTCGCTGATCCGCGCGCTGGTCGGCGTCTGGCAGCCGGTGCGCGGCAAGGTGCGGCTCGACGGCGCGGCGCTCGACCAATGGTCGTCCGACGTGCTCGGCCGTCACATCGGCTATTTGCCGCAGGACGTCGAATTGTTCGGCGGCACCATCGCGCAGAACATCAGCCGCTTCGATCCCGAGGCCACCTCCGACGGTATCATCGGCGCGGCGAAAGAAGCCGGCGTGCACGAGATGATCATCAAGATGCGCGAGGGCTACAACACGCAGGTCGGCGAGCAGGGCACCGCGCTCTCCGCAGGGCAAGCGCAGCGCGTGGCGCTAGCGCGCGCGCTGTACGGCAATCCGTTCCTGATCGTGCTCGACGAGCCCAATTCCAATCTCGACACCGAAGGCGACGAGGCGTTGACCCGCGCCATCCGCGCCGCCCGCGAGCGCGGTGCCATCGTCATCGTGGTGGCGCACCGGCCGATCGGCGTCGAGGCGGTCGACCAGATCCTGGTGCTGCGTGACGGCCGCATGCAGGCCTTCGGACCGAAGGAGCAGGTCCTCGCCCAGGTGCTCCAGCCGCGCGTGGCGCCGCCGACACCGATCAAGATCGTCAGCGAAGGTGGAGTGCCCAAGCCATGAGGCGGCAAGACGCTGAGCTTCTTCTCCCTCGCCCCGCCTGCGGGGAGAGGGTCGGGGTGAGGGGGAGCCTCCACGGGGACGGTGACAGTGGGACTCGCGGAGAGCCCCCCTCACCCGATCGCTGCGCGATCGACCTCTCCCCGCAAGCGGGGCGAGGTGAAAGATGAGCGCGATGGCGATCCGCGGCGCGGAGCCCGCCGCGAAGAAGACCGTACGACAGTCGATCAAGTTCCATCTGATCCTTGGCCTCGCGATCGTGCTGGTTCTGGTCGTCGGTCTCGGCGGCTGGGCGTCCACGGCGCTGATTTCGGGCGCCCTGATCGCGCCGGGTCAGATCGTGGTCGAATCCAACGTCAAGAAGGTGCAGCATCCGACCGGCGGGGTGGTCGGCGAGGTTCGCGCCCGCGACGGCGACCTGGTCAAGTCCGGCGACATCGTGGTGCGGCTCGACGACACCGTCACCAAGGCGAACCTCGCCATCGTGACCAAGAATCTCGACGCTGCGCAGGCGCGCGCGGCGCGGCTTCAGGCCGAGCAGCGCGGCATCGACAAGATCGAGTTTCCGCAACCCCTGCTCGATCGCGCCAGCGATCCCGACGTCAAGACGCTGCTTTCCGCCGAGACCAAGCTGTTCGACGTCCGCGTCAACGGCCGTGCCGGCCAGAAGGCGCAGCTGCGCGAGCGCATCCAGCAGCTCAATGAGGAGATCGAGGGGCTCTCGGCGCAGGAGAAGGCCAAGGACAAGGAAATCGGCCTGGTGCAGCAGGAGCTCACCGGCGTGCGCGATCTCTTCGACAAGCACCTGGTGCAGATCTCGCGCCTGACCACCCTCGAGCGCGACAGCGCCCGCCTCAACGGCGAGCGCGCGCAATACATCGCCTCCCGCGCGCAAGCCAAGGGCAAGATCACCGAGACCGAGCTCCAGATCATCCAGGTCGACAAGGACATGGTGAGCGAGGTCTCCAAGGATCTGCGCGAGACCAACGACAAGATCGGCGAGTTGATCGAGCGCAAGGTCGCCGCCGAAGACCAGCTCCGCCGCGTCGACATCCGCGCGCCGCAGGACGGCATGGTGCTGCAATCGACCGTGCACACCGTCGGCGGCGTCGTCACCGCCGGTGATACCCTGATGCTGATCGTGCCGCAGGCCGACGACCTCCAGGTCGAGGCCAAGGTCAATCCGGTCGACATCGACAAGCTCCAGATCGGCCAGAAAACGCTGCTGCGTCTCTCGGCCTTCAACCAGCGCACCACGCCCGAGCTCAACGGCGTCGTAAGCCGCGTGTCGCCGGACGTCACGACCGACCAGCGCACCGGCCAGAGCTACTACACCATCCGCGTCTCGATGCCGGCCGAAGAGATCGCCCGCCTCGGCGACGTCAGGATGATCCCCGGCATGCCGGTGGAAGCCTTTGTTCAGACCGGCGACCGCACCCTGCTGTCCTATTTGATGAAGCCGCTGCACGACCAGTTGATGCGGGCGTTCCGGGAGAAGTGACGCGCGAAAGCGCGTCGTCTCCATTCGTCATTGCTCGCAATGACGGCTTGGCCGTCAGTTTGCTATACTGCGATTGCAAACAGCAATCCGGCGCCAAAATGCAATCCATCCAGTCCCCACCCTCCATCGCCACTGAATCCTTTTCCGATGCGGCCGCAGCCGTCGCCCGGCTCGAAGAGATCTACGAACGCAACACGAAATTCCTGCGCGACGGGTTCGAGGCCTACGTCAACGGTGAAGCGATCACGACGCGGATGCGGGCCTACTATCCCTTCGTCCGCATTACCACAGCGACGTATGCGCGGCTGGATTCCCGTCTCTCCTACGGCTTCGTCGCCGGCCCCGGCGTGCACGAGACCAGCGTCACGCGGCCGGATCTGTTCCGCGCCTATCTCACCGAGCAGATCGGGCTGCTGATCCAGAACCACGGCGTTCCCGTCGAGATCGGCGAGTCCGTCGAGCCGATCCCGATCCACTTCGCCTATCGCCGCGACATCAACATCGAAGCCGCCATCACCACCAGCGAGAACTCCCCCGTCACGCGATCGCTGCGTGACGCGTTCGACGTGCCCGATCTCGCCACAATGGACGATGCGATCGCCGATGGCACCTTCGAGCTCGAGCCCGGCGCGCCCGAGCCGCTGTCACTGTTTCGGGCTGCCCGCGTCGATTACTCGCTGCGCCGGCTCTATCACTACACCGGCACCGATCCCGAGTATTTCCAGAATTTCGTGATCTTCACCAACTACCAGTTCTATGTCGACGCCTTCGCGCAGCTCTGCCAGCAGCGGCTCCAGTCCGGCGAGGCCGGCCTCGAAGCCTTCGTCGCGCCCGGGAACGTGATCACGCGCAGCGGCGGGGCGACCGGTGGGGTGGCACCCGTGCGCGCGCCGCAGATGCCCGCCTTTCATCTGGTCGCACCTGGCGATCGCGGCATCAGCCTGATCAATATCGGCACCGGTCCCTCCAATGCGCGCAACGTCACCGATCACGTCGCTGTGCTGCGGCCGCATGCCTGGCTGATGCTCGGCCATTGCGCGGGCCTGCGGAACACGCAACGGCTCGGCGACTACGTGCTCGCGCATGGTTACGTGCGCGAGGACCATGTGCTCGATCGCGAGCTGCCGCTGTGGGTGCCGATCCCGGCGCTGGCGGAGATGCAGGTCGCTCTGGAGGAAGCGGTCGGCGACGTCACCGGGCTCGAAGGTTTCGAGCTCAAGCGCCTGATGCGGACCGGAACCGTCGCGAGCGTCGACAACCGCAACTGGGAGATCTCTGGACCGGCGGTGATCCGCCGCCTGTCGCAATCGCGCGCGGTCGCGCTCGACATGGAATCGGCCGCGATCGCCGCCAATGGCTATCGCTTTCGCGTCCCCTACGGCACCCTGCTGTGCGTCTCCGATAAACCGCTGCACGGCGAGATCAAGCTCGCAGGCATGGCGAGCGAATTCTACCGCCGCCGCGTCGGTCAACATCTCGAGATCGGCTTGAAAGCGCTGGAGCGGCTCAAGCAGCAGGAATCCGAGCGGTTGCATTCGCGAAAACTTCGCAGTTTCGCCGAAGTCGCGTTCCAATAGCGCGCTTATTGCCCGCGACCGCAAGGACAGGAGAACTGTCGTACGAACGTTGACGTCTCGGTGAGCGCCCGCTCCGGAATATCACGGCGAAGGAGGTGTTATCACGTCGTCCGGGGCCGCTTGGATCGAGACAGGAGACAGAAATGATCGCAACGATGATCAGGTTCGTCGCGCTGGGAACGTTTGCGGCGCTGCTGGTTTCCCCTGTGCATGCCGCAGGGGGAGGTGGAGGCGGCGGTGGCGGTGGCGGTGGTGGAGGAGGCGGCGATCCTTATGGCGGCGCCTATTCAACGCCCACCACCGTCCAGCCGGTCTATCCGAAGCGTTCGGGAACGAAGACTGGCGAGAAACACAGGAAACCAAACAATCAGTCAAGCATCGATGATCCGGCATTCGCGGCCGGCTATCGCGTCGCCTATGACACCATCTACGAGCGCAACGACTATGCGGCCGCGATCGAGCAATTGAAGTCGCTCGGTCACGACGATCATCCGAACGTCGCCAACCTCATCGGCTATTCCTATCGCAAGCTTGGCGACTACCCGCAATCGCAGGTGTGGTACGAGCGCGCGCTCAAGGCAGACCCGAACCATGTGCTGACCTGGCAGTACTATGGGCTTTGGCAGCTCGAGCAGGGCAATCGCGAGCAGGCGCTCTATCACTTGAGCCGGATTGCCGCCATTTGCGGGACGGATTGCGAGGAGTACAAATCGCTGGCCGCGGCACTGGAGAAGCCGACCGGCACCGCGCTGGCGTACTGACGGCGCAAGCTGTGGCGGATAGGGCCGGCGAAACCGCCTGCACATGGTGACAAGGCGTCAGATTTTCAGCATTGTCCCGTTCGGGGGCGCGAACGGGACAATTGGATGCCGCTTACGCGCGACAAAATCATCGGCCATGATCTCGCACGACTGGCCTTTCGTTTTACCATGATGAACGATGGGGAGGCCGTGCAGTGCCAGATCAGCGATGCCGCGATGGACGAACTCGCGGGCATGCAGGGCACCGAAAGTAGCGCGCGGCAGGCGCAGTTCTTGTCCTTGCGCGAGACGATCGAACGGATCGCGTCAAACCTTTACGACGAGGCGCCGCGATTTAAGGGTTATGTGGTGCGAATTTTCATGCGGCATTTGGAGCGGTAGGCGGGGCATGCGCGCAAATTGCCGCGGCTGAGAAAGGATTCATTAAGGGCATCCTGTCGCGGTATTGGATGGAGGCGGTGGGGCGTGAGATCATGCTTGGCGGTAGCCAACGCCATAATTCTCGCATGACCAGACTATCTGCATTGCTGCTCGTGAGCGTCGTCCTGCTGGCCGGAAACCTGGTGTATGCACACCTCTCCGGGCCAAGCGCCTTTGAACGCGATTTCGATCAGAATATCGCGCGGTTTCCTTTGGCAGCATCAATTGCCCGCAGCGATCGAAATCTCAGGGATGTCTTCCTTCGGCGGACTGAAGAGGCGTTCAACGAAGGCGGATGGCGCGCCGCCAACGGTGTGCTCAATACGATCCTCGCAAGCGAGCTGGAAGTCTATGCCGACGATCAGCATATCAATGCAATATCTCGCGCGGAGCTGGCAGCCCTTCTGAAGCTCGCGAGCAACCCGCAGGCATGCAAGTCCTATCTCCTGGCTGGTTCGCAGCGCGGTGAATTTCCGGAAGCAGCGCAAGAGCTGGCGGACCTGGCGTCGGCTCACGCTGCAGCGATCGAGAACGGATTCGAGCGCAAGACGAATGGTCTTGCCCGGGTGCAGGCGAGTGCCGCGGAGATCGCAGCGATCGAAAGGCAATTGACACTGGGACCATTCGCGGAACTCACCCGACAAGAGCTTGCGGCTGAGGCAAGATTTCTCGACGGTAACCCTGATCGCATGTGCAGTGCGGCCATCAAAAAGCAGCTCAATCTGCTCGCAGGAGACGATGTCGGCGCTGCTTACGTCTCGCGCATGCGGAGAGCGAGTGACTGCAAGACTGATCTTGTCGAGGTTCTCGCGAGACTGTGTCGGGAGCCCGGCAGCGGCTTGTCCTGCTCCTAGCTTGATTCGTCGATGGCGCGACGAGCGACGGTGTGGAGGCAGATCACCCTTCCAACTTCTTCAGCAGCAACTTCAGCGCCGTCGCTGCGAACACCTGCATGTTCGCAAGCCGGTCGCTGCTGCCCGTCTCGAGGGTCAACACCTCCGCCGCTGGTCCTGCGACCGCCATGCAGCTATGACCGGCCGCATCGCCGTAGCGGTTGCCGGTGGGGCCGGCCGCGCCGGTCTCGGACAGGCCCCAGTCGCAACTGAAACGGCTGCGCATCTGCTCCGCCAGGAGTTTCGCATAGGGCTCTGATGAGGATCGAAAGCCCTTCATTCCCTCATCCGGAATATCCATCAGCACGCGCCTGGCATCGCGGGTGTAGACCACGGCGCCGCCGAGGAAATAGGCCGACGCGCCGGGCACCGCGAGCAGGCTGGCCGAGATCAGGCCACCGGTGGAGGATTCCGCGACCGCTATGGTCTGTTTGCGTGCAATCAGTCTGGCCGCGATCTGTTCCGCAATGCCAACGAGCTCTTTCATCCCTGGACCTCTCATTCCCTCGCAACCGAGCTCAGCCTTCCTAGCATATGACAGCGGCATTGGCCGAGTTGCGGGCGACGGGCAGGCCTGCTTGAATGGTGGACGCAAGAGAAGACGTGACGAGGAAACGTGAAGGAGACGTAATGGCGTCCCTGATCGCCGGCGGGGTGGATTGCGATGTGCATCCGGCCGTGCCGCATCTGACCAGCCTGCTGCCGTATCTGAACGACTATTGGCGCGATCAGGTGACGACGCGCGGCATGGTCGACCTCGTCTCGCAATCCTATCCGAAGAACTCGCCGATCGTGGCGCGCCCCGACTGGCGCCCCGAGAACGGCAAGCCAGGTGAAAGCCTCGAGGACATGCAGCGCCATGTGCTCGATCCCTTCCAGCTCCGCCATGCCATCTGCAATCCGCTCTACGGCGTCCAGATGGTGTTCTCCGAGGATATGCAGGCCGCGTTCTGCCGCGCGCTGAATGACTGGCTCGTGAAGGAATGGCTCGACCGCGATGAGCGGCTGCGCGGCTCGATCGTGATCCCGACGCAGAGCATCGAGAAGGCTGTCGCCGAGATCGAGCGTTGCGCGCAGGACAAGCGCTTCGTGCAGGTGCTGATGCTGGTGATGGGCGACACGCCGCTCGGTAAGCGTACGCTGTGGCCGATCTACGAGGCGGCGGAGCGGCTGGACCTCGCCGTCGGCATCCACGCGGGTTCCGCCTATCACAATCCGCCGACCGCGGTCGGCTGGGGTTCCTATCACATCGAGGATTATGTCGGTCAGGCGCAGGCGTTCCAGACCCAGCTCACCAGCCTGATCGTCGAGGGCGTGTTCGCGCGCCATCCGCGGCTGAAGATGGTGATGCTGGAATCCGGCGTCTCCTGGATCTCCTCCTATCTCTGGCGGCTGCACAAGTTCTGGCGCGGGGTGCGAATGGAGACGCCATGGGTCGATCGCGCGCCGCTGGAAATTGTGCGCAGCAATATCCGCTTCTCGTTACAGCCATTTGATGCGCCGCCGGAGCCCGAGACATTAATTCGCCTGTTTGATCATATGCAGTCCGAAGAATTAGTCCTATTCTCCACGGACTATCCGCACTGGCATTTCGACGGCCAGGATGCGCTGCCCGAAGGTCTTTCCCCCGATCTCGTGCGCAAGATCATGATCGACAATCCGCTCGCCACCTATTCCCGCCTGAATGCTCCGCTTCCCGAGGAGGCAAGGCCATGAACATCCAGTTCCGCGAACAAACGGACTCCGTCGCTCCCCTCACCACCAAGACCGCGATCGCGGACTGCGACATCCATCCGGCACGCGCCACCCGAACCGAGCTCTACCCCTACCTCGCCAAACGCTGGCAGCATCATCTCGAAGTCTACGGCGTCCATGCCTATCAGGGCATGATGGAAGGCCCGCCCTATCCGAAGGCCCAGCCCAACGCCTCGCGCCGCGATGCGTATCCGCCGGAAGGCGGCCCGCAGGGCTCCTCGCTCTCCTTCATGCAGAAGCAGCTCCTCGATCCCAACAATGTGCAGCTGGGCGTGCTCAACCCGCTCAACACGGGGCAGGGCATCCGCAATCACGAGCTCTCGGCTGCACTATGTTCCGCGATCAACGACTGGCAGATCGACAAATGGACCAGCAAGGACAAGCGGCTGAAGGCTTCGATCGTCGTCGGCAATGAGGACGGGCTGTCGGCCGCCGCCGAAATCCGCGAGCGCGCCGGCGACAAGAACTTCGTCCAGGTGCTGTTGCTCAGCCGTAACGTCGAGCCGCTCGGCCAGCGCCGCTATTGGCCGATCTATCAGGCCGCGGAAGAGGCCGGTCTTCCCGTCGGCGTGCACGCCTTCGGCTTCGGCGGCAATCCGATCACGCCGTCGGGCTGGCCGAGCTATTACATCGAGGAGATGGTCGGCCACTCGCAATGCCAGCAATCGGCGCTCGCGAGCCTCGTGCTGGAAGGCGTGTTCGAGCGCTTCCCGAAGCTGAAGATGGTGATGATCGAGGCCGGCTTCGGCTGGGCGCCGTCGCTCGCCTGGCGGCTCGACAAGGTCTGGCAGCGGCTCAGGAGCGAAGTGCCGCATGTCAAACGGCCGCCGTCGGAATATATCCGCGAGCAGGTGTGGTGGACCACGCAGCCGATGGAGGATCCGGAGCGGCGCGAGGATCTGTTCGACGTCATCAAGTGGATCGGCTGGGACCGGCTGCTGTTCGCGACCGACTATCCGCATTGGGATTACGACGAGCCGTCGCGCGTGCTGCCGGCAGGCGTCAGCGAGGCCAACCGCGAGGCGTTCTATCTCGGCAATGCGCAGAAGCTGTACGGAATTAGTTGATGGCGCTGCATGTCATTGCGCCGGTGGATGAACTTCCGCCGGGCACGCGAAAATTCCTCGAGATCGACGGCCGGCCGATCGCGGTCTTCAACATCAGGGGCGAATATTTCGGCCTGATGAACCGCTGCCCGCATCAGGGCGCGGCGCTGTGCGAGGGGCCGCTGATCGGGCTCGCGCAGTCAAAAAATCCCGGCGAGATCGAATACACCAAGCTCGGCGAGATCATCCGCTGCCCCTGGCACGGCTGGGAGTTCGACATCCGCACCGGCCAGTCTTATTGCGATCCCCGCCGCTTCCGCGTGAAGGCCTATCCGGCGCATGTCGAGCCGGGCGCAAGCGTGGTGAAGGGACCCTATGTCGCCGAGACGATTCCAGTCAGGGTCGAGAGCGACTACGTGGTGGTGGAACTGTAGTTCGATCGTCATTGTGGGTTCAATGTTGCCCGGTGGCGCTCCCCATCGGCAACGCGATCGACGACTCGGCAACGTTTGATTGCGTTGGGTTGACGATCATTTTTAGAAGATACATCAAGTGTGTACGAGAATCGGCGGATGCCCAGGGCTCGCCGTGAATGCATCCTCTCCAGCCTGATTCGCTGAATGTGGCGGTCGGCCCTACCTCGCGCAGCCTGCGGCCATTTACCGCCCTTCCGCCTGTCCGTTGCGACCTTTATGCACGCGATCGGGCAAACCTGCGATCCAGTGCGCAGGGGGGGCAGAGCGCTGTGCTGAAAGCGAAGCCCGCGAATCTGGGAAACCGCTGACGGTACCGTGCGAGGGTTGAGATGGATGGTGATCATTGGCCTCGCGGCTTGTGCGACGGCGCTGGAAGGCTGGGAGGCTTGCGGAAACGCGCGTCCGATTTCTTCGAAAGCCTGCCGGTCGCAGAACTCGCGGATGAGGCGCACAGGCATTTTTGGGTGTCGGACTGGTTGAGGCTCGCGGACGATTACCGCATGTCCGCCGAGGCCGCACGCGAAGATGGCTTGGTCGAGGTTGCGCGCGAAGCGTGCCTATGTTCGCTGACCACCGTTGAAGTTGCGAGAAATCTGACATGTCGGGGAGATCGTGCGAATGCCGACCTTGCCGACAAGGCCGGTTCCAGCCACAGCAGCCTCGAGGATGATTTTGGCGAAGTGATCGAACGCGTGAAGATTGATTGCGACGATCAAGGATCGCTGACCGGCTTCTTTGTGCCTGCGCTCCGCCCCGAACCTGCCGCACCCGTCGTCATCTGCATCGGCGACGAGGAAGCGACCGCGGGCTCCATGATGACGCGGCTGTTGCCGGCCTCGCTTGGCCGGAACATGTCGCTGCTGTTCATCGATGCCTGCAATCCATCTGTCCGTCGCCTATTCAAGCAGGAGCATGCGCTTCAATACTGGGTGGATTACCTGGAGTCTCGTGCCGATGTCGATTCGCGGCGGATCGCAATCTACGGCGAAGGAGAAGGCGCCAGCCACGCCTCCCGGCTTGCCCTCTCTGATCGCAGGGTAGCAGCCGCGGTGTGCGACGGTGACCTTTTGACATCGGTCAGGCGTCGCGCGTCAGTTCGCTGGATGACTGGTGTTGAGCAGGTCCATGACGGGACCTCGACGGCGCCGTTGCTGCCGTCGCGTCGAATACACTGCCCGATTCTCATCGTCGTCGGGCCACGATCGATGGTCCGGGAGGAGGAGGCATTCGCGCTGCAGGCCGGCTATCGGCAGGCCGGAGCCGATTGTTCGGTCGTCGTGCCGAATCGCATCCCGTGCCCTCTGGGCGAGGTCGAGAATTTCATCGCCGTGGACGATTTCGTTTTCGATTGGTTCGGCACGAAGCTTGGATCTGCCCGTCGGCTCGACCCCGTAGTCCATCTGTAGCGCACGATGGGATCGGGAGGGATCGTCACCGCGCCTCAGGTCATCGTGGGCGCGGGCATCAGCTGGTCACGTCGATTGCCAGCAATCTTGCAGCCAGCCGGGTGTTCTTGGCAATCGTTGCGAGCACGGCGTTCAGATCAGCCAACGTCTTCTCGTCGAGGTCGTTGAACATGGTCGAGTTCAAGGCCAGCTTCTTCTTCGAGAGTTTTTCGATTTCCGCCGTCGCCTTTGCCGTCAGCGACATCAGGACGAAACGCGCGTCGTCCGCTCCCGGTCGCCGCGATAGGAAGCCGCCCTTTTCGAGGTTCTTGGTCTGGTTGGTCACAAAGGCCGGATGAACTCGTAACTTGTTCGCGATATCGATTCCGGCGACGCCTTTCCCCTCGTCCAGTTCCGTGATGGCCATCAGGATCAGCCATTGTGGCTCGGTAATGCCGAGCAGCTCGGCCCAACTGGTGTGGATGTCTTCGAGCTGGGTGTGGATCTCGATCACGTTCCAGATGAAATCGGTCGTCGCTCTGTCGAGCCTCTTCTCGCTCATGTCGGGCCCCGGTTTCGCTCGGAAGTAGCCGCCGACCTCTTTTACCGGGATATTTGGCAGGCGTCTCGAAAATGCACAGCGACGACCGCCGGCGGACGTCGCATGCCGGAAACTGTTTGGTTCTTTGATGATTGCAAAAAACAATTAATTGAGTTACATGCTATGACACTCATGGTTTGCTGCTCTTGACCACGTCGATAGCCAGCAATGTGAGCCTCCAAGAAAAGCCCTCGGGATGCCCCCTGAGGGCTTTTTACTTTTTATTGCAGACAGATAATTGGCGTCACGCCGATCCCTGTTGCCCTCGGGCAACATCTCGTCCCGAACTTCTGATTCACCAAATCAATGAATTGAGACGATTGTTTTTATAAACTATATGTGAAGCCACGACGGAGGGGGCACCTCACTGTCGTTTCGGTCCGGACCTTCAGTGCCGGTCTGAATTGAACGGAAATTGAAGTGGGCAAAACGGCCTCCGCCACGGAGAGCCACGCCCCCGGAACCGACTTGGAGGTTATTCTTATGAACTTGACGAAGACGCTCTTTCTCGGCTCGGCCGCCAGCCTGATGGCTGTCTCCGGTGCGTTCGCAGCAGATCTCCCCGTGAAGGCCAAGGCGGTCGAATACGTGAAGGTCTGCTCCCTGTACGGCGCCGGCTTCTATTACATCCCGGGCACCGACACCTGCATCAAGCTGGGCGGTTACCTGCGCGTTGAAGCCGGGCTGGGCACCAACAGCATCTACGGCGCTGCCAACGGCGCTCCCGGTGGTGCGCACAACCGCCTGAGCAACTACTACACCATCCGCTCTCGTGAGGACCTCAACGTCGATACGCGCACCGCGACCGAATACGGCGTCGTCCGCACGTTCTTCGATGCCACGTTCTCCTGGACCACTGGCGGCTATGTTGGCACCGGCACCGGCGCGACCGCTTACACCGCTACCGCGGCTGGTTCGCCGACGATTAACCCGACTGATGGCGGTACCTCGGGCGGTTCGGTCGGCGTGTACTATGCTTTCATCCAGTTCGCCGGCTTCACGATGGGTAAGGCCGTGTCGCAGTTCGACGCGCCCTGGACCAACTATCCCGGCAACAACTTCGACGGTCTCGTCGGCGGCTCCGGCACGGTTACCGGTGTCAACCAGTTCACCTACACCGCTGACTTCGGTCAGGGCGTGACGGCAGCGTTCTCGGCGGAAGACACGACGGCGTACTATCAGGCCGGCAACGTGAACCTGACCGCCCCCGGCGCGACCGCGAATGGCATGGTCGGTGGTACGTATGGCATCAACGCCATCGGCGGTTCGCGTTCGCCGAACCTCGTCGGTATGGTGCGTGTCGACCAGGCTTGGGGTCTGTTCCAGGCGTCGGTGGCTGCGCATGACAACCACGTTGCCAATTACAGCTGGAACGGCGCGAACGAATCGTCTGGTGCCCCCGCCGACAAGTGGGGCTGGGCGGTTCAGCTCGCTCTGTCGATCAAGAACATCCCGACCGGTGCGGGTGACGTGATCAACATCTCGGGCGTCTACACGGACGGCGCGACCCGCTACAACTTCCAGAACCTGGCGGGCAGCTCGTACCAGATGTACGGCAGTTCGGGCACGGCCTACCAGAGCGTTGGCTTCGCTTATGCTCCGGACACCGTGTTCACGAACGGCTCCTCGCAGGAAACCGTCAAGACCTGGGGCTTCCGTGGCGCCTACACCCACAACTGGGATGCGGCCTGGAACACCGCGCTGTACGGTGCCTACGCTCAGGCTCAGTTCGGCTCACAGGCCAAGACGGCCCTGTGCGGTGCTAACGGTGCTGGCGGGATCTTCGGCGGCCTGGCGGGCGTCACGAGCTGCAACCCCGACTTCGCCATCGGCCAGATCGGTATCATCACCCGCTGGACCCCGGTCAAGAACCTGACGTTCTCGGGTGACCTGAACTGGACCCATCTTGATCAGAAGTATGCAGGTACGGCCCTTCTCTCGCCAGCTGCTAACACGGGCAAGCCGCAGGCGGTGTACGAGCTGAAGAACCAGGACAGCATCACCCTGCTGCTCCGCGCTCAGCGCAACTGGTAATATCTATCGCTACTCGTGAACGAACACCCGGCGGGAAACCGCCGGGTGTTTTTTGTTGTGCGAGGTCAGGGCGCCGGGCGTAGCTCGCATCGCGCCCTCAACCAAAATGCTGGTCGGCGGCGTGTCGATCGGACCAGCGCGACCGGGCCGTTTTACGCCTGTCGTCAGGAGTGACCGGTGGCCGGCTCCGCTACGGGATCATATATCGGCACAGCCTTGCCGCCGCCGCGATACACCACCGATGCCGCGATGATGCCGAGCAGCGCCGCGAACATCAGCCAGAAGCCGGGTGAGGCCTTGTCACCGGTCTTGTCGATCAGCCAGGTCGAGGCGAACGGCGTGAAGGTGCCGAACAGGGCGGCTGCGAGCGCGAAGGCGAGCGAGAAGCAGGTCGTGCGCACATGCGCCGGAACGATCTCGACGAGGGCGCCGAGCATCGTGCCGCTGTAGACGCCGAAATAGAACGAGAACATCATCTCGACCGCGAGTAGCTTGGCGAAGGTCGGCGCCGCCACCAGCCAGTGCAGCGCCGGGTAGGCCGTCACCAGCGACAGGCAGGCGATGGTGAGCAGCACCGGCTTGCGGCCGATGCGGTCGGACACCGCGCCGCCGACCGGATTCCAGAAGAAGTTGGTCACTGCGACGAGCAGCGTGACGAGGAGGGCGTCCTGCGTCGTCAACTTCAGCACCGTCTTGCCGAAAGTCGGCGTGTACACGGTGACGAAGTAGAACGTCGTCGTGGTCAGGATCGCGATCATCATGCCGAGGATGACGATGCGCCAGTTCGCGAGCGCGGAGGCGAACACTTCGCTTGCGGTCGGATGCTTCTTCATCGCGAGGAAAGCCGGAGTCTCCTCGAGCGTCCGCCGCAGGAAGAAGATCAGGGGAATGATCAGGCAGCCGACGAAAAAGGGAATGCGCCAGCCCCAGGCGGCGACGGTGTCGGCCGGCATCACCTCGGAAAGGATGTAGCCGAGGATCGACGCCACGAAGATCGCGACCTGCTGGCTCGACGACTGGAACGAGGTGTAGAAGCCGCGATTGCCTGGCGTGGCGATCTCGGAAAGATAGACCGACACGCCGCCGAGCTCGACGCCGGCGGAGAAGCCCTGCAGCAGGCGGCCGATCAGCACGATGATCGGCGCTGCGATGCCGATGGTCGCGTAGCTCGGACAGAACGCGATCACGACGGTGCCGATGGCCATGATGCCGAGCGTGACGATCAGGCCCTGGCGGCGGCCGATGCGATCGATGTAGGCGCCAAGCACGATTGCGCCCACCGGCCGCATCAATGCGCCCAGCCAGAACACGCCGAAGGTGTTGAGCAGCGAGGCCGTCTCATTGCTGGAGGGGAAGAATGCCTTGCCGATTGCGGCGGCATAGAAGCCGAACAGGAAGAAGTCGAACTGCTCGAGGAAATTGCCCGACGTGGCCCGCAGGATCGCGCCGATGCGCGACTTGATCTCAGGTGGATTGGTTACTGGTCCAGCCATGACGTTACTCCCTTCAAGACGCGGCCGGACCGGAACTCATTTCACGGCAAGGCAACAGATTGTTGCTGTGACAATCTGCCTCACCCCTTCCCGCGCGGAGCGCAGCGAGTCAACCCATTTGGCTGCGGAAGCTGATGATTTTTCAGGCTTTATTCTGCGTTGCCGCGACCACCCATTGGCGGAACGCGGCAAGCTTCGGCGCCTCGCGTCGGCCCTGCGGCGAGACCAGGTAGAAGCCGGCATCGGCTGGCAGCGCGATCCGGAACGGGACGACGAGGCGGCCTTTGGCGATATCGTCCTGGACATAGGTGGTTCGTCCCATTGCCACCCCCATGCCGTCGATTGCCGCCTGCACGGTCATGAAGGTCATGTCGAAGGTGATGCCGGGCTGTCGCGAAATATCGGTCGGCAGGCCCGCCGCCGTCAGCCACAGCCGCCAGTCGTCGCTGTTGTTGGTGTGCAGCAGCACGTGGTCCTCCAGATCCTCGACCGCGTGCAGTGCTCGGTCGCCGCGCAGGAGTGACGGGCTGCACACCGGAAACAGCTCGTCCGCCATCAGCCAGTCGGCGCGCAGGCCGCGCCACTGGCCGCGGCCGTAGCGGATCGCGGCATCGACATTGTCACGCTGGAAGTCGACTAGGTTGGTCGATGTGGTGATGCGGACGTCGATGCCGGGATGCCGCTCCTGGAAATCGGTGAGCCTTGGCAGCAGCCATTTTGCCGCGAGCGAGGCCAGCGTCGAGACCGTCAGCACCTTGTCGTCGTCCTTGCGCAGCAGGCGATCGGTGGCGAGGCGGAGGTCGTTGAAGGCGGCGCGGACGCCCGGCAGGTAGTCGCGCGCTTCCGGCGTCAGCGCCAGTGCGCGGTTCTGCCGGATGAACAGGCGAATGCCGAGTTCCTCCTCCAGCCTTCGGATTTGATGGCTGATCGCGGTCTGCGTCACGTTCAGCTCGGCTGCAGCCAAAGTGAAGCTGAGATGGCGTGCGGCGGCCTCAAAGGCTCGCAATCCGTTCAGGGAGGGCAATCTGGCAGTCATCTGGCAGCAGGATACATGACGTTATTTCATGCGAAGTGGTATGAATTGTCGTTTGTCGAAACACGCTCGCGAGCAGATGTTAGCGTTAAATTTAGCTCGAGGAGCTGAAAATGTCCACTTGCACCACAGAAACGATGACAAATCATCATGCGCATGGTCTGATCCACCAGATCGGCGAGACCCTGCACATCTGGCATGAGCGCTACCGGACCCGGCAGGAGCTGACCCAGTGGACCGCCCGTGACCTCCATGACGTCGGCCTGTCCTGGAGCGACATCGCCTCTGAGGCTGAGAAACCCTTCTGGCGGGCCTGATAGGCCGCCAGGCCGGCGCCGCCTGATCAGGGGCGCCGGCGGTCCCTCTTTCCGCTGGGCATGTGTCATGAGCACTCTTCGCCTGGAAGACCTGAAGCAATATTCGGATACGCTGCGCACCCGGCACGGTGAGGCGCTCAACGTTCGTTTCGTCGAGCCGCGCGACACCGAGGAGCTCCAGCACTATTTCCGCTCGCTCTCAACCCGTTCCCGCTACAACCGCTTCTTCGGCGCGATCAGCGAGCTGCCGAAGGGCTTGCTGAACGAGTTCCTCCAGGTCGGTGAGCGCGAACGCTTCACTGTGGTTGCGACCAAGATGGTCGACGGCTTCGAGACCATTGTCGCCGAAGCGCGCTATGCCCTCCACGAGGAGACCGCTACGCTCGAATTCGGCCTGTCGGTCGACGACCGCTGGCAGGGCCACGGCATCGCCACCGCGCTCCTGAAGAATCTCGAATGCCGCGCCGCCGCGCTTCGAGCCGAGCACATATTCGGCGACACGCTGCGCTCCAACGAAACCATGATCTCGCTCGCGCGCAAATCGGGCTTTGCTTTCGTCAACCATCCGGACGACTGGAAGCTGGTGCGCTTCGACAAGGAGATCAACGTCGCGCCGAAAGACATTCCCTGCGCGAGCTGGCGCGTCGCCGCGCTTTCCCGTCAGACCGCAAGCCCCTCAGCCTCGGCCTGACATCACTCCGAGCCCGGCTCAGGTCGAGGACCAGAGCCGGGCATTTTTTGTTGTTTCTCGGGCTCTCTCCACAACGTCATTCCGGGGCGCGCGAAGCGCGAACCCGGAATCCATTCTACCGTGCGTCTTGTCGCCAAAATGGATTCCGGGCTCGATGCTGCGCATCGCCCCGGAATGACGGCTCACTACGTCATCTGGATTCGATCGTCGCCTACTTTCCCGTGAACCCCGCCTTGCGCTTCTCGATGAACGCCTGCACCGCCTCCTTGTGATCGGCGGTCGTGGTGAGGCGGATCAGCCGTTCGGCCTCGTGGTCGCGCGCGGTCTCGAAATCGAACAGCAGGGCCTCGTCGAGATTGTCCTTCATGTAGCGCAGCGCAAGCCGCGGGCCTTCGGCGAGGGACCTTGCCAGGGCGAAGGCTTCAACTTGCAGCTTGTCGTCCGGCACGACGCGGTTGACGAGGCCGATGGTCTCGCAGCGGGCGGCATCGACCCGATCGCCGGTGAACAGCAGCTCGCGCGCCCGCGCGGTGCCGACGAGACGAGTGAGCAGCCAGGCGATGCCGTAGTCGCCGCTCAGCGCGATGCGGGCATAGCCGGTGGCGACGAAAGCCGATTGTGCGGCGATGCGGATGTCGCAGGCCATGGCGATGGCGAGACCCGCGCCGACCGCCGGCCCCGGCAGTGCGGCGATGGTCGGCTTGCGCACCGACACCAACGCGCCGGTGAGCAGCCGTTGCCGCTCCTGGAGATCGGCGACCTTGTCGTCAAAGGACATTTCGAGCTTGGCTTTGTCGCGATGCGCACCCATGCCCTTGACGTTGCCGCCGGCGCAAAAGGCTTCGCCCGCGCCGGTGAGCAGCAGCGCGCCGACATCGGGACTCTCGCCGCAGGTGCGGATCATCCTGCGCAGTGCCGGCGTCAGCGTGTCCGACAGCGAGTTGCGCGCCTCGGGCCGATTCAGTGTGATCACCGCCACGCGGTCGCGGATGACGCAGAGGAGTTCGTTGGTGCCGGTGTCGATGGTGGTTTCCGTGGTCATGTCGCTCCCTTGTTCCTCTGTCATTGCGTGGAGCGAAGCGACGAAGCAATCCAGTCTGTATCGGAGGAGACATCTCTGGATTGCTTTGCTTCGCTCGCAATGACGGTTGTTGTGACGTTATCGCATCAAAACATCGCCTCAAAACTTCTCCACCCACGGCCGCAGCTCCAGCTCCCAGCTCCAGGCGCTGCGCGGTTGCTGCAACACGTTCCAGTAGCTCTGCGCGATCGCGTCGGGATCGAGCGTCGAGTCCGGCTTCTCCGGTGCTTCCGTGCGCGCCGCGCTGCGGATGCCGCCGTCGATCACGAAATGCGCGACATGGATGCCTTGCGGCGACAGCTCGCGCGTCTGCGCGAGGCCGCGCAGCGCGAACTTGCCCATCGCGAACGGAGCGGACTGCGCATAGCCCTTGACGCTGGCCGAGGCGCCGGTGAACAGGATCGCGCCATGCTTGTTCGGCAGCATCCGCCTCGCCGCCTGCTGCGCCACCAGGAAGCCGCCGTAAGCGCTGACCGCGATCGCCCGCGCGACGTCGGCCGGGACCAGGTCGACGAACGGCCCGCGCGAGCGGCCGCTGGCATTGTAGACGACGAGGTCAGGCGTGCCGATCTCGCGCTCGACGAGGCCGAACAGGCGCTCGACCTCGTCCGGCTCGGTGGCGTTGCAGGCATAGGCCTTTGCGCCGGTCCCGCTGCAGAGCGCGCCGAGTTTTTCGATCTTGCGCGCGGCGAGCGCGACGCGGATGCCCTGGGCAGACAGCAGCCGGGCCAGCGAGGCGCTGAGGCCTTCGCCGGCGCCGACGATGAGCGCGATCTTGTATTTCGGATGTTCCATGGCGTGATCTCTCGAGCTAAGGAGCCGCTGATCTATGCAGCGGCCGCGCGGACAACCAGCCGGAGTCACGGGCTAGTTGATCACAATTCCGCAGAGCGGGGTGCTCCTTCACGGTGATCATGCCTCCCTGACAATTTGCGGCTTTATCCGCATCCGGGACTGGAGCATGATCGACATCATCCAAAGCGGCAAGCGCTAAAGCGGCGCGAAATGTCCGTGAGACGCGGAAACGAAGAGGACCATCATGCACAAGCCGGTCACAGGGCAGCCAAAGAATGTCGCGGCCGAGCAGTCTGGCCTGCTGGCCCCCGATACGTCAGGCATGAACTTCTACCGCGCCGATCAGGCGCTGACGGATCTCTTGCGCATCCATCTGCCGGAGACGCTGTTCCGCCACATCGAGCCGCATCTCGATCGCCTCGGCGAACTCGCCGGCGGCCGGCTCGACGAATGTGCGCGTCTCGCCGACCGGCACACGCCGGTGCTGCACCAGCGCGACAAGTTCGGCCGTGACGTGCAGTGGATCGAGTATCACCCGGCCTATCGTGAACTCGAGAACGCCGCGTTCGGCGAGTTCGGCATCCACGCGCTCTCCATCCGCAAGGGCATCATGGGCTGGCCGGACAAATATCCCGTCGTCGCCAAGCACGCCTTTACCTTCCTGTTCAACCAGACCGAATTCGGCATGGGTTGCCCGATCAACGTCACCGACGGCTGCGCCAAGCTGCTGGCGAATTTCGGCAGCGAGGCGCTGAAAGCGAAATATCTCGACGGTCTGACCCAGACCGACATGAGCAAGCTGACGCAGGGCGGCCAGTTCATGACCGAGAAGGAAGGGGGCTCCGACGTCGGCACACTGACCACGCGCGCGGTACAGGAGGGCGATCATTGGCGCCTCTACGGCGAAAAATGGTTCTGCTCGAATGCCGACGCCAAGGTCGTGATGCTGCTCGCGCGCCCCGAAGGCGCCGGCCCCGGCACGCGCGGCGTCGGCCTGTTCCTGATGCCGCGCTTCCTGGACGATGGCTCGCAGAACCACTACCGGATCGTGAGACTGAAGGACAAGCTCGGCACGCGCTCGATGGCGTCGGGTGAGATCAAGCTCGAAGGCGCGATTGCCTATGCCGTGGGCAAGCTCGATCGCGGATTCGTGCAGATGGCTGAGATGGTGAACTCGTCGCGGCTTTCCAACGGCGTCAAATCTACAGCGCTGATGCGCCGCGCCTATCATGACGCGATGACCGTAGCGAAGAACCGCGTGGTGTTCGGCAACCGCATCATCGACCTGCCGCTCGGCCGTCGCCAGATGCTGAAGATCATGCTGCCGGTCGAGCAGGCGCTGTCGATGAGCTTCCTCACCGCCGACGCGCTCGACCGCGCCGAGGCCGGCAGTCAGGACGCCGCGGCGCTGCTGCGCATCCTGACGCCAACGCTGAAATTCCGCGCCACGCGCGATGCGCGAAAGGTCTGCGGCGATGCGCTCGAGATGCGCGGCGGCATTGGTTACATCGAGGAATTCGCCACTCCGCGCCTGCTGCGCGATGCGCATCTCGGCTCTGTCTGGGAGGGCACCGGCAACATCGTCGCCATCGATGCGCTGCGGCGCGCGGTCGGCCGCCATGGTGCCGAGTCAGCGCTGGCTGCCGATCTCCACGCCCGGCTCGATGACAGCGCCTCCGTGCCGCAGGTCTGGCGCGAGCGCCTGCGCGGCCTCACCGATCGCGCCGTCGGCTTTGCGCGCGAAGTCGCGGGGACGTCCGAGAACGAGGCCGATGCGCGCCGCGCCACCAGCCTGCTCTATCATGTCGCAAGCGCGGTCGCGCTCGCCTGGGAAGCGCACCGCATCCACGACATGCGCGGCGATGCGCGCCGGCTGCTGCTGTCGCGGCTGGTGATCGATCATCGCGTAACGGCGAGCGATCCGTTCCGGCTCACGGAAAATGCCGCGCAGCAGAAGATCGCCGCATTGCTGCTCGGCGATCGCGCAGGCAGCATGAGCGAGGTTGGCGAACTGGTTCTGGCAGCGTAGGCTGCGCTCACCTCTCCCGGAATCGCATCTTCGATGCGCTTCCGACCTCTCCCTGTGGGAGAGGCGAAGAACCGCGCCAATGAAACAACAACAACGAGGAAACATCGATGAAGGCCGCCGTCCTCTATGAAGTCAACAAGCCGCTGGTCATCGAGGATGTCAGCCTGCCGAAGCCGGGACCGCGCGAGGTCCTGATCCGCACCGCGGTCGCCGGCCTCTGCCACTCCGACCTTCATTTCATGGAAGGCCTTTATCCGCATCCGCTGCCCGCGGTGCTCGGGCACGAGTCCGCCGGAATTGTCGAGCAGGTCGGCTCCGACGTCACCTATGTGAAGCCGGGTGATCATGTCGTCACCTGTCTTTCGGTGTTCTGCGGCACCTGCGACAATTGCACCACGGGCCGCACCGTGCTCTGCACCGACACCACGGTGAAGATGTTGCCGGGCGCCTCCAGCCGGATGCAGTGGAACAGGCCGGAGAAGCTGCATCAGTTCCTCAATCTCTCGTCCTTCGCCGAGCAGATGCTGGTGCACGAGAACGCGATCGTCAAAATCAGGAAAGAGATGCCGCTCGACCTCGCCGCACTGATCGGCTGCGGTGTCATCACCGGCTATGGTGCGGTCGTGAATACGGCGAAGGTGACGGCGGGCGAGACCGTGGCGGTGATCGGTTGCGGCGGTGTCGGCATGGCCGCGATCAACGGCGCGCAGATCGCAGGCGCCGGCCGCATTATCGCGATCGACACCAACCCGGCCAAGCTCCAGCTCGCAACCAAGCTCGGTGCCACCGACATCATCAATCCCGCCGACGGCGACGTCGTGAAGCAGGTGCGCGATCTCACCAATGGCGGCGTGCATCATTCCTTCGAGGTGCTCGGCCGCAAGGAGACCGCGGAGCAGGCTTTTGGCATGCTCGGCTCGGGTGGCACCGCCACCATCGTCGGCATGATCCCGTTCGGCCAGAAGATCGAGCTGCACGGCTTCGACTTCCTCCGCGAGCGCAGGATCCAGGGCTCCTCGATGGGCTCGAACCATTTTCGCGTCGACATGCCGCGGCTGGTCGATTTCTACCTGCGCGGCCGGCTGCACCTCGAAGACTGGATTTCGGCGAAACTGAAGCTGTCGGAGATCAACGAGGGTTTTGCCAACATGAAAGCCGGCAAGACGCTGCGTAGCGTGATCGTGTTTGATAGTTGATTGGCTTCACCTCTCCCGCTCTTTGCGGGGAGAGGTCGGATCGCCTCCGGCGATGCGCAGCATCGTCCGGCGCGATCCGGGTGAGGGGCTGTGCAGGGAAGTGCTGTACGACCGACCCCTCCGACTCTTCGATCGATCGGCCGGCAAATATTGAATTGAGGGCGGGCAGTGTGCCAT
>JAEWFG010000335.1 GCA_023388935.1 Pseudomonadota bacterium | reverse complement strand
AAATCGTGCTGTTCGACCGCAGCTGGTATAACCGCGCCGGCGTCGAGCGCGTCATGAGCTTTTGCTCACCTGCGGAGTACGATGAGTTCCTGCGTCAGGTCCCTGAATTCGAACGCAATCTGGTTCGCAGCGGCCTGCATCTCATCAAGTTCTGGTTCTCGGTGAGTCGCGAGGAGCAACGACGGCGTTTCAAGGAGCGCGAAGGCCATCCGCTGAAGCAGTGGAAACTTTCACCGATCGATCTCGCCTCGCTCGACAAGTGGGACGACTACACCCGCGCTAAAGAGGGCATGTTCTTCCATACCGACACGGCGGACTGCCCCTGGATCGTCATCAAGTCCGATGACAAGAAACGTGCACGCTTGAACGCGATGCGCTACGTGCTTCACGCCATGCCCTATACCGGCAAGGACATCAAGCGCATTGGACCGGTCGACAATCTCCTTGTCGGACGCGCCAATGTGATTCACGAGCGTGAAGAACACGCGAAATGACGCAAGAGCAGCTCTTGGTTCCGTCGGGATCCGGCTGAAACGATTCAGCGCAGCGGCAGATTCCGGCGCTGACTGTGAGCGGGATCACAGAGCATCAGTCGATGCGGTGTTTTATACCGTCATTTGCGATTATGCTGGAAGGCATGATGCGTGTTGTGTCGGCAATCTTCCTGGTCGTTTGTGCTGTCTGCCTGTTCTGCGAACCTGCCTTCGCCGACCGGCGGATTGCACTGGTGATTGGCAATTCCGCATACGAGCGGGTTCCGCAGCTGCCCAATCCAGCCAACGACGCCACCGTCATGGCGGAGATGTTCAAGAAGGCCGGCTTCGATACGGTGGCGCTCAAGCTCGACGTCAAGGCGGTCGAGATGCGCCGCGCGCTGCGCGATTTCTCTGAAGCTGTGCGCGACGCCGATCTCGCCATCATCTACTACGCCGGCCATGGGCTCGAAATCGATGGCAACAACTACCTCGTCCCGGTCGACGCGGTGCTCGAGCGCGATATCGATGCCTATGACGAGGCGATCCCGCTCGATCGGCTGCTGGCGGTCGTCGAGCCGGCGAAGAAACTGCGGATGGTCATCCTCGATGCCTGCCGCGACAATCCATTCTCCAAACGGATGAAGCGGCCCGTAGCATCGCGCTCGCTCCAGCGTGGATTGGTGATGGTCGAGCCAAACAGTCCGAATACGCTGGTCGCCTTCGCTGCCAAGGCCGGATCGACCGCCGATGATGGCGACACGGCGAACAGCCCGTTCACGACGGCGCTGGTCAAGCATCTTCCGATCCCCGGTCTCGATGTCCGGAAAGCCTTCGGTTTTGTTCGCGATGACGTCTTGAAGGTGACGAACAACAGGCAAGAGCCGTTCATCTATGGCTCACTCGGCGGCGATGACGTGGCTCTTGTGCCGCTGCCGGCCGCTCCGAAGATCGATCCGGCGGCGACCGCGCGCGACGATTTCCAGCTCACCTCGCAGATCAACGTCGTCGCGGCCTGGGATTCCTTCCTCGCCAAATATCCCAATGGCTTCTACAGCGACCTTGCTCGCGCGCAGCGCGACAAGCTGATCGCGGCCAATGTTGCCGAGCAGGCGCGCCTAGCGGCCGAGAGAAAGGCCCTCGACCAGGCCAAGGCCGCAGAGGAAGCGCGGATCGCGGCGTCAAAGACGAAGGCCGCTGAAGAGGCCAAAGCCGCGAAAGCCGCTGAAGAGGCAAGAGCCGCCAGGGCGGCCGAACTCGCCAAGGCCGCCAAGGCTGCAGAAGAGGCGAAAGCTGCAAAGGCGGCAGAAGATCTTAGAGCTGTGGAAGCGGCGCGGGCAAAAGCTGCGCAGATTCAGCAACTGGCTGCGATCCTGCCTACTGATCCCAGACCCGCTCCCGGCACTGGTAACGTTGGTCCGCACGCACAAACCGGCTGCGCGGCGACGGAGCCACAGGCCGTCTCGCTACCGGTTGACGCTGCAAGATCCCTGTCGCTTCCGGAGGAATGCAGCCTGAAGCCGAAGCAGAGCTTCAAGGAATGCCAGAATTGCCCGGAGATGGTGGTAATCCCATCAGGTGAATTCATGATGGGCTCATCCGACAGCGAAATCAGCAACGGCATCGCGGCGACCAATGAAGCGCCGCAACACAAGGTGATGGTCAAGGAGACGATCGCCATCGGCCGTTTCGAGGTGACGCGCGATCAGTTCGCCGCTTTCGTCACAGCGAGCGGCTACACGCCCGGCAGCCGCTGCTTCACGTTCGAGCAGAATTTGCCCAGGGAGCGCGAAGGTCGCTCTTATCTCTTGCCCGGCTACGCACAGGACGGCAATCATCCCGCCGTCTGCGTCAGCTGGAACGACGCCCAAGCCTACGCCGACTGGCTGTCGAAAGCGACGGGCAAGCCATACCGGCTGCTGTCGGAGGCCGAATTCGAATTTGCGGCGCGCGCCGGCAGTACAATGCCCTTTGCGTTCACCGACAATCCTGCCGATCTCTGTCGCTATGTGAACGGCGCCGATCAATCGGCGAAGAATGCGGGCCTGCCGGAGAATGCTTCTTACATGGCCTGTAGCGACGGCTATCCCTTCACGGCGCCCGTCGGTGCGCTCAAGGCCAACGCCTTCGGCCTCTCCGACCTGATCGGCAATGTCTGGGAATGGACGGCCGATTGCTTCGCTGACGACTACCGAGATGCCGGCTCCGACAGCGCAGCGCGTTCGCAAGGAGCTTGCGCGATGCGGACGGTGCGTGGCGGCGACTGGTTCTCGGCCGCGTCCTCGCTGCGGCCCGCCATACGCGCCAAGGCCGCTCCAGACGCCCACCACGACGACATCGGCTTCCGTGTGGCGCGCGTGCTGACGCATTGACGCTGCAGAAACGAAAATCCCGGCTCCGAATGGGTCGGAGCCGGGATTTCAAAGCACGATGAGATTTCAGATCAGGTCGATCGGCCGCCGGTCGCGCCGCCGCAGGGCGAGACCTTGAACTCGACGCGGCGATCGAGCGCGTCGCTGGCATCGTCCCTGCCCGTGCCCACGATCATCTCGCGCGAACCCTTGCCGCTCGCAACGAGCCGTCCACGCAGCGACTTCTCGTTATCCTCGAGACGATCCTTGATGTAGTCGGCGCGCAGCACCGACAGGCGGTCGTTGACCGCCGGCAGGCCGGTGGCGCTGGTATGGCCGACCACTTCGAGACATCCCTGCTTGGCCGCCGTACGTTCTGCGATCTTCTCGAGCCAGGAATCGTAAGGCGCACGCAAATTGCGATCGCTGACGAACAGGGTCGAACCCGGCTTGAACAGGAACTTCACAGCGAGCTTGTCGCTCGACAGACCGTAGTCGACCACCTTGGCGAAGGCGTCCATCGCGGCGCGGGTGCGACGGAGCTTGGCATTGGCGAGATAGATGCCGTTGAATACGCGAAGCTGCTGGCCGCCCGGCGTCTTCGCAGCGCTCTGATACGCATCGAGCGCATCGCGATAGCGTCCTGCGTCGTAGGCTTCGATGCCGTCATTGACCAGCGAGGCCACCACGATGCGGTCGGCATAGGTCTGGTCGACGGTGTCGCCAACCTTGGTGCCCTGGCAGGTCTTGATGTAGCTGTCGGTCGACGCATCCTTGGCGAAGACCGGACTGTCGTTGAAGAAAGCGGCCGGCGTCGGGTCGATGCCTTCGGGCAGCGCGCGCGCAACACCCTTGGAGATGATGGTCTTTGTCTTCATGTCGGCGAGCGCGAGGCAGATGCGGTAAGCATCCTTCGCTCCGCCCGTGACGCCGGCATTGTTGACGGCGGTGAACGTTCCGATCAGCACGACCGGCGCCTTGGCGACAGAGTCCGAGGAGAAACGCGCGACCTGGAAACGCGGATAGCTGCTCTTGACGAGATCGGTGATGCGCTGCTCTTCCAGATGCGTCGCCTTGGACTGCGCGCCGGTCACGCCGTCGATCAAGGGATCGATCACCAGCGTCAACTTGTCCGGTGCGCCGTTGAGATTGGCCTTGGAGAAGAGATCGTTGGCCGCTTTCAGCAGCGCGGCATCGAAAGGAATGGGTGTCGGCGGCGGCGGGCTTGCGGCCGGCGGAGGCGCCTGGGCTGGCGCAGGCGTCTGCGCCTGGGCGAGGCCGGGCACAGCGCTCCAGACCACACACAACATCAATCCGAGAGAACCGCGGGACATCTTCATCGTTGAACCTCCCATTGCAAATGCGTGCTTGTAGCAACGGTATTTGACGATTGAAGGTGATCTATCTCACTGTTCCCTCGCATCCGCGATGAACCTTATGCAGGGAAGCTGTGCATAGCGGGTCGGCAGTCGTCGATCGGGCAGTGTGCCGCAAACTTGGTGCACGCGAGCAATGCTGGCGATCGAGGAGATGATAGTGGCGGCACGCAGTCCGTCTTCGCTTTCGCTGCGCTTCAGCTTCGCCGGACACGCATCGTCCTAGCAGGCTACGCCCGGCTGCGCCACGCGTAGCCCGCTAGGGCGAAGCGTGGTGGGGGAGGCAGGACTCGAACCTGCGAAGCCATAAGGCGGCTGATTTACAGTCAGCTCCCTTTGCCACTCGGGACACTCCCCCGCTCGACGGCAGCACAATCGGGCCGGACCTTGCCGGCGGACCGAAGACGGCCATGGAACGTGAAGGCCGCGACAACCCGGGATCGGGGCGCGACCGGCGCGTTTATGGGCGAAGCGGTGGGGCAAAGTCAACCGAGGCGAACAGCTAAAATTGCCCGCGAAGGCACCCAAATTGCCATATTCCGACACCCGTGACACAAGCAAGCCCATGAAGGATCGAAAATTCCTCCCCAGGGGCCCCCGCGGCGGAGCTAAGCCTTTCAACAGGCCCGGAAAATCGGCTGGCCGGCCGGCCTGGCGGGACCGTGATTCGGCGTCCGACGGCCCCGTCATCCTCTACGGCTGGCACACCGTCACCATGGCGCTCGCCAATCCCCAGCGGCGGATCCGAAAGCTCACGCTGACCGAGAACGCCGCAAGGCGGCTTGCGGAAGAAAACATCGAAACCCGCGTCACCCCCGAGATCGTCCGGCCCCAGGAGATCGACCGCCTGCTCTCGCCCGACGCCGTGCACCAGGGCCTGCTCGCCGAGGCCGATCCCCTGCCCTCGCCCGATATCGAGACGCTGAAGCAGGAAGGCATGGTGCTGGTGCTCGACCAGATCACCGATCCGCACAATGTCGGCGCCATCCTGCGCTCGGCCGCGGCGTTTGCGGTGAAGGCGATCGTCACCACCGCGCGTCACAGTCCCGAGGCGACAGGCGTGCTGGCCAAGGCCGCCTCCGGCGCGCTCGAGCTGGTGCCCATGGTCACCGTGCAAAACCTCGCCCGCGCGCTGACCGCGCTGAACGAGCGCGGCTTCCAGACCGTCGGCCTCGACAGCGAAGGCAGCGAGGACCTCTCCGACGTCGTGCTGCGCGAGCCGCTCGCGCTGGTGCTCGGCGCCGAGGGCAAGGGCCTCAGGCAATTGACGCGCGAGACCTGCAGCGTCGTGGCGCGACTCGACATGCCCGGCGAGATCAAGAGCCTCAACGTCTCGAATGCCGCCGTGCTCTCGCTCTATGTCGGCGCGAGCCGGCTGGGGCTGATGAAGCGGTAGATCGGGATAGGGGGGAGCCTTGCGGCCCCTCCCCTCCCACACCACCCGGCATGCGGGTCCGCACCGGGCGGTTCGAGAGGTTGAGGTGTCACGGTAACCCTGTGCTCGCCGATCCATGTCGCGGGCGACGAGCTTCGTCGCTGCCCGAGCCACACACGGTTTCACCGCGTCTTACCTCGAACCGCCCCGCTTGCGCAGGCATCTGACGCAATGCTCGCCACATCGGCATGGTGTTGAACACTCCCTCTCGTTCGACCCTTCGCCTCCGGGGCGGCTTCGCAGCCTTCCCACCGACTACTACGGCCTCTGCTGACTTCTCGCTCCGGCTCGACACCGTCGCCCTTTCAGGCACAAGGCGAGATCTCCCCAGGTAAGAACGCACTCCTTCACCGCACGACCGCCGGATCTACGCCGCTTCCCCTTGATCACAAGAGCTTCGCGGTTTCTGGCCCGCTCGCCCTGGTCAGCAACGCCTTCTATCCGGTTCTTGTTCATCGGCCCGCAGCTTCGCTCCACGCTTCCTCCCCACACTCGGTCACCCTCATGCAGTTGCGCTTCGCTTCGCTCGTTGTGATCAACTCACGATGGGACTTGCACCCATAAGAGTGCGCCCATGCTGGGCGCACCAAAAAAAGCCCGTCCGCATCGCGCGGACGGGCGTCCTCTAACTCAGCCGATCAGGCGATCATTAGTAACGGCGCACCACGCGATGGCCGCCGTAATAGTACGGCGCGCGGCGCTGGGCATAGCCATAGCGCGAACCATAGCCATAGCGCGGACCGTAGCCGTAGTGGGCGCGCGGCAGATAGCCGTAGCGCGGGCCGTAGCCGTAGCGATACGGACGGTAGTACGGCCGGTGATAGGGATAGGCGACCGGGGGCGCAATCGCGGCGGCGCCATAGCCGTAGCCATAGCCGTAGCCGGCGGGGGCAACGATCGCGTCTTCACGGTAGGTCGGATACGGCGCGAAGGCGCCCGGGCCGGTATAGGTCGGGCCCTGGTTGACGTAGTAATACTGCGTGGCCGGCTCGGCGAGGTGCTGAAAGCCCCAACCGCCATAACCCGCGCCATAACCCCAGCTGCCGCAACTGTTGCAGCCGCTATAGACCGGCGCAACTGGCGCGCACGTGCTGAAGCCGCAGGCCGCGGCCGGCGCGGCCCCGACGAACATCACGGCAGCCGCCGCGACCAGTCCCGAAATCATCTGACGCATTACTCTCTCCTGTTGAATTCCGTTTGTTGGATTTTGACGTTTCTTAACCCGGTGGCTTGCCGGGCGCCCCGGCATGCGGCCGCGGCCGATGTCGCCGCGGATAGTCGTTGATCTCGGGCGCGAGGATCACCGGCGGCGGATCGACGGGCACGTCGATCTGCGGCGGCAGCGGCGCCGATTGCGCGCCCCAGCTCTGGTGATAGCTCTCGGCCGGCTTCGGCAATCTGCGGTTCGCGGGCGGCTCGACCTCGAGGCGGCCGTAGCCGGGCCGCAAGCCCAGCGTCGGATAATAATGGCCGACGTCGCCGGGCTGCCGCTCGGCGATGTAGCGCCCGCCATAAATCGTCGGCTGCACCTGAACGTTCTTGCCCAGCCCCCAGACACCCTCGACGACGCCGTAGGACGCGTCGATGTTGTTGATGATGATGGGCACACCGGGACGGCCGGGAACGACGATATCGAAGCCGCCGCCGGCAAATGCCGTCGCGGGCAGTCCGATCAGACAGGCAGCGAGCGCCAGCGCGCGCATGATGAAATCCCGGTTATTCGAGCCACAACCTATCCACTCGCGAGGCGGAGAGGGTTAAGACCTCCTCACCAATTTGCGGTAAGGCTAACGTGTAGGGATCGCCTGCTGTTCGAAAGCCGCGAGCAAGCTAGCGAAGCGTTAACACTGCGCGGCAGCCGCGATACACGGCGTCGCCCAAACGGGGCGGGAATGCATGGCACGACCTGCCCCCCTGCGCGACCGCATCGAAATGCGTTGGTATGGCAATTGGGATCGTCACGCGGCCCGTAACGGCATCGTTTGCAGGCCCGGCACGTGGATCAAGGGTGAAGACGGTCGCCGGCACATCTGCCAGTAGTCTGATCCAGGTCGAATGCAATAGAACAGGCGGCCTTGGGCCGCCTGTTCCGTGTCCGCGAGATGCCGCTTCCGGTTCTGGCACTTTCCAACCAAGTCTGATATTGCGACGCGCAAGCGGGCGGACAGCCCCGGCACATGCCGGCCCTCCCCCGCTCCGTCGCCGGCTTAGCTCAGCGGTAGAGCAGCGGTTTTGTAAACCGAAGGTCGGGGGTTCAATCCCCTCAGCCGGCACCACGAATTGCCTTGTTTTATAGAGGTTTCCTCGAATTCTGTTGGCTGGCAAAGTCGGCACGGACGGCGAACGAGAGCGGTTTCGCCAGGCACAAAAACAGGATCAATTGTTCCGGAGACGTTCTCACGGGCATACCTCTCCCGCCATGACCGCCCTCACCCGCCGCCGCAGCGCAACCCGCAGCAGGAGATTCTACTTTGGCGCGTGCGTCGGCCGCATCCGCGTGTCGGCGCGCTAACGCACGCGCCGCTGTGGAGTTGGTCGCGCGGCTTCTATCCATGCATCGAGGGCGTGGTAGGACAACGTGTGACTGGCGTGCTGGTCTTGCCTCGTCGTAAATCACAACGTTGACGACGCGAAGCCGCCTTCGCCGCGCGTCCACGCCTCCCCCTCACTCCGTCCCCACCTCGAATGCCAGCAGCACGTTGCCGGCGACGCCGCCCCATTGGCCGTAGCCGGCATTGGTGTAGAGCATGCCGCCGGCGATGACCGGCCCCGGGCCGTCAATCGCGCCGCCATGGGCGGCAACGCCGTTGACGGCCTTGAAGTCCCGCGCGGTATCGAATTCCCACAGCAGCTTGCCGTCGCCGGCGGCGTAGGCGCGCAGGAAGCCGCTGACGCTGCCGGAGAACACAACGCCGGGGATCAGGCTCACCGCTGCCGAGAGCGCGGGGCTGCATTGGAGACGTTCGCCGCAGGCGACCGGGGCCACCTCCATCGCGATTTTCCCGCTGGCGAGATCGAGACCGAACAGACCACCGCCCTGGGTGGAATCGAGCTGCAGCGGGCCGTCGCGCGTGAAGCGCACGTCGGAGTTCGCGACATAGATGCGATCCTGGTCGGCGGCCGAGCCCCATTCGCTGCCGCCGAGCGGACCGCCCTTCCCGATTCTGGTTTGCCACAGGATCTTGCCGCCATCGTCGGGATCGAGCGCATGCACGACACCGGATTTCTGCGCGATGACGAGCATCCGCCTCCCGTCGCGCAAGGTCACGAGGATCGGCGACTGGCCAAAATCATGATCGGGCCCGTGATCGTCGGGACAATTGGTCTTGTCCGCGCTGAAGCACGCCACGACAAAAGCATCCTTCGGCGTTGCCTGCTGCTTCCAGAGCATCTTCCCGGTCGCGAGCTCGAACGCGAGGACGGAATCGGCGGTTGCTGCCGGCGGATTCGAATAGGAATTGCTGGTCGCGACGTAGACGGCGTTGCGCTTCGGATCGATCGTCGGCGCAGACCAGATCGAGGCGCCGGACGGACCGAAAAGCTGCGTGCCCCTCGCATTCTTGCCGGTCGGATGCGGCACTTCCGGAATTGTATAGGCCTGCCAGACCGGCTTGCCGGTCGCAGCCTCGAGCGCGACCACGCTGCCGCGGAAGGTGCAGCATTCGTAACTGACTTGCGAGCCGGCGGCCTCCTCGATCGAGGACACCGGCACGTAGAGAACGCCGGAATGCAGCGTCGGGGCGCCGGTGATGCGTGCGGCCGGATGCTCCTCCACTTTCGTTTTCCAGATCAGCGCGCCGGTCAGCGCGTTCACGGCATAGGCGTTGGCGCGCAAATCACCGAAGAAGATCACGAACTGATCGGAGCCGGGAAGCGGCGCAAAGGTGATCGCGGCACGCACCGCGCCATCGGTCGCAAAGCTCCACAGCGTGCAGCCGCTTCGCGCGTCGAGCGCGCGCACCTTGCGGTCGGTGCCGCCGATGAACAGCAGACCGCCCACGATGGTCGGCGGCGCAAAGGACAGCGAGGCGCCGGGAAATGCGTATGCCCATTTCAGTCGCAGGCGCGGCACCTGCTCCACGGTCAGCCCCGCCATGTCAGCGGGCTGGAAGCGGCTATTGTTGACGTCGACGCCCCAACCGTTCCAGCGCGGACCGTCGAGCGGTTGTGGAAACCCGCTGATCTGCTGCGTGCAGCGGCCCTGCGCGTCGGCTGCGCTCGCCTCGGTCGCGGCCTTGCCGGTGACGAAGGACGCAATCGCACGGCGCTCCTCGTCACTGCGGTCCTTCGCCATCGCCGCCATGCTGCCGGAGGTCAGTGTCCCCAGCACATGGTCGAACGACATCGCCTGCATGGCGCTACGGCTCGGCACACGGCTCTGTGGATCGCCGCCATCGTGACATTGCGCGCAGTGCGTTGCGTAGAGGGCGGCGCCGTCATGCTGCGCCAGTGCCGGCGTGCAGCACCACATCAGTATCGCAGTTACCACTACACCCGGTCTCATGGCGAGCTCCAACACCGACGCCGTAACGCGAGATGGCTTTACACAACCCCAAGTATACTTCGCCCAAGTATACTGCGCCCAACTGTACTGCGGCAGCAATCACCGAAGCAACGGATGTTGCGCCGCGTTTGTCACATATCCGTGGCAATGCGGGCGATATGGGGCAATTCGTCCAGCCGCCAGAGCCCGAGGCTCTTGTCGCGCCAGCCGCCCCCGCCCTCGTCGCAACGCTCGTTGATCACTACGCGCGGCGCGGGCCAGTTGAATGGCGCCTTCTCGATGTTGAGCGCGCGCCAGTCGCCGTCTTCGCAATCGCGATTGCCGTCCCATTCGGAGAATGTCGTGACCAGCAGGAAGCGCGCGCCGCTGTCGCGAAAGCGGGCGATGGCGCGCGCGATATTCTGGAAACTCAGATGCACCAGACAGTCGCGGCACAGGACCACGTCGACAGGCGGCAGCGCATCGCGCGTGATGTCCGCAACGCGGAAACGGCCGGTCAGCTCACCCCGCGCGACGCGCTGGTTGTTGGCCTCTATCAGAGACGGAACGATGTCGATGCCTATGTAATCGACATCGAGCTTCATGCGGCCGATCCAACCGGCATCGCCACAGGGCGCATCGAGCAGCGAGCGCGCACCGAGCCGTTGCAACAGTGCCGGGAGTGCTTCCCGGATTGCCGCGGTGGCGGGGTCCTCTGAACCAAGGCCGGACACCGAGGTTGCGGCTCCCCAAAGGTTGGTCCGCTCGAACCGCGCGGCGAGATCGAGGCCAGCATAGTTCTCGCGGTCGGCGACGAACCGCTCATGGGCAAGCACAGGAGGACGATTGGGGATCATCGGGCGGCCCGCGTGTTAGACTTCCATCGCGGACATACTATACAGGCAGAGCATCTAGTCCGAAATTTCCCGCAAGCGAACCCGCTCGCGTCAACCGTCTCGTCTCTGTGCCATGCGCCCCACCACAGCCAAAGAGAAAGCCAGGATTGTCGCCGGCGCGGTTGCGGCCGTCGTCATGACGGCCGCGCTGTTCGTCCTTGCGCTTGGTCTCCTGCTGGCGCGATAGGGCGCGCGACGGACCGATGGCGTCGCCCGGCTTACGCCGCGCGTACCGTCGAGAGGAATTTCCCGACCTCGTCCTTCAGGCGGTTGCTGTCGGTCGCCAGCATTTTGGCGGTCGAGAGCACCTGCGAGGAAGCCGAGCCGGTCTCGGCCGCCCCACGCTGCACGTCGGTGATGTTGGAGGAGACCTGCTGGGTGCCGTGGGCGGCCTGCTGCACGTTGCGCGCGATTTCCTGGGTCGCAGCGCCCTGCTCCTCGACGGCCGCGGCGATGGTCGACGACACCTCCGAGAGCCGCTCGATGGTAGCAGAGATGTCCCGGATCGCACTCACCGATTCCTGGGTCGCGCTCTGGATGCCGGAGATCTGCTGGCTGATCTCGCCGGTCGCCTTTGCGGTCTGCTCCGCCAGCGTCTTCACCTCTGAGGCGACGACGGCGAAGCCGCGGCCGGCTTCGCCGGCGCGCGCTGCCTCGATCGTGGCATTCAGCGCCAGGAGGTTGGTCTGGCCGGCAATCGTATTGATCAGTTCGACGACATCGCCGATCCGCGTCGCAGCGATCGAGAGTTCGCTGACCCGCTCGGTCGTGGTCCGGGCCTGGCTGACGGCTTCGCCCGCCATCCGCGCCGATTCCTGCACCTGACGGCTGATTTCGTTGACCGAGGAGGACAGCTCCTCCGTGGCGGTCGCAACCGACTGCACGTTGCCGGTGGCTTCGCCCGAAGCGGCCACGACGACCGAGGTCAGCTCCTGCGCACGTTGCGCGGTGGTGGCGAGCGTCGAGGACGACGCCTCGAGCTCGGTGGATGCCGATCCCACCGTCTCGATGATCTCGCCGATCGCCCGTTCGAAGCCATCGGCAAGGTTGACCATGTCACGGCGGCGCTGCTCGGCGGCCAGCTTCTCTGCTTCGACCTGCGCTGCCTTGAGGCGCTCCACTTCCAGCGCGTTGGTCTTGAAGATTTCGACGGTCCTGGCCATGTCGCCGATCTCGTCGCGGCGGTCCTTCTCGGGCACCTCGATCTTGAGATCGTTGCGGGCGAGGCCTTCCATGGCGAGCTTGAGCCGGGCGATCGGCTGCGACATTGCCTTGAGGCCGATGAACAGCGCGATCGCGATCCCCACGAGCAGACCGCCGGCGCTGACGCCCATCACCGTCCAGATTGCGGACTTGGCATCGCGTTCAATGGCTTCTTTGCGCTTGGTCACCGCTTGGTCCGTCTCGGTCGTGAACTTGATGACGCGCTCGAGGGCCGCATCGATCAGCGGATCGCACTCCTTATGTGCACGTTGTGCGACCTTCGCATTCTCTTCAGTGCTGCTCGCCTGCGAGCCCGCCTGCAGCACCGGGTCGCAGCCGGCGAACACGGCCTTCAACTGGTTGCCGATGCTCTTGATCTCGTTGGCGCGCGCCGGATCGTCTTGCTCGGCAGAATCCAGGATTTGCCGAATTTCATTGCGGTTCTGGTTTGCAGTCTTGAGGCGATGGGCGCTGCCCGCTTCGGTCGCTTCGGTGAAAATCGCGTAGAGCGCCGCATGATAGGTCTCGACGCGGCGCTGGGCCCGCGTGAGGTTGAGAGCGGAGGATTGCGCAGCGGCGAGCTGGCCAAATCCGTCGACAGTCGACGAGAGTTCGCGCGTGCCGAAAGCGGCGACGCCGACCAGCGCACAACCCATTACGGTCACGATCAGCGCGACCTTCCAGACGATCTTCAAATTGTTCAAAAAGCTCATTTCAGCCGCCCAATGATTTTCATGATTTTCCAGTCCCGGAGACCGAAGCAGCCCCGGCGACGCCATTGGAAGCGGCGGACGTTAAGATTTGATCCTAATTGACGCTGGTAGTTTTACGGGAAAATAACCGCTCGTCGCCTGAACGTAAGCTTTTACGCAAGCTTCAATCATCCTTGGCCGCGCTTCGTCCGCCCTCAACGGTCGGGAACCAATGGCCCGCGTCGGTCGTTCTTGGCCTATGCCGATCAGAGAAGAAAATCGAAACATGTTTCTCGTGGGGGCGGTGACGCTGTGCTGCGCCGTCGTGGCCGGCATGCTTGCACTCTTCGAGCCTGTCTTCGGACAAGCGCCGGAGAAACGGCTCGCCGATAGCAGGCCGATGGAAGCCGCAACTCAGGAGCCGGTCCGGGTGGTCGGCGCGCCCTTCGTGCCCAACGTCAATCCGCGCGAGCGATAGCGCTCAACGCGGGGATATCTCCGTGCCCTCCGCGTGCCGGCCCTGGGCACGCACCAATTCCTCGACGAACGCGATCACCTCCGCCCGCTTGTCGGGCGGCAGCAGCAGAAACGCGCGCACGAGCCTCAGGCCCTGCGCCTCGTCCGACTGCTCTGTCTTGGCATCCATGCCCTACTGTCCGGCGTTCGGGAAAAATATGCAATCCCCTGCGGGGGCACCTCCTTGATTCGGCCGGCCAGCTTTGCTGGAATAGCTCCAACCGAGGTGCACCATGAAGTGGATCAGGGAACGCGACGCGCTGATCGCGCAGACAATGGCCTTCATCCAATCGGTAACCGGCAAGAAGGATGCCTTCCATCCACCGGAGCCCGCCGCGACTGCGTTCGCAGTAACGACGGAAATTGTTACCGTCCGGGCCGTTGCGGTCGAAGCCGAGCCGCCTCCGGCGGCCATATCGCCACCCGAGCCCCAGCCATTGGCCCAACCTCAACCCGTCCAAGCGCCGCTGCCGCGGATGAGCGACGTCCGCACCGAGATGCAGGCCCGCATCGCCAATTTCCGCAAGCACCAGGAGCGGTTCGAGCGCGAACGGGAGGAATATTGTGCGGCGACCCTGAGCCGGCTTCGCGCCGACATTCGCGACGCTTTGCCCCGCCCGCCGGCGGAAAAGTGAGGCGGCTACCGCCTCACAGCCAGGACCAGACCAGCCAGAGATTGGCCGCGCAGGCACTGAACAGCGCCAGCGTCAACGGCAGCAACATGTGCCCGCAGGAGGTTTTCAGGTCGCTCGTCATGGCCCAAAACATCCGCTGATTCCGGCCGGAGAGTCCCGGGGTTTCTTTTTTCTGGGATTCAGGACTCGTTTACGACTCAGGGCGCGGCTGCGCTGATCACGCCCCCGTGATCACCTTACCGGCCGGAACCCCTCACCAGCAAAGCCGTTAACGCGCTTTCCGGGAGCGGGAAGAATGCCCTACGCCCTGTTCTGCAACGAGGCCCAAATCAGCAAGGCCTATCCGGATGAGGCCGACGTCTGGAAACTCGCGGAGCGGAGTGGTTTGGTCGTGGATGTGTCGGCCGACGACGAGCGCCCAGGGCCGCGCCGGGTGCTCGACAACGATTACGAGATCAAGCCCTGCCCGGCAGCCCAAGGCGAGGACCCCGCCCAGAACAAGGCCGACGCTGAGCGACAGTCCAGGATGGAGCTTTAGCCGAATTCGTAAGATCCGGCCGGAGGCCGGAGGGGGGTCAGGGCGTCGCGGTCGCCAGCGAAGCCTGCTCGCCCGTCAGCACCACACAGGACTTCCGGCGATGCAGCCCGCGGATTGCGCCGGTGACCTTGAGCACCTTGCCCGACGGACAGGAGGCGTCCTTGACGAAGGCCACCTCATAGGGTGCCAGCACCAAGGGCTCGGATTTGAGGATTGTCTGTGCTGAGCACGGCAGGGAGATGAAGCACGAAAGCACTACTGCCGACACCAAGATACGCATGACCGTCGTCCCACCAGCCCGGTAATTCTCTCATATAACGCGTCCCGGAGCCATATAACGCATCCCGGAGCGCGAGTTCCCTAAGCGGGAAAAATTATTTTTGCTTTACCTCGGTCCCATGACGCAGGTGAGAAGGCGCGCGCCTGATCGTTTGCCTGCATATGACGCGCCAGATGGTTCACGCAAGAAAAACGAGAGGCTGGCTAACGAAAGGCCGGCGGGAGGCCGGCCTTTCAGGTCTTGGATTACCGCTGGCGGGGTCAGTAGCGCGAGCCTGACGGACCGCCCCAGCCGAACCGGTAGTTCACACCGACCTTGACGGTATGATCGTCATCCCGGCCCCGGACCCCGGCGATATCGGCCGGGCCGGAGGTAAAGGTCGTGCTGCCGAAATTATAATACTGGTACTCGGCCTTGGCCGACCAGTTCGGCGCGAACATGTATTCGAGGCCGGCGCCGACCGTGTAGCCGTCCTTGTTGTTGCCGGTGGCGGTGAAGGCCTGCGGCACGCCGGCGACGTTGACGCCGAGGCCGTTGTTGCGCCAGGCGTAGCCGCCCTTGGCGTAGACCAGCGCCGGCCCCCAGGTGTAACCGACGCGGCCGGTCACCGACCCGATCTGGTCGGTGTTGGACGTCACCTGCGTACCCAGCGGGAACGTGACACCATTGTTGTTGGTCGGCAGCCAGGAATACTGGGCCTCGATACCCACCACCCAATTGGGAGCGAACTGGTAGTCGAAGCCGCCCTGCACACCGCCCAGGAAGCGGGCGTCGCTCGACTGGAAGCTGCTGTCGCCGGCGAAGGCACCGCCGACATGGCCGCCGATGTAGAAGCCGGTCCAGTTGTAGATCACCTGCGGGGGTGTGTAGACCGGCGCCTTGGTGTAGGCGCGCGGCTGCATGTCCGCTGCAGCGGCTGGCGCGGCCAGCGCAAGCAGAGCGGCTGCGCCCAGCAAAATCGTCCTCATGTTCGTCCCCGTTCTTTCAAAATCGACCCTCAGCAAACCAAACAACGTGGCGTGAATTTGGTTGCCTCGCGGCGATGCCGGAACGTTGATCGTTCGTTACTGTGACGGGGTGGCAACAACGCGATTTTGTTCCGTCACGATTGCTTGCGCCGACAGATTTGTCGTCTGCGCAAAACCGGCCGTAACGATTTGTCGCAAAGTGAACCGCCCCGTTCAAAGCTCGCCAAAATGTGATCCAGCGGCTCCGGCGGCTTCTGTCCTACCACCAGGCGATGAAGGCGGGCTTTGCGCTACCGCGTCATCTTTTCCAGTTCCGGAAAGGGAGCGTAAACCGCGCCGGCGCAGAGCTCGTTGGTCCGGTCGACGACGCGGTCCGCCCGACCGTTGACGAAGATCACAGCGCGCTCGCGCATGCCCTTGTAGCTGCCGTCGGTTTCGCGCGGGGTGAAGTGCAGGCAGCTCACGTAGAACTGTCGCCCGCCAACCTCGCGCTGCACCGGCTCGGCCATGCTGGCGTCGCGCACGCCGACCGGATTGTTGAGATAGGTACGCATCAAGGCGAGCGTGTCGCTGTGGAAATTGTCGGGAAACGACTGCGGCCCTCCAGCCTGGGTCCCCGCCATCAGAGATGGGCGGTCACCATCGCTGCCGAAACACGCCGCAAGCGCCAGCGGCAATGCCAGGATCACCGCACGTTTCGTCAATCGCCCCACAGCTCACGCTCTCCGCTCGATCAGACTCGGAGATGTTCTAGCCCCAAGCTTGCTCCAAGGGAATTCGCCAAGGGAATTCGCTTGCGGCTCCCGCAACGGCGCACCGGCCCGCCGCCGACACCTCGAGCTCTCGCAGGAGGCGTGACGAACGGGCCGGACCTGAATTCCGCAAGCGGCGGCGGGGCAATGCAGGGATGCCGCCGCGCGGGATCAGTCGTTAGCTGCGCTTATCGGTGGTCGCCGGCTTGGTGACGTCCGGCTGCGCCTTCAGCGACTTCTTGGCCGACAGATGCTTGTGGTGATGGCGATGCATGCGCACGGTCTTGTGCTCGTCGGGCGTGACGGCGGCGTTGGCATTCATCGCCTTCGACTTGGCACCCACCCTGGCATCCGCCTTGACGGCGGCATCGGGTTTCGCGGCGATGTTCGACACCTTGGTCTGGCTCTGGTCAGCCTTGATCACCGGCGCTGTGGTGGTGGGCTTGCCGGCCTCGGCGGCGAAGGCCGGAGCTGCGATCACGGACGCTGCGAGCAAGGCTGCGGAAATGGTCTTCAACATGGTTTGGTCTCCTCTTGGAAGGATCTCGAGGCGGCGCCCTCTCGCCAACCCTTCGATCGTAGGTGGGAGCCTAGGACGCACGCACTGAACCCAGTCTGAAACCCGCGTTCATCTCGATGACAGGTTTGTCATCGGCGGCAGAGCAGATAGACCGCTCCAGCCGGGAATGTTCTTGTCCGTCGGGTGTTCCCGTCTTCGGGCAATCGTGTAGGATCGCCACGTTCCATATGGGAGAACTTGGATGCGCAAACTCTCAATGCTTCTGGTGCCGGGACTCGTCTCCATGTCGCTGGCAGCCGCGCCGGTGCTGACCAGCGCCTACGCCGCGGGCAGCGACGAGCCCTCGTCGCCGCCGAAGTCGGACACTTCCACCAAAAAGGGGAAGAAGAAGAGTTCCTCCGTCAGTGATCCCAAATTCCTCGCCGCCTATCGCACCGCCTACACCACGATCTACGACAGCCACGACTACACGCGTGCGATCGACCAGTTGAAGTCGCTCAAGCGCGACGACGTCGCCGACGTTGCGAACCTGATCGGCTACTCCTATCGCAAGCTCGGCGACTACCCATCGTCGAAGGCCTATTACGAGCTGGCGCTGAAGGACGATCCGAACCACGTCCGCACCTGGCAGTATTACGGCCTCTGGCAGCTCGAGCAGGGCAACCGCGAGCAGGCGCAGTATCATCTGAACAAGATCGCTTCGCTCGCCGGCACCAATAGCTCCGAATATCGCTCGCTTGCCGCTGCGCTCGACAAGCCGACCGGCGCAACGCTCGTCTACTGAGACATCGCATCTTTAAATGAAGCGAACGGGCACAACCTTAGGGTTGCGTCCGTTCCGCTTACTCGGCTAGCCTCACGCACCGAACCTCCCCTCGCAATTTGGTGCGCAATGGACACGTGGCTACGCTCCGCGATCGACTACATCGGCTCCTGGATCGAATTCCAGCTGACGACATCACAACAGCCGGGCGTCATCGTCGCCTTCGCCCATCGCGGCGAGGTCGTCGCCGAGCATGCATTCGGCCTCGCCAATCTCGACACCGGCGAGAAGCTCACCCCGCGCCATCGCTTCCGCATCGCTTCGCACTCGAAGAGCTTTACCTCGGCCGGCATCATGAAGCTGCGCGAGCAGCGCAAGATCCGGCTCGACGATCCTGTCGGCCAATATGCCGGCGGCCTGCATCCGCGCGTCGCCGAGACGACGATTTCGCAAGTGCTCTCGCACAGCGCGGGGCTGACGCGCGACGGCGCCGATTCCGGCCAGTTCATCGACAGCCGTCCCTATCTCAACGCCAAGGAGCTGCTCGCGGAGCTGAAGCTGCCGACCGCGATCGACCCCGGTACGCGGTTCAAATATTCCAATCATGGCTTTGGGCTGATCGGGCTCGTGATCGAGGCCGTGACGAAGGAGCCCTACTCCGTCTGGATCAAGCGCGAGATCATCGAACCGGCCGGCTTGCGCGAAACCGAACCCAACGCGCCCGTCGCCAGGGGGACTCCCTTCGCGCGCGGCCACACGCGAAAGGTGCCGTTTGGCGAGCGATGCGTCGTCCCCGGCGACAATCCCGCTCATGCAATGGCGTCGGCCGCAGGCTTCGTCGCGACCGCCGGCGATACGGCCCGCTTCTTCGCGCAGCTAGCGCCCAACGCAAGGAAGAGCGTGCTGTCGGTCGCAAGCCGCCGCGAAATGACGCGGCACCATTGGCGCATCCCGCAAAGCTTCGAGGGCTATTACGGGCTTGGCGTTAACGCCGGCAAGACCGACGGCTGGGACTGGTTCGGCCATGGCGGCGGCTTTCAGGGCTACATCTCCCGGACCTGCTCCATCCCTGCTTGCGAGCTCGCGATCAGCATCCTGAGCAACTCCATCGACGGCGCGGCGCCGTTTTGGATGGACGGCGCGATGCAGATCCTGCGCGTATTCCAGACCCGTGGCGCGCCTGACCGGCGCGCGCGCGACTGGACCGGCCGCTGGTGGACGATTTGGGGCGCAACGGATCTCGTGCCGATCGGCAACCGCGTGCTCGTCGCCAATCCGCAGTTCAACAATCCGTTCATGGATGCCGCCGAGATCGAGGTGACCGGCCGCGACACCGGCAAGCTCGCCTGGGCAGCCGGCTACTCCAGCCATGGCGAGCCGGTGCGACGCGTCCGCGACGCACGCGGCAAGGTCAGCGACATCTGGCTTGCGGGCGCCAACATCAAGCCTGCGAGCATCGTGGCACGCGAGATTGCGCGCCGGTATCCGCCGCGCAAGCGGCGCCCTACTCCCGGATGAGAGCCTCGACCTCACCGCGGAACGCCTGCCGCGAGCCGTCGTGCGAATAGAACATGTGGCCGCCGGGATAGACGACGAATTTCATCCGCTGCGTCGCAAAGGCCGGCAACTGGTCGAGCACCCGCTTCGTTCCGAAATAGGGCGTGGCGAGATCGAACAGGCCGTGCCCGACCAGCAGGTTCAGCTTCGCGTCGGTCGCGAGGATCTGGCGCAGCTCCGACACCGACTGCGGCGGGTTGATGCCGCGGCCAAAATCCCAGTGGCCTTCGACGGCGCCGTTCAGGACTTCATAGGAGCCATCGGGCCGCCAGTTGAGCTTACGTGTCAGCACATCGACCGCGGCGCTCGTCAACGGCGCCTGGAGCGCATCGCCTGAGGGATCGCCAAACCTGGAGCTGCTCGAATCCGGATAGGGATCGAAGCCGCGCACGGAAGCGTCGTAGCGGCCCGTCACCTTGCCGTTCTTGCGGTCGAGTTCGCGGCGGAATTCACCGACGTCGAAGCGGCCGGAGAGCCTGCGGCTCACCGCCTGGTCGATACCGGTGAGCTCGGCGACCTTGTCGGCAAGCCGGTTGGTGGCCTCCTTGTCCGCCTCGCCCTTGACGAGATCAGCCAGGAATTCGCCGCGCGCGTAGGCCTCGACGTCGGCGAGATCGGCGCGCTTGACCGGTCCCTTGGCTTCACGCGCCACCGCCACATAGCTCGGCAGCGTCGCGACATATTGCAGAAGGCTCGTGCCGGTGAACTCGCGGAAGTCGAGCAACGGCGACACCAGGACCAATCCCCTGACGCCGACGCCATGCTGGAGCTGCAACTGGCGCACGACCTTCGGCCCGCGAATGCCGCCATAGCTCTCACCCGCGACGTATTTTGGCGAGACCAGCCGGTCGTGCTTCTCGAGCCAGCGGCGGATCACGAGCGCAATCGAGTTGGCGTCGCCATCGACGGAATAGAAGCGCTTGCGCGCGTCTTCGCTGCTCGCGACAAAGCGGCTGTAGCCGGTGCTGACGGGATCGATGAAGACGAGATCGGTGAAATCGAGCCAGGTTTCCGCGTTCGGCTTCACCTCGGGCGACGCCGACGGCGACAGAGCCTCACCATCGAGCGGCAGCCGCCATGGCCCCACAGCCCCGAACTGAAGCCATGCCGAGGACGCGCCGGGTCCGCCATTGAACAGGAACGTGACCGGGCGCGTGGCGCGATCGGCGCCGTCGAGTTCGTAGGACGTGTAGGCGATGTCGGCCAGCGGCTCGCCCTTGTCGTCGAATACGCGGATCGAGCCGGCGGTCGCGCCGAATGCGAGCGAGCGGCCGGGCAGATCGAGCGTGTGCTTCGTGGTCGAATCCGGCGGCAGACGGTGCGCCTCGGCGGCCGACGATGACGTCGGCGACGCATTCTGCGCGTTGCCGCCGCGCCCGCCCTTCTGGCCGGTTGGCGCCGCCGTCTCGGAGCGAGGCTGGGGCGGATCGTCCGCGCGCGCAAATCCTGCGAGCGCGAATACCGACACCGCCAGCACGAGGGTCGCGCGGCGAAGCGCCGGCAAACACTTGACCATGATCGTTCTCCCTGCCTGGCTGTCAGAGCCGGCGCTTACCCAAAGGCTAGCGCGGAATTACGACGGTTTGGGGGATCACAGGTCCGGCGACCCCCGAAGAGGCCGATCAGGCCCAAATCGCCCCGGTTTTGTCCTGAATCGGGATCGGCCGTCGCCCGCTTGCGTCGACGGGCGGTCATCCTCGACAATGGAGGCCCAGGTCGTATAGACGAGGCCGGCGGAACTTTCTCGAGCCAGCGGCCTGCCCGGAAGCCATGACCAAGCCATCGCGATACGACCGGATCGCCTTCGTCGCCAGCCCGAGCAGCGAGGCGCAGGCCGCCTTCGGCCAGCTCACCAGGGACTATGGCAATTGCGACCCGAAGGAAGCCGACGTCGTGGTCGCGCTCGGCGGCGACGGCCTGATGCTCCAGACGCTGCACCAGAACATGAACACGGGAAGGCCGATCTACGGCATGCACCGCGGCACCGTCGGCTTCCTGATGAACGAATACTCGACGGTCGATCTACGTGCGCGGCTCGAGGCGGCGCATGAGTCCGAGATCAACCCGCTGCTGATGCGCGCGACCGACGTCAACGATCGCGTCCACCTGCATCACGCCATCAACGAAGTTGCCCTGTTCCGGCAGACCTATCAGGCCGCACGCCTGCGGATCCTGATCGACGAGCGCGAACGCATGCCCGAACTGATCGCCGACGGCATCATGGTGGCGACGCCGGCGGGCTCGACGGCCTACAATCTATCCGCCCAGGGGCCGATCCTCCCGATCAACGCTGCGCTCTTGGCGCTGACGCCCATCAGCGCCTTCCGCCCCCGGCGCTGGCGCGGCGCGCTGCTGCCCAACACGGCCTATGTCGTGATCGAGGTGCTGGAGGGCGACAAGCGGCCCGTGGCCGCGGTGGCCGACCACGACGAAGTGCGCGACGTCCGCCGCGTCGAGGTCCTATCGGACAAGACCATCTCGATGCGCATGCTGTTCGATCCCGGCCACAGTCTGGAAGAGCGCATTCTGCGCGAACAGTTCGGCTACTGATCCGCCTAGCCGCAAGGCCCGCGAGGGCTCCGGCCTCAACCCTTCCTTAACCCTCGGCACGATATGGTTAACGAAAGTTGACCGCTTCGGCCCGGGCGCCATGTTCCGCATCGATTTCAACAAGCTGCGCTTCCTCGTCTGCGACGACAATCCGCACATGCGCCGCATCCTGCGCACGCTGTTGCATTCCTTCGGCGCGCGCGAGGTCTATGAAGCCGAGGACGGCGCAACCGCCCTCGAAATGTACAGCCATTACGTGCCCGACATCGTCATCACCGACTGGGCGATGCCGATCTTCGACGGGCTCGAGCTCGCGCAGATGATCCGGCAGCCGGAATCCAAGGGCAATCCTTACGCGCCGATCATCATGCTGACCGGCCATTCCGAGAAGCGCCGCGTCACGGTCGCGCGCGATGCCGGCGTCACCGAATTCCTGGCCAAGCCGATCTCGGCCAAGGGACTCTACCAGCGCATCCTCAACGTGGTCGCCAATCCTCGCCCCTTCATCAAGACCAAGACCTATTTCGGGCCGGACAGGCGCCGTAACACCGCCTCCGCCTATATGGGGCCCGAGCGCCGCGTCGGCGAAAAACACGAGGTGCTCCAGCAGCCCTCGCTGCTCGACAAGGCCCGCTCCTCCATCTAGCGCAACGTCACACACGGTCGAAGCAGGCATCATGGCGAAGAACAGCGCAAAGGACATCGAGGTCACGGCCTTCGCCACGCATCAAATCATCACGCAGCCCAATCCGCTACGCAAGGTGCTGCGCCGGGTCGAACAAAAGGACATGGACGATCCGGTCGGGCGCGCGGAACAGGCGCTGGCAGGCCTCTCCGGCGAGTTCAAGGACTGGATGAAGACCGAGGTCGACCGGCTGTCCGCCGCTTACGTCGCCATACGCAACGACGGCTTCACCAAGGACAGGCGAGATGAACTGTTCCGCGCCGCACACGACATCAAGGGCGACGCCGCGACGTTTGGCTATCCCGCCGCGGCAGGAATCGCCGAGAGCCTGTGCCGCGTCATCGAGCACGCGCCGGATCTCGAGAGGGTGCCGGCCGAGCTGTTCACGCACCACATCAACGCCATCCTCGCGATCGTGCACGAGAACACCAGGCTCGACAGCATCAGCGTCTCCGCCGAGCTCAGCCGCCGCCTGCGCAAGGTCGCCGACGAATACCTCGCCCACGTCAACCGCGACCGCCCCGAACATCTCGAGGTGATCCTGGCGCCGAGCATCGTGCCGACGGAGTAATTCTCCTCTCGTTTTGGACTTCGAGCCTGCTCTATCGCCACGATAAGAATTCGTAGGGTGGGCAAAGGCGCGAAGCGCCGTGCCCACCATTTCCGCAACCGCGCCCTGTCGGTGGGCACGCTACGCTTTGCCCACCCTACAACATCTCGTTAAGCCGCGATCAGATCGTCATAGATCGCCTCGTCCGCGACGAGTTCGTCGCAGAACAGCCGTGCCTCTTCGCGCGCGGACTCGGTGGCGAAGCGGCGGAGCAGGACCATCAGCGGCTCGGTCGCGCCGCGGTCGGTCTCGCAATGGGTGAGCACGCGCTCCACCATGCGCCGGCGCAGCCGCGCCGCACCGTCGTCGCTGTCGACAAAACCTTGTTCGTGGCAGGCATCGAGCGCCACTTGGAACGCCGCAAACGTCGCCTCCGGCAACCCGGCGCGGCGGAGCAGCGCGTGCAGGCTTGCACCGCCGCGGTCGTGCAGCAGCGCGGTGACGCGCGCGAGCGGCAGATCGGCCAATTCCGCCAGCGCGGCGTCGAACAATTCGAGATTGCTCGACAGCAGCGCGCGCAGGATCAGGCCCGCGGTGAGCTGGCCCGTGACGCGCAGATGATGCACCAGGCCCTGCATGTCCTCGCCGCGCGAGCGCGACGCGATATTCATGGTGGAACGGTCGCGCGCCTCGATGGTGATGCGCTCGACGTGGTCGGCACTCAGCCAGTTCCGGGCCACGACGAATTGAGCCAGGGTATCGGAGAGCTTTGCCACCAGAGCGGCGCGCGTCGCGGCGGGTAGATCATCCAGCACCAGCATCGCCTCGCGGATCGCGGCGAGATGGCCGTGACGCTCAACGATGCGATCCCAGGAGAACGGCGCGAGCTCGGCGTATGGATTTTCGATCAGCTCCAGCGCTGCCGCCGCACAGCCGACTTCGGCAATGGCGGCGCAGACGGAGACCGGCAGCGCGATGCGACGGGCGATCGCGCACTGCACCTCATCATTGCCGGTCGCGACGATGTCGACGAGATCGGCATCGATCAGCAGCGGAGAATGTTCGAGCACTGGCAACGACACGGTCGGCTGATCCGCCGATAGGGCTCGCACGATCGATGCCGGCGCTTCAGCGCTGCGCGCGAAGGCTTCCGCCATCGCCTGCCTGACCAGCGGCGACGGATCGTCGAGCAGCATCAAGAGCGCGCCTTCGGCGGCGACGCGGTCGTCATGGGAAAGGTCTGAGATCAGCCAGGCCCGGGCCAATGCCCGCGTTGCCTCCGCCCGCTCGCCGGCGGGCGCCGTTCTGATCCAATTGATGAACTGCCGAACGATCATGGTGCTTCCGGCTTACGCAACGAAGACGAAGCGGTGACGGCTTGTCACCTGCAACACAAAATAAACCACGACGCTTAACAAAGCGTTCACCATAACTGGCTGGTTTTATTGACGTTTTGTTAAGAGAACAAAGCCGCTTCAGGACGCGCGCCCCGGGCGCAGCGCAGCACGCAAGTGGTGCGCTGCTGAGCCGGGGCCCACACTCTGGGTCCCGGCTCTGCGCAGCAGCGTTGCACACTGCAGCGCGTCCGGGACACGAGAGTGGATGCTAGAGCATTTGGCGGCTGAGTTGAATCGATTGTGATGGCCGGGGGGATTCCCGAACGGCTGCGAATATGAGTCGCTGGGCTCCATCAGCTTTGGGGGGCTCAGATGAAGGGAAAGGCCTATTCGA
>JAEWFG010000266.1 GCA_023388935.1 Pseudomonadota bacterium | reverse complement strand
GCGTTGCGACGGCTCTGATCGCGTCCGTCATCGTGTAGATCGAAGGGCGGCCGCCCTGGAAGCCGCGCATGGTGTTGGCTGAACCCTTGGCGTCGTGCCGAGCCAGCGCGGCGTAGAAATCGGCGTGTCCGCGTGGGTCCTTCACCAGGAAGGGAATCCGGCTCGGCGCCTCGCGCGTGACTTTCGCGACCTCAATGGAGCCGAGCGTCTCGAATTGCTCTGCGTTGGCGCGGCATTGCTTGCGCCAGTTGTCGAGGTTCTCGATCTCCGAGCCGGAGCCGACGCCGGCCAGCGTCATCGACAACGCGCGCTGCGGTGCGTCGAGGCCGATCTGGAGCGACGAGTAAGCGCCCATCGACAAGCCGACGAGATGCGCGCGCTCGATCTTGAGGTGATCGAGCACGGCGAGCGCATCGGTGTAGAAGTGCTCATAGGTGTAGACCTCGCCATCAGGCACGTCCGATGGCGTGTAGCCGCGCGCGGAATAGGTGATGCAGCGATGGCCGCGCGAAAAATAGCGCATCTGCGGCTCCCAATTGGTGTAGTCGGCCGCGAACTCGTGCAGAAAAATAATCGGCGTTCCTTGACCCGCTTCTTCGAAATAGATGCGGACGTCGTCCCTGGTCGTGGCGTGGGGCATTAACCATTTCCCTCTCTTCAAGCCGTGGCGAGAGGATTGCAGTTAATGCTGTTGTTCGCAACGCGGCAGCATCAGACCAGCACCAACACGAGATCATCGCAGCTATTCGTGGGGCGCGGTGTCTTTTTCTCGCCACATCCGGCGGCTTAACGCCCTGACGGATGTCGGCCGCACACGGGCCGATTGGGAAGAGGGGGTGTCAACTAAGGATGAAGAATGTTCGAGTTGTTTGCGTCTCGCCAGTCGCGTTGTGTTGCCGCGCTGGCGCTCTTCTTCGCGGCGATCGCCGCGTTCTCGTCTCCGGCTTCAGCGCGGCCTCATCGTCATAGCGCAGAGCGGCACGCTTACGTGCACCACGCCAGCAGACATCATCATCACCGGCACTATGCACGCAGCTCGCGCTTCGAGCGCAGCGCGGCGCGATTGCCGGCAGGCGGATTCGCCAACACCCAGGCCAGCTACAATCCGAACGCCGACAGCGGCGCGACCACGAGCGGCGGCTTCGGCGGCGGATCGAGCCTCGTGTCCGAGGCACGCCGCTATCTCGGTGGCAATCCGACCGGGCGCGGCAGCCTGTGGTGCGCGCGCTTCATGAACATGGTGCTGCAGCGCACCGGCCATCAGGGCACGGGATCCGACATGGCGAGCTCGTTCGCTCGTTACGGCACGCGCGTCTCCGGACCGCAGGTCGGCGCCATCGCGGTGATGGGACGGCGCGGCGGCGGCGGCCACGTCGGCATCATCACGGGCGTGGACGCGCAAGGCAATCCGATCATGATCTCCGGCAACAACGGCAATCGTGTTCGCGAGGCTCCGGTCTCGCGCGGCCGGATCTATGCGTATGTGATGCCGAACTGAGGTGATGACGGTGCCGTATGGTGGGCAAAGGCGCGCAAGCGCCGTGCCCACCAACGGTGTATCAGTGTTCGACAATCGAAATGGTGGGCACGCTTCGCTTTGCCCACCCTACGGCAGCAGCCTCGCAATGACGGAGATCCGTCACACCAGCTTTGGCTCTTCCACCGCAATCTTGTCACCGACGCCGATCTCGCCGTCGGCGATGACTTCGGCGTAGATGCCGCAATCCATGTGACCGAGGTTGCGCGAGAGCGTTGGCGGGATTTCGAGATCGCGCGTTGCCGTGTTCGGATCGACGTTGACGGCCGCGCAGCGGACGATGCGCTTGACCACCTTCAGCCGGGCCTGCCCGATCGCGAGCGTCTGGCCGACGAGGTCGAGCTCGGACCAGGCCGGCCAGCCCTGGACGTAGAGATTGGCGCGGAAGCGCAGGGGATGCACGGCTGCGCCGCCGAGCATGGTCTCGATCGCGCGGACGCTGTCGAGATTGATGATGGAGACGACCTTGCGGGCGACGTCGGAAAAGCTGTGGTCGCGTCCGGACAGCACTCTTGGCGGCCCGCGCAGCTCGGCCTGGAAATTCTCGGTGAAATAGCCCTCGATGGCCGCGCGCCCGGCGGCGGTCTCGAGATCGCCGCTGGCGACGACCTGGCCGTTCTTGCGGATCGTCAGGCGATTGGTCGCATCCTCGAACCGGCAGTCGAGGGCTGCGAGCCGCTCATCGCGCATCAGCATCAGGAATTGGGTCTTGGGCATCCATGCCGGCGTCTCGGGATCGAACCCGCTCGGCCCGTTCTCGATGGCATAGCGGCGGTCGGCGGGCAGGGTCTGGCCGGTCCGTAAGGGGGCGCGGGGCAGGGGCTCCGGCGTTAGGCCCTTGATCGGATAGCGGTAGAGGCCGGAGATCTCGGCGGTCTGGCTGGCTGTCATACCGCTACTTTAGGGATTCGACCGTGACCCTGCCAAGCAGGCGGATCAGCACACGAATTTGTGAACTCGCCTCTTCCGATCTGAGGGCACGCTTCCCACATCTGAATCAGGTCGGCGCCAGCGCCGGCTGATAACGACCGCTGCCGGTTGAGGAATGTCAAACGCGGCCAGCGGAAACCCAGTGAAGATGCCGTTTGGAGTGCCTTAGAGGGCTCGAGGGGCAGGCCGAGGGAAAGAAAAGAATGAACATCGACAAATATACCGAACGCTCCAGGGGCTTCATCCAATCCGCACAGTCGCTTGCGGTGCGCGAGGGGCATCAGCAGTTTTCGACCCTGCACGTCCTGAAGGTGCTGCTGGATGACAATGAGGGGCTGGCTGCCGGTCTGATCGACCGTGCGGGCGGCGATTCCCGTGCAATTCTGAAGGCGACCGAGGACGCCCTCATCAAGGTGCCGAAGGTCTCCGGCGGCGGCGCCGGCCAGATCTATCTGGCGCCTGAGCTTGCCCGCACCTTCGACGCGGCTGAAAAGGCCGGCGAGAAGGCCGGCGACAGTTTTGTCACCGTCGAGCGGCTTCTGCTCGGCCTCACGCTGGAGAAGACCAGCGAGGCGGGCGCGATCCTGGCCAAGGGCGGCGTCACCCCGCAGAATCTCAACGCGGCCATCGAGGCACTGCGTAAGGGCCGCACCGCCGACAGCGCGACCGCCGAGAACGCCTATGACGCGCTGAAGAAATATGCCCGCGACCTGACCCAGGCTGCGCGCGACGGCAAGCTCGATCCGGTCATCGGCCGCGACGAGGAAATCCGCCGCACCATCCAGGTTTTGTCGCGCCGGACCAAGAACAATCCCGTCCTGATCGGTGAGCCCGGCGTCGGCAAGACCGCCATCGTCGAGGGCCTCGCGCTGCGCATCGTCAATGGCGACGTGCCCGAGAGCCTCAAGGACAAGAAGCTGCTTTCGCTCGACCTCGGTGCGCTGATTGCCGGCGCAAAATATCGCGGTGAGTTCGAGGAGCGGCTCAAGGCCGTGCTCCAGGAGGTCACCGCGAGCGACGGCAACTTCATCCTGTTCATCGACGAGATGCACACGCTGATTGGCGCCGGCAAGGGCGACGGCGCGATGGACGCCTCCAACCTGCTCAAGCCGGCGCTCGCCCGCGGCGAGCTGCACTGCATCGGCGCCACCACGCTCGACGAGTATCAGAAGCATGTCGAGAAGGATGCGGCGCTGGCGCGGCGCTTCCAGCCGATCTTCGTCAGCGAGCCCTCGGTCGAGGACACCATCTCGATCCTGCGCGGCCTGAAGGACAAGTACGAGCAGCACCATGGCGTGCGGATCACCGATTCCGCGCTCGTGGCGGCCACGACGCTGTCTAACCGCTACATCACCGACCGCTTCCTGCCGGACAAGGCGATCGACCTCATGGACGAGGCCGCCGCCCGGCTGAAGATGCAGGTCGATTCCAAGCCGGAAGAGCTGGATTCGCTCGACCGCGAGATCATCCGGCTGAAGATCGAGCAGGAAGCGCTCAAGAAGGAAAGCGATCTCGGCTCCAAGTCCCGCCTCGAGACGCTGCAGAAGGAGCTTGCCGAGCTCGAGGAGAAGTCTACGGCACTGACGTCGCGCTGGAGTGCGGAGAAGAACAAGCTCTCCAACGCCCAGAAGCTGAAGTCCGAGCTCGACGCCCTGCGCGTCGATCTCGCTGACGCGCAGCGGCGCGGCGAATTCCAGAAGGCCGGCGAGCTGGCCTATGGCCGCATCCCGCAGCTCGAGAAGCAGCTCGCCGACATCGAGGCGCGTGAAGGCTCCGGCCAGATGATGGAGGAGGCGGTCACCGCCAACCACATCGCGCAGGTGGTCTCGCGCTGGACCGGCGTGCCCGTCGACAAGATGCTCGAAGGCGAGAAAGAGAAGCTTCTCAAGATGGAGGAGCAGCTCGGACAGCGCGTCATCGGTCAGAGCGAGGCGGTGCGTGCGGTCGCGACCGCCGTGCGCCGCTCGCGCGCAGGGCTGCAGGACCCGAACCGGCCGACCGGCTCGTTCATGTTCCTAGGTCCCACCGGCGTCGGCAAGACCGAGCTGACGAAGGCGCTCGCGGAGTACCTCTTCAACGACGAGACCGCGATGGTCCGCCTCGACATGTCCGAATACATGGAGAAGCATTCGGTCTCGCGGCTGATCGGCGCGCCTCCGGGCTATGTCGGTTATGACGAGGGCGGAGCGCTCACCGAAGCGGTGCGACGCCGGCCTTACCAGGTCGTGCTGTTCGACGAGATCGAGAAAGCGCATCCGGACGTCTTCAACGTCCTGTTGCAGGTGCTCGACGACGGTCGCCTGACCGATGGCCAGGGCCGTACCGTCGATTTCCGCAACACGCTGATCATCATGACCTCGAACCTCGGATCGGAGTTCCTGGTGAATCAACCGGAGGGCGAAGACACATCAGCCGTGCGTGAGCAGGTGATGGGAACGGTGCGGGCACACTTCCGCCCCGAGTTCCTGAACCGCGTCGACGAGATCATCCTGTTCCACCGCTTACAGAAGAGCGAGATGGGCCGGATCGTCGAGATCCAGTTCGCGCGGCTGCAGAAGCTTTTGACCGATCGCAAGATCGTGCTGACGCTCGATGCCGCGGGCCGCGACTGGCTTGCAGCGAAGGGCTGGGATCCCGCCTACGGCGCAAGGCCGCTCAAGCGGGTGATCCAGCGCCATGTCCAGGATCCGCTCGCCGAGATGATCCTGGCCGGCGACGTCAAGGATGGGGATACGGTCGCGATCTCGTCCGAAGGCAATGTGCTGACCTTCAACGGCAAGGCGTCGCAGACCGCGGAGATCGCCCAGTTCGAGGCGCCGCAGTCGAAGCGGAAGCTGAACTGAGCCCAAGGCCAGTGTGAAACGACAAAGCCCCGGAGAGGCCAGGCCTCTCCGGGGCTAATTGTTTGGCGCTTGACGCGTTTTCTTTACGCGAACCGGTATCCACTTCGCTCGAAAACGCTCTGGTTACCGGTTGCTGACCTGCAACGGCCCGCCGGTGGCGTCCGACATACGGGCGATGGTGTTGTTGCGGCCGCTCATCATGCCGTCGAGCCGGTCGCGCTCCTTCTCGAAGCCGGCGAGCATCGGGCCTTCCAGCGAACGGCCGCGCGGCAGCTTCACGCGCATCGGGTCGACGAAACGGCCGTTGACCAGGATTTCGTAGTGGACATGCGGGCCGGTCGACATGCCGCTGGAGCCGACGAAGCCGATCACCTGACCCTGCCGTACCTTCTTGCCGATCTCCATGCCCTTGGCGAAGGCCGACATATGGCCGTAGGCGGTCTCGTAGCCGTTGGAGTGCTTGATGCGGATGTACTTGCCGTAGCCGCCTTCGGGGCCGGCCTTCTCGACCACGCCGTTGCCGGAGGCGAAGATCGGCGTGCCGTAGGCGGTGGCCCAGTCGACGCCGGTGTGCATCTTCACGAAGCCCAGGATCGGATGGCGGCGGCCGCCGAAGCCGGAGCGCATAATGGCGTTGTTGACGGGCTTGCGGACCAGGAACTTCTTCGCGCTCTTGCCGGTCTCGTCGTAGTAGTCGACGACGCCGTCGTCGGGGCTCTGGTAGCGATAGTATTTCTTGGTCTCGCCGCCGACCGTGAGCGAGGCGAACAGTACCTCGTTCTTCTCGTTCGTCGTCACGCCCTCGTCTTCGCCGGCGTAGAACACGTCGAATGAATCGCCCGGCTGCACCTTGCGCTGGAAATCGACGTCGTAGGAGTAGATCTTGATCATGTCGTCGATGACCGGCATCGGCACTTTGTTGCGCATCGCGGTCTCGTAGATGCTCTGGTAGAGCCGCACGCCGGTGCCGTCATCGTCGTCATCGTCATCGCTGTTGGCGTTTGCCGTGGCGTCGGCGACGGTGTTCATGCTGGAGACGTCGACCGCGACGTATTTGCCGAGATCCGACAGCGCCGCGATCGCCTCGACCATGGTTTCGTTGGCGACGACGACGCGATAGGGCTGAAGGCGGGCGCCGGGGCTTGCAGGCGCCATCAGGATGCGGAGCTTCTCGCCTTCCTTCAGGCCGCCGTCGCGGCCGCGGGGGCCGAGCGTCGCGGCGATCGCCTTGATCTCTTCGGTCGTCGCGCCGAGGTCGCGCAGGACGGAGGCGACCGTGTCGCCCTTCTTGACGATGTGGACGCGTTCGCCGTTGGGATTGCCGCCCGTGATCTGCTCCTTGGTCTTCGGCAGCAGCGTGACGTTTTCCGGCACCACGCGCGTCTCGAAGCCGGCATAGGGATCGGACGGTGACGCTTCGGAAGCGTAGGCGCTTCTGATGTCGGACGGACCGGTCGCGCTGGAAACGTCGGCGGTGGCGAGCGAGGCGTAGCGTACCCCGCCATTGCCGCGCCAGTTGGCGGCATCACGCACCCGCATCAGGATGTCGTCGAGCGCCACCACCGCGGAAATCTTGGCCTTCGGCAGCACCGGCGACAGGTCCTTGGTGACGAAGGAGACTTCCGCGTCGGGCTCGACGGCCTCCGGATTGTTGGGATCATCGGATGCGGTCTTCGGATCGGAGCCGACGTCGGTGAGAAGGCGCTGGGCGTTGAACGGCGGGATCTTTGCCGACAGATCGCTCGTCGTCATCGACAAATTGCCGGCGATCCGGGTGAAGGGACGCACCCGCATCACGTCGCGGTTGCCGACGCGGGTAACGGTCGAAATGCGTACGACGTTGCGTGAGGCGGTGGATTCATTCGGCGGCGGCAGGCGGTCGCTCTTGTGCAGCGTGGCGGCGCGATCAGCTGCGCCGAACGCACCACGCAGCGCGCCTTCGACCCGTTCCGGCACCTTGGCGAAGGTCATTTCGCCGTCGAGCGACGCGAAAACGGCGCCGCCGATCAGGGCTGCGCCGCAGAGTCCGGTCAGAATTGTCCCGCTGAACCATTGTACCGAGACGCGACGGCGATCGATGACGGCGGCTTCGGAACCATCGACGGAAAGCGGCGGCTCGTGGCCGAGATCGATGATCCCGGTCTCACGCCCATAAGCGCCGCGTGACGTCCTGTGGTTCAACCCAAGTCCCCCCGATCAACGACCCAAGATGCCCGTTTCCGAACCCTCCCTGGTCGCCCTCTTGAAGGGGGATCGCGGGAAAAGGCACGTCTGCATAGATGTCCGTGCTCAGAAAGCCCCGACGGGGCCTGGCCGAAATTACGAACAACTAGGCAGGTGAAGGTCTCTCGATGTCTCTCGAATGTCCGAAGAAGGCCGCTTCATCGCAAGATCGCCTTCCTCGGACCCCATGAAAATCGCCGGGAGCCTCCACTGGCATCCCCGCGATTCAAGCTTGTCTACCAGAACGCCGCGGGATTGTGGCTCTAGTACGGCGCCAAATATAGAAAAAGTTTCCTGAACGGCCCGGTCCGGGAACCATCCCCCAAGGGAGCCGTCAGGCCCCCCTGGGGCGCCTCCGGGGCCAAATCTTTCTCCAACTTTTTTCAGATTTTTTGCCCGCCGGCACCGTGGATGCCCATCCCTCGCCGTGTAGGCTACTGAAAACACGGCACTTTTCTGCACTGCAACCGTGCGACGATTTGTTGACAATGGGCGTTGACAATCCCGATGGGGGGGGGCTATAACCCCACCCACTGAGCGCGGCGCCGCCGGGTCACTGACCAGGGCGAGCGGACGCGTCACTGATGCTCCTCACCTTGTTGAGTGACACAACAATCGGCGCAAGTCGGTTGGAGTCATTCATCGCCGGTAAGGGTGTCGGAACCCTTCCACTCCGGAAGGTTGGGGCCTCCAGGGTCCCGGGCTGTTTGACAAGTGAAGATGAAGAAAGAGAAACGTGGACGGCGGAGTCCTTGCGGGTCTCGCTTCTGAGGAGCTTCGGCTTTTTGGATCGAGACCGGACGAAAGACTTCGGCGGTACACGTTTCAAAGGTTACACCATCGTTGCCAGCGATGTGAATCGCGGGCAGCTCGTCGACTTCGGTCGATGAAGAATGGTG
>JAEWFG010000235.1 GCA_023388935.1 Pseudomonadota bacterium | reverse complement strand
CCCCATGACCGTGGTCTTGCCGGAGCCGGTCGCCATCTTGCAGGCATGTCGGACGAAGGCGCGGACGCCGGCGACCTTCGATTCGAGGCCGGGCTCGTCTTTCGGAATCTCGGGCAGGCCCTTTCGGTAAATCTCGGCGGCTTCCGCGAGAAAGATGATCGTCTCGGCCGCTTCGATTTGCGCGAAGAAAAGCCGCTGCATGCGGTCGCTGCTGCGCCAGAGTTCCAGAAGCTCCTTCGTGATCGGCGACGCGCCGTCATAGGCGATACCACCGGAACGGCTGCCCTCGCGCCATTCCTTCACCCGCTCGCGGATGAGGTTGACGATTTCAAGTTCGACTTCCTCGCCCTTCGCGTCATCAAACAGCTCGGCCTGCTGCTTCTTCTTCTTGCCGCGCCCCGCATGTTCGGGCACGCGATAGAAATAGCTGGCGCGACGACGACCTTCCGCCTTGACCGGCGGCTTTCCCCGCTCGATGACCCAATGATAGGCGGGCTCGCGGAACGGCGAATTGATGATCGGCGAATCAACCTCGGCGACCGTGACCGGCGGCTCCTGCGGCTTGGCGGCGGGCATCAGCGGCCTCCTTCAGCGCTTTTGACCACCATCAATTCATTGCCGCGCTCATCGATGGCTTTCACGGCGATGCGCTTTTTGTCGCCGAGAACGAACGGCTCGCTGACCGTGCCGGCCAGGTGTTCCCATACGCGGTCGCTGAATTGGCCTTTCAAGGACTTTTGCAGGTTCTCCCAAGCACCAGTCTTGGGGAAGAACACCTGCGTCGCCATGAACACCATGCCGTTGTAATTGCTGTCGAGCATCCAGCACGGCAGATTTTCTGCCTTGATCTCGTCCGTTTCCATCGTATCAGGCCGGAAAATATCGAGGCCCTTGACGACGACGCGCCAAAGCGACGTGCCGTCCTTCTCCTTGCCGGCCGGTTCAAGCGCTACGTCAGGCAGGCCGGTGATGGAAAATATTTCGCTGGTCTTGTTGGTCTTGAGAAGATCGGACATGACCACGTCAGGCGTGACCGATACGTAGGTGGTTGGCACCTTGAGCCTACCGAGCATTTCGCGCGCCTTGGGATCGATTGCGAAGCCAAATAGGAAAAGCTGCTGGAAACCCTGCTGCAACGCCTCGGTATGGGCGTCGTAGACATACTGCGAACCGATAGCGCCGTCCTCGGGGCCAAACACGAACGCGATCCGCTTGTTGGTGCCGTTCTTCGCCACGCCTTCGGCGTGAAGGTACTCACGGTCGGCGAGCGGGCTGATCGCGTCCAGTTGCAGCGCTACATTACCGGGCAACTGCAATGTCTTGCTCTGCCGCAGCACCTCGATCATGCGGTCGAGAAAGGCACGCGGATTGTCTGACGCGCTTTTTGGTGCAGGCTGCGCCGCGTCTTCCTCGAGATTCATCGCGGCCTGGATGGTCGCTTCAACCGTGAATGGGCCGCAAACGCGCGTGATCTTCTTTGCTATCTCTGGGCGATCCACCAGAGTGACGGTTTCAGGTTCTTCGTTGTTAGCGACTGATCCAAGGGTAATTCGCGGAACCAATCCGCCAATTTCCTCACCTTTCTTGTTGCGCTTGCGCTCATAGACGAAGCCACCAGCCGGCCCTTTGACGGGGGCTTTCAGAGCGTACCAAGGGAAGGTGCTTGTAAGCAGCCTTTGCCGAGCCAAGGCAACTGGGACGCGGGAAGTGTCGCAAGTGATCCACCGACGGCCCCAAAGTTCGGAAACAGCGGCAGTAGTCCCCGATCCGCAGGTAATATCCAGAACAAGATCGCCAGGATCAGTCGTCATGAGAATGCAGCGTTGGACAACTTTTTCGCTGGTTTCGACAACGTACTCTTTCTTGCGCGCGAAACCGCTGCGGGCCGTATCGTTCCATACGTTGTCGATCTGGTAGACCGGAAAATCATCAACGTACCGCTTGTACCTTAGCGTGTTCCCAACCAGCATAAGGCGGTTGGCGTCGGCCAAGTGTTGCATTCCCCCCGACTTCACACCGGGTTTCCAGTGCGTATTCGGCGGGCAGCGAAAATCCCGACCTTTCCAATGGAAAATTTCATCCGCAGGGTCGGAGGGAGAACCCTGAGAATAGAGGGTATCATGAGAAAGGACGCGCCACCCTTCGGGAATAGCCTCTGTTCCTTCCAACTCCTCCGCCGTCATGCGGCGTGGCTCAACCGAGAAGTCAGTCGGCTCTACCAATACATACTGACCAGATGCGCCGCCGCTCCCGCCTTTTGGCGTGGTGGGGTTGCTAAAGCGCGCATTGGCCTTGTCTTTGGCAAACCAGATCAGGAAGTCAGTCGATGAGGACAGCAGTGATGAACTCTGACCGCCTGTTGTGCGAAATGCGATAAGGCCACACGAATTGCTTTCGCCAAACACCTCGACCATGACTTCGCGGACATGGTGGAGATTGTCATCTGAAATCTGCACAAAGATGGAACCGGACTCATGAAGGAGTTCTCTCGCCAGCATGAGCCTGTCGCGCAGATAGGTCAGGTATGAGTGAAGTCCTAGTTCCCACGTATCGCGGTACGCCTTGACCATTTCCGGCTCGCGGATCATTTCATCATCCGCGCCGTGCTTGACGCTGTTCTTGCGCACGAACGGCTGGAAATTCGATCCGAATTTCACCCCGTAAGGGGGATCGAAATAAATCATCTGCACCTGGCCGCCCATGCCTTCGTATTCGAGCAGGGAGTTCATTACCTGCAGCGAGTCGCCAAGAATGAGACGATTGGTCCAAGGCCCCTTGTGCTCGTAGGCATCCAGCTTGTCGGCAATGTCGAGGTTGGTGTCGCCGAACAGGTCGAGATTGGTGCCGAGCACCTTGTGCGATTTCAGCGTTTCCAGAATCGCCTGCGTTGAATGGCGCTCGTGGACGAACAGCGGCAGCGTCGGGACCGTAATCTGCTGGCGCTCGGCCTTGCCAGTCCAGCTAAGGAATGGCTTGGTGAGGCTGCGAAGCCGCGCCACACATTGAGAGAGCGACGAAAAGCTCTCCCCGTTTCCCTGCCAAACCTGCGGAGCGGCGAAAATCTTGCCTTCGCCCTTCCCCGCCGCATCCGCGACCAGCGTCAGCAGCCATTCGGCGAAAGCGCGGTCATGGCTCTCATCCCATGACATTTCGGGTGCAAGGCTGGAATCGTAACGGTAGGTCTTGGGCGCTTTCTTGTTCGAGAATTGCGCCTCGACGCCGACATCGGGACGCTGTACGGATTCTTGTCCGTGCTTATAAACCGAAGTGCTTGAACGACTATCCCGCGCCATTATCATTCCTTGTCCGCCATACGTACGAGACTAGGCTCGAAGTAGACTGATCCTGCTAGTGCTAGTTGCCGGTCTGGCTCGCCATTTAGCCCATAGTAGAAGTCAGCACCATCCATACTGCTAGACGCGGTGCGGTGCAGCGCGCCGGTGCGGATTTTCCGCATAAAAACACGCCCCGATAGCCCACAACAGTTGTGGATAACGCGTGACGGTCGCTCGACGACGCGGCGGACCGCGCCGCGAATCTGTTGAGTTTAGGTCCTGAGGATGTTGCGAGGCTGGTCCTCCGCCGAGCGTCCCTCGCGTCGCGTTTCACCACTAACTCTTGAGAGGATACTATGGCGAAGAAAGCGAAGAAAGCGAAGAAGGCGAAGAAGGCCAAAAAGGCGAAGAAGAAGTAGCCTCATGGGCCTGGAAGGCATGGTCTCGAAACACCGCGACCGCGCCTATCATCGCCCGGGCCGCTGCGACCACTGGATCAAAAACAAAAACCCGCAGCATCCGGCCTTCCCTCGGGTCCGGGATCAGTTCTAGCGGGCACAAAAAAAGGCCCGCCGAAGCGGGGCCAATTCTAGGAACGCAGAAACTTATGTGCCGGTGATGATCTGCGGCGCGATCGTCGAACCGATGGTGATCATCAATCCGCCCGGCATGTATCGATGCCACGGGCGCGTGCCATTGCTATCATCGACCCATTGCACCGATCCCATCGGCTCGGTGATGCTCGTCACCGGGCCGTCGCTCCAAATGATCTTGGTAACACTGCCGCCGTCCTTTCGCAGAGTGATCCGATAGACCGAGCCGACCTTTTCCGCGTCATACGTGACAGTCCCGGCCAGCGCCGTCGTCATCAAATTGACCGCCCTGGCGGCGAGCTTCGGCGTCTGATCGAACCGATGCAGCCCGAAAGTCATTTCGAGGTTCGTCGCATCCGCACCGGTATCATGCAGGGAGAAGATCGCGACCAGCGCAACGCCGGCGATCACGGCGCAACCGATCGCGCGCGCAACGTATAGAGCCCGCTTGTTCTCGTCGCCGCCGAGCCAAGGGCTGCACCACCCCCACTCGGTGACGACGAGCGGCGCGCTGCACGGCACCGCCGCGCGATATCGCTCGACGAACGGCAGCAGCGCCTCTGGCGGACTGCTCGCGTCATAGGGATGGATCGCGTGCGCGGACAGTTTCGCCATCGTCGCCGAGCCGACCGCGCCTGCCACCGCCTTCATAAACGGGTTCTGATCATCCTCAGAGAGCGCGGGACCGACGCCGGCCGTGATGATCTTGAGCGATGCGCCGATGTTCGGGATCGACCGCAGTTTGTTGATGCACGTCGAAAGCAGTCCGGCATACTGCACCGGGTTGATGGCGTTGGCCCAAAACTGCGGATTGTTCGGCTCGTTATAGATTTCGATCCATGCCCAAGGGTATTGCGTCGCGACGAATGCGGCGTAATTCGCGAAGGCATTCCAAGACGCCTGATCGCGCGGCGGCAAATTCCACGCGCCCGAGCCGGGATGGAGCGGATTGCCGTAACCGAGCACCAGCACGATATCGCAACCCGATGCGCGCACCGCCGCGATTAGCCCGTCGACATAGGCCGGGATCGCATAGACGCCCGGCGAAAGCTCGGTGTCCGCCCAAGGGACATCGATGCGGACACCGACCGCACCGATGTTTGCGCGCATCGCCATGATCTGCGATGCCGTCGGCCTCGGAGAAAACGCGAATTGCGCGGCACAAATGATCGGCAGCGCCGAGCCCGGAGCATTGATCATTTGCCCACCATCGTTTTGATCCGATCGGTTATCGCCCCCGCGCCCGGTCCGGAGCGCAGCACCAAGGGCCCCAATCCCATCAGCGCGCCGACGAGCATATAGGCCCACTCGACCGTGGTGCCGCTCGACGGATAGCGCTGGATCAGCCCGAGCGCGACGATCGCCGGGATGCCGACTTGATGCCAGAGCAAGACGAACAGTTGCGTGATGACTGCGAAGCCCCACACCTTCTGCATGAACGGGTTCTGTTGCACCGCGCCCATGAACGCGGCGTAAGTCTGGGCCAGCGCCTGCGCGTGCGACACCTCGATCGCTTTCACGCTTTCGAGCATCGCGATATGGAGCCGCGTCCGCAATTCCTCGATCGAGATCGTCTTATTTTCGTATGCCTTGAAGGCGTCGAGCGCCTTGCCGAGGAAGCCGTTAATGATCCCCATGCCGACTTGCGAGAAGATCGCGGTCAACATCGATCAATCCTCCGGCACATCAACGAGCTTCACCACCTCGACAGGCCCGACATCGGCGACGTAGGTTTGCATCGTCACAACATCAGTGCCGCGTCGGCGGATGTACTCGGTGAGAAAGCCGTTAATGATCATCCAATAGAGCAGCCAATCCGGATGGTTCTTGAAGAACGGCAGCGGCGACACGTCCGTCACCGATAGCACTGCGATCAACGCACCGATCGCCACTTGCAGCCGCGCCCACGCGATCGTGCCGCTGCTGCGCATCCAATTCCAGAACTTGACCTTGAGTGCCGCGAACATCGTCGCACCTCATGAAGGGTTTCTGTTGCGATACCAAAGCGTCCAAGTGATCGCCCCGCCGACGATGCAGGTGGCGGCGAGCACGATCGCGGTCTCGATCGAAATCAGGCCTTGTGCCTGCGCCTGCTGCGCGGCCACCGAGCCGCCGACGATGATCGCGCTAGTGGTGCTGTTCTGCGCGTTCGTCGTCGCGGGCGGCTTCGTCCTGGCGGGCGAATCCGGCCGGATCGGAGTGGTAACGTGCGGATCGAGCGCAGGCGGCGTCACTGGCGGTTGCCCCATCGGCTCTTTCAGCCCTTCGCGGAATAGCGCGGCTTCCCGGTGGCGGCGGCCCGCAACGCCGCTAGTCCAGAGCCGCGCCATTTGGTCGAGCAGCGCGGGGATCGTCCCGAACGTCTCGTTCGCCATCGCCGACCTGATCGCGCGCATCTCGGTATATCGATCGCCCGGAGCCGTGTAGCCGCCGGTCCCGCGATTGTAATTGAGCGAGACGAGCACGCCGAGACAGGTCGGCGAGAGCAGATCGCAATGCGGCAGCGCGTGCAGCGTCGCCGCGATCCATTGCGGCAAGTCGCGGTTCATGAAAACCGCCATCGCCGCTTCCCATGGGATAGTTATGCGATTGTTCATGCGCGCCGATAGCGACTTGGCGTCGCTGCCCTTGACGCCCACGCACTCGACCATCGCCGCGAGCATCAAGGGATCGACGCGCGTGCCCCAATCGGCTTTGATCTTCGCTGCCGTTTGGTAGCCGAGATCATACCCGATCCCGATCGTCACGCCAGAAGCACCGCCCGGCCATTCGGTGTGGGTATAGTGCTTGCGGTAATAGGCTTCGCTGCTGACCTCCTCGCGGATGATCAGATCGATCGCCTTCTGACTGATTTGCATGAACTATCCGGCAGGAGGAAGCGGAGGGTCGTAGACCAATACTTCTTCAGGCCTGGCGGCGATCGCTGCGATCAACGCGGCATTGGTCGCGATATCGCTTGTCGCAACCGGCGCATTGGTGAAATCGGCCCCGACTACCTTGCCCGCAGGTATCGTCTCCCAATACCAGAACGGCTTGCCGACGCCCGGCGTGGTCTTGACGAGCGTTGGCGCGATCCCCGGCACCGTCGTCATGTTGAGCAGCATCATTTCCCCCGACACGAGCTTCTCGCAGATCAGTTTTCCCATTGCGGCCTCCATCATCACACCCTGTAAATCTGCACGGTCAGTTGATCGGCATCGATGTAGTTGCCGCCGACTGCATCCTTGGTTTCGATTATGAAATAGTCCGTCGCGCGCTCCGTGATCGCCTTCGATGGCGGATCGCCGGTAATGACCGCGAAATATGCGTCGTCCGGCTGCGGCTCGGTGAATGCGAGCAGATACATTCCCGGTCCGAGATATACCGCGCCGACGATGTTGAACACGCCACCGATCATGGCGATGTCACTATCGGCGATCCGCATGTCGAGCGCCGCCGCGACGAGCGTCGGCGGCTGCACGTACAGACCGGGTGGCGGCAGCACAAACGGATCGGGGACGCCGCCAGCCGCGAGCCAGTCCTGATAGTCCCGCCAATCGCGGTTCGCCGGATCGCTCGGGATCGTCGCGCGATCAGCCGTCCGGATCACGGTCTCGCCGCTCTCCGTCAGTTGATAGTCAGCCATGCTCATAACCTCGCATCGGCCGTGCAATGAATGAAATGTTGCGCATTGGCCGTCGTCGTCTGGTTCACGACGATGCGCGCAGAGACATCACAGACGTCGGCGAGAGCGGCAGCGCGGCTCGCACCTGCGGAGGCGTCATACCAATTGGCATCGGCAAAGCTGGTGTTGTAGGTCTTGACCGTGGGCGTGGCCCGCATCGGGACAGGCCACGTCGCCCGCACTGACACACTGCCCGCGAACGTTCCCGCTGATACGCCGACCAGCGCGCCATAGGTCGAGCTAGGCTGCTGCGGCACGACGGCGTATGGAAATGTCTTCCAATAGTAGCGCTGGCAGATCGCTAACTCACGGTCATAAGGGCTCTGGATGAATGGCGAGCGCGCGGCGGACGGGGCCTCATTGCCGGGGTGAATGGTGCAGCCAAGGATGTAGAAACCTTGGCCGGAGGTCGCGAGCGGGTTGGTTGCGTTAGGCGCGGAGACGAAATTGCCGGCCAGCCATGTCTTCTCCGCGTTCGCTCGCATTTGCGTTCCCGACGCGGTGGCAAATGCGATGGACGCCCCCACGCCGTTCGACCTATCCCATGTTCCCGCGACATCGCCGGGAATTGTGATGGTCCTGTACTCCCACACATTGGTTTTCGAGGGGAACGTGACGACAAAGCTGCGGTCGCCCATGGCGTTGCGCACACTGAGCGCCAAGGTGCTGTCAGAAGAGGCCGTAGTCCAGAAGCCGATCGTGACTGGCTGCGCGTTGGCCGAGCCCCAGCCAAGCCTTGCCCATCGATAGCCCTCGATAAAATGAAAGAGCCCGGCGTAGTTGGTGGCGGTGGCCGCGTCGTAGGCGACAGCGCTCCAGAGCACCAGCGTCTGGTTGAATGCCTTGCCGAGCGGATGCGCCCAAGGAAAAGAGGAGTGCGGCTGCTGTTGCGCTCTCAACGTCGCGCTGGGGTGACTGAGCCCCATCGCCCAGCCATCGACGACATATTTCGATCCCGATGCGTTCAGCGAAACGACGGTCCCGGCGTTTTCCTGACTGATTTCGTGTCCGCCATTCGTTTGAAGGCCGCTGTAAGCCAGCGCATCGAATGGCGCGGCGTAGACGTTCTGCCGCGCCTGCTGCTGTTGCGCGGCAGTGAGCGGTTGGGCGCCGTTGAATGAGACAAAGACGGCGCCGCTGTCCACCCAAGCGCGGTTGGAACGACCGAAAATGCGGCCATCGCTCGGCGCTTCCGGCACCTCGCCGGTCGGGCCTTGGATGCCTTGAGGTCCGCGAATGCTGCCAGTGATCGACCACGCGCCAGCCGCGCGCGAATAGACATCGCCGTTCGCCGTGTCGAGGTATTTGTCGCCATCGGCTGCGCCTGCTATCGCGCCCGGCGCACCATTGCCGAGATACCAGAGCGAGCCCCGCGGGCCTTGGATACCCTGCTGCCCTTGGACGCCCTGAATACCCTGTATGCCTTGGATACCCTGCGGCCCCCGGATCTTTCCGACAGCCGACCAATCGCCAAGCGCACGCGAGTAGACATTACCCGTCGCAGCGTCGAGATAGTCATCGCCATCGATCGAACCGGCTATATCGCCCGGTGCGCCCACCCCCGTGTAGAAGCGACTTCCGCGCGTGCCGGTGTCGCCTTTGTCGCCCTTTTCTCCTTTGTCGCCTTTGTCGCCTTTGTTGCCCTTCGCGCCGGGCGGCCCTTGCTGGGGCACTTCGATGATCGCGATCTCGTCGTCGCCGAAAATCTCGATGTCGCTGTCATTGTCGCGCGTCACCAAGACGTCCATCATCGGCTCGCTCCCGCTTTGTGCGAGAGCGCGCCCGACCACACACGCAGGCGAACGCCATCATCGCGGATGCGGATCAACGAATGCGCGTAGTCGCCCGGCGCAAGCCGCCGCAGCGCGCCATACTCGATCTCCAGAGTAAACCTGCCATTCACCGCGTCGGTGATCTCAAGGCCGCCGTTCTCGGTTGTCAGCAACATCTGCTCACTGGCATCGGACGCGTGGCGGCGGATGCCCATCCGCATGGCGTTGCCGGTCAAGTCGATCGGCGTGCCATCTCGCATCTTGTAGACGAAGCCGCGAATATAATCAGCGTCGCTCTGCGTCGCGATATTGACAGTTGGCATCGATCATCCTTCGAAAGCGGCGTCTACCTGTTGCCGCGTCGTTACCGTGCCGTCCGCGATCCCGGCGCGCACGGTTGCGAAGACTGTGAAGCACGCCTGCACGTGGGCAAGCACCGCATCCGACAGCGCGATGATCGCTTGCGCGTTCAACTGCACCACCGAATTGTCATCCATCACCCAAGGCGTCACGAAATCCGGATCGGCTTGCGCCGCAAGGCGCGCGCCCGTGACCATCTGCTTTGACCGATCATCGGTCGAGACCGGCGCGCCGTTGAACGTGATGCCGCCGACCTCCGTTTCCCAACGCTTGTTAGCTGCATAGGCGAGCAGATCGGCGAACAGCCCATAGGGCGAAAGCACTTCCTGCATGGATTGGGTGGTCTGTTCGCCGCTCCCGTCGCGCGGCCACGGTGTCGGCCCAGCCCATTGCATGAAATCGATGTAGCCTTGATCGGTGTCGGGCACCGTCGCCTGTTGCGCGCTAGAGAAAACGCGACCGTCATCCGCGCGCCAGTACCAGTCATAGGGATTGAAAACGACAGACATTTCCGTTGCTCCTCTAGCCGTACTGACCGCCGCTCGCGAGCGAGCCCGCCGAGGAGCCGGGGAAGTAATTCCCGCCAGCGGCCTGTGTGTTGATGACGCCGTTCAGGTACGCGTTGTATTTTGGCCCCGAGACGTTGCCAGCGCCGCTGAATGTCGGCACCCCTGTCGCTGGCACCTCGATCTGTCCACCGGAGACGGCCATCGCGAAAGCGGACACGCTCATGGCCGCGCCGATTTGATAGACCGCGCCGCCACCGAGATTGATCGCACCATTGCGGTAGGCGGCGAAGGCGTATCCGACGTTCGCCAAGAAGGTGTGGTTGCCGATCGTGACGCCGCCCAGACCGTTGGCGAGGAAGCACCAGCCAGCACAAGGGCCGCTGATAGTGTTGAGGCAGGTAAGCGAGGCCCCCGCGCCCGTGGCCGACGCTCCAGCGGACGCGATCGAGTTCGGCATCTGGAAGCGCAGGTTTTGCACGGTGACGACGTTCGGGCCGCTGACAACGATTGTTGAGCCCTTGCTTGTACTGTCGATGATCACGTTGCCCGGCGAGGCGGCGTTGCCGTTGATGATCAGATTTGGGCCGGGGATTGTCGGCGTCCTGACGCTCTCCAAATAGGTGCCATCAGCGACCTGAACCGTCATCGCGTACTGCGCGCTGGGCAGGAATTTGAACGCGGTATCGACGCCCTTCTGGATTGTCTTAAAGGGGCCTTTCGTCGTACCAGCCACGACCGTCGCGCTGGTGCCGTCATAGAGCGTGTCGCTGCCGGTCGTTCCATTGACGTAGATCGTTGTGGACTGCGTCAGGACGTTCTGGCTGCCGCCCTTCGCCGCATTTGCCCAGACCAACTGAAACTGGGAGCCGTCATAGATCAGGCAGACGATGGTCCCCTGCACGAGGTCGCCGGGATTCAGCGGTGTTCCGTCGATGCGGGCGATTGGCTTTGCACCCATCGCATTGACGTTCAGCGTCGATGGTCCGGTGTTTGTGTTGCCGATCCTCGTGACGACGGTCATGTACTTGAAGTAATCGGTCGGCGCAGGCGTCTGCGTCACCTGATACTGGTTCGCCGTGCCGGCATCGTCGTCGGAATAGAGCAGCGTGCTCTGCACCGATTTCGCGAGTTGGTGCAGATCGGCCCTATCGGGCGCCACGCGACCCGCATCGAGGATCAAGTTCACGATCTCGCGTTGCGGATGCTCGATCGCTTCGCCTGGCGGGATGCTGCCTGCGCGCCCGACCGAAGGATCGCCGTTGACGTATCCGGCATTGAGGTCGGCGACGCCGTAAGGTGGCTGGTATTTCATGCGCTATTTCCCTAAGGCGTTCCCGCCATGCTTCCGCCGGTCGTGAGACCGGAATAGTCGAAGATGATTTCGGTGTGCGCTGGCTTCCATCGCCGCAGCACGCATTCAAGATCGGTCGCAAGCGCAATGCGAAGATGCGGATCAACACCGCACTGCCCGCCGCCTGCGCCACAGCGAAACCATGTCAACCGCGTCCTGCCGACGTGCACCGTCCAATAGAAGCGGTTGGTGTCGGGGCCGAGGATGTAGGGATATTCGGAATATTCCCCGAGCGCGACCGGAAGGCCGCTCGTGTTAAATAGCGGATTGCCGAACGCGTCGGTTTGCGTCCCGCTACCATCCCCGATCTGGCGATTGTCGCCGCAACGATCGATCCCGACCATAAACGGACGATACTCGGTGATTGTGATCGCGTAGCCGATCTGCGCGGCAGCGGCGATGAAGAATTGCCGCGACTGCGCGCCCTCGATCGTCATGCGCTGCACAAGCGCGATCTGCCGGTCGCCGATCGTCAGCGGCTCGACATAGCACGGGTCGGGAAGGCCCCAATTGCGCTCCCAATCGGGAAGCAATTCAAGCGTGATGCGGGGATCGCTCTCCTGCTCCAACAGCAGCGACGCGCGCCGTTCAACGTATCCCCAAATCTGCGAAAGCCCGCGCACGACTTTCATCAACGTGCCATCGGGGCTGCGCGGCCACGCTTGTCCCTTCGGCAATAGCTGCGCGAGCGCTTCGGCGTAGTCGTCGCCGCTGCGCGTCAGATGCTTGTCAGGCATAGAGTATCGTTCCGATGAACGGCATGTTGCCGGGGTTCGGCATCGCCGTCGTCTCGAAGCTCAGTTCGTGGTGATCCTCCCCGACCGCGCCAGAAATCGCTTCATCGACCCACGACCGATACATGATCTGCCCGGGCTTCGACCGCTTCATCTCCATATCTTTGATTGCGGTCTCGATCTTCGCGCGCACCGTCGGGCTATCCGTCTCAAGATTTGAGATCGCGATCTCGTAGAACAGCGGGACCGGGGCCTCGACGAAAAGCTCCTTCACCGTGACGGGGCGCACCTTGTCGAGATAAGCCTTGACGTTGGCGACATCATCCGCGTTCGGAAGACCGCGATTGTCCGCTCGCAGCTCGTCCATCAAGAAACGCACGGTGATGGTGCCGACCCCCATCTCAGGTGCGGCCCACGCGCGCGTGACGCCCGCAACCGACTTCGCCCAAATCACATAGTCGTCGGCATCGCCACCCATCGGGGGCTTCTGAATTCGCTCCAAAACGCGCGCGCGCAAATCGTCGTCGCTCTCCTCGTCAACGCCTCCGTCCATCGTCACGACGGTCGCGGTGCCCTCGACGCCCACGATGGCATCGGCGAGCCTGATCGCGGTCCCCTGTTCGATGTTGCCGACAACGCCGGCGGTCAGCGCCTCGACGGGTGCCGATCCCGCCAGATCGCCGCCGATCTCGGCATCTTGCGTCGTCTGATAATCAAGCCCGCTCGCGCTGCTCAACACCGAAAACGCCGGGATCACAAGCCCGGCAGTGTCGCCGACGAACGTCACCGATCCGCGCGCGAAGGTCGCCGTCTTCCGGCCCTTCGATCCGTCGGCGTTCTTGAGCCAGATATTGCCGTGCCGATCGAGCCATTCCTGCTCGGCGGTGTCGGGCAAGAGTTGCTTTGCAAGCCAATCGATGTACAGCAAAACGAGATGGGCAAGACCCGATTTCGCGTCGCTCATGATGCGCAGCGCCGAGTTCGGGATCAGCGCTTTCGCGCCCAATTGCGAGAGCACATAATCGCGCGTCAAACGGCGCACGTCTTTGAGTGACGGCGTTGTCCAAGGCATCAGACGATCCCCAACTCACTCCAAAGCTCTGCATAACGAAGCTCGACCGCAGGCTCCGGGCCGCGATACAGCGTCGCCGCCACATCGATGCGGCTCGTGTCGGTGCGCTCCGCGCCGACATCCGCCGACGAGACAATGCGCCGCGCGACGAACGGATCGAGCGCCGCCCTGGCGTAAGACTGCGCGCGGAACACCGTGCCGCCGTCGCCCGCGAGGGCCGACGTGATCTTGGCGCGCCTCAAAAGCCACAGTTTTGATCCGACCGGCCACGCGTCCCAAAGCTCGGCTGCGTCGAGATCGCCCCACCATCCGCGCCGGTCGTCGTCGTCTAGGTTCGGCAGCGGATCGCTCGCGCCGGCAAGCGCGTCGGTGCCGAGGGCGATGACGACGGCCGATTGCAGCGCGTAACCGTCGCTGATCAAGTTTTGATCGGTAAGCAGCCAATCCAACTCCACCGCGTAACGCGGGAGGTCCGATTGCTGCAAATAGCGAATATCGGTCACGGCGCCGTATCCTCGGATGTCGGCGGGCCGGGCTTCGGCGCGTTAACGAGCACCGCGCCCGCGCCGGTCGGATTTGTCGTCTTTCCGACGCCGCCGTTTACGCCATAGATCGGGTTGGAAGCGTTCTCGTCACCGAGCCGCACTTCGCCGATGAAAACCCATCGGCTGCTCTCTTTGTCGTAGTAGCCGACGACGGTATCGCCGACCCGAAACTCAATCCGCTTGGCGGTGGCGCGGACCTCGGTGTTGACGGTCTCGCCCTCGTGCGGAAATTCCTGCTCTTGCTGCTGCGCGGCCTGCCCGCCGCTGGCGCCAGATGATGCCTTTGGGCGCTCCTGCTTTTTCTTAACCACATGCCGCAGGCTGGCGAAGCGCTCTTTCTTCTCGCCGTTATAGTCCTCGCCATCGTGCGATAGGAGGAACGCGCCGACCCGCCGCAACAGCGACATTTGCCCGATGTCGTCATATTGCGCGTTTTCGCCGGGCTTCAACTGTCGCGGACGATGGCGGCGATCATCAACAGCAACTATCACCGGATGATTGCGCTGGCCGCCCTGATACATCACCACGGCTTCCGCCGCTTCGCCTTTGGGCTGCTCGGGCTTCACATCGCCGCCCGATCCGCTGCCGCTCTGCTGTTTGCCCTCCTGCTTTGAGCGCGGGATCGGCATGGAGCTAAAGCCGTAGTCCTGCACACGCTCGATGTTCTTGCGACTGTCGTTGTTGAAGAAGTCCAGATGCATTTCCTGCATCATCGGATCGTCGTTCGCTTTATTAAGCGTCGCTCGCGCCAGCGTGTGGAACGTCCGGAACGCCATGTCGCGGATCGAATTGCGGTGCATGCCTTACTCGGTTGGTGTCGAGCCGCTGAAATCCGGCTTACCCTTCATGTGGACGCTATCCACCATCGTCAGCGTGGTGGTGGTTCCGCCGTGATTGCTCTGCTCGTAAATAATGCTGCGGCATCCAAGGAGCATGTTGGTGATCAGCATCGGCGAGTGAACCCAATAGTATTGACCGGCCCGCCAGAGATCGCCGCCGGCCCGCAACCACCCCTGCACCGTGATGTTTTCCTCGATGCGCCCGCCTTCGGTAAAAATCCGATCCATCTCGGCGCGCTGCTGCGCCCCGTGCTGGCCATCGGACACATCCATCGGCGTGACGAGGATGCGGTTGCGCGTCGACGATCCCGACGTCTGCCCAATCAGCTTGTTCGACTTATCGCCCCAACTCTGATCGTTCGATGCGCGCTGTCCGATTGCGTAGATTTTGCGGTAAACGTTGTCGTCGGCCAGGACGCCGTTGGCGCGCAGAATGTTGACGCCCTCGATCAATTGATCGCTTTCGGTCGCGGCGTGATCGCCGATCCCCAGCAGCTCACCCTTTTCGGTCGATCCCATCACGATCGCGCGCTGACGTGCGTAACGTTCCAGCGCCGACCAAATGATCTCGCCGGGCTGCACATGAATTTGCTCGTAAGGCGTGAGATCAACCGCGCCCACGAGCTTTAAGGCGATGCCGTGCGGCGCGATCAGCTTTTGAGCCACTTGCGCCCAATTCTGATTGTCGAACGATCCGCCTTGGGCCCAAACCGATGACGTGACGAGATCGAAGGTCTTGCCGACGCCGACGATGCGAACGCCGTGCGAGCGCGCGTCATACCCGACGTGCCGCTCCGTGACGTAGCCCTGCACGATCTGAATTCCGGCGAGATAGACTTCGACCACATCACCGGGCACGATCTGCATGTTCGTCGTGATCTGCGCTTGCGTCGCGCCGGTCGGCAGGCCGGTGATCGCGTCGAATTCGGTGCAGTCAAACTGGAAGATCGGGAATGCCTGCGTGATCCGAACCTCGACCGCTACCGATGTCCAATCGAAATAGTCGGTCCCGTTGACGCGCAGGAACGCAACCTCTGTCGGGTTCGGCATCGATCACACCGCGAGCATGCGACCGTCGAGAGGCATGAACGCGGGATGCACCACCTTGTTTTCGAGCCGCAATTCATCCGAGCGCGAGCCGTTGCCATAAACACGTTGCGACATGGCGAGCGCCGGCATCGCCTGCGCGAAACGATACTGCACCACGCGCGGCAGCAATCGCCCCTGATCGGTCAGGTATTTCGTGACATCCGCTTGAAGCGAGATGATCGCCATATAGACGCCAGCTTGAGCTTGATCGGCGGCAACTTCTGCCGCCTGCTCGAATGCCGAGCCGATCGTCCTCGCGACATTCTCCACGTCATCGCGCGAGACGAATGTGAGGTCGGTGATCAAGCGCGCCTCCGCCGCCAAAGATAGGCGGACGATCGCTTGCACCAAGACCTTCGCCGATAGCGACGCGGGACTTTCCGCCAGGGCGGCGAGCCTGACATTGCCCATTGCCAACCACGTGGCGCCCACGTTGCGCGCCTCATCGAGGCACGCCTTGAATTCCGCGACGAATGAAGCGCTATCGATTGTCGCGCTGTCGCTCGCCAGTAGCCGCCCGACGAGACGGCGCAATTCGCTCGCTCGCGACCCTGACTTCGCGGGTATCGTCGAAAGCACGACCGGCCCGATGCGCTGGATGATTGCCGATATCTCGTCCTGATCTTGCCAGATCACGTCTCTGTCACCACGCTTTCGAGTTTCCGAGCCGTGGCTTCTATGCGCGAGGGCGTGGTGATGACGACATCCGAGAAGCCCGGCTTGCCCGCCTCGATGAACGACATGTCGACGGTGCACATGCCGCCGCGCTCGCGGGTCTCGGTGACGCCGTAGTTCAGAACCATGACCTCGACGTCCTGCCCGCGATATGGCAGCGGCAGGCGCAGCGTGCCCGGCCCGTCCGCTTCAAGAGCGGTGATCAACGCATCTTTGAGATCGAGATAATTCGGCCCGATCAGGTAGCCTTGCACGGCGAAGCGGGTAGCGCTGCGGCCCATGTCCTCGCTATAGGGATCGTTCCGCTTCGGATATTCATGTGGCACCACGCGCCGGCCGCCACCGCGCTGCTCAATCTCGACAAAGAACATCGCACCCCGGAACGCTGCACGCTGGTAGCGGTCGCGCCACGGGTTATGGATTTCCCTGATCTGCACTACTGAGCACCACCATCCAGCCCGGTCTCGGGCATCTGCCGATAACGTTGCACGCGCGTCGATTGGAACAGCCCGTCGCTGTTCGCATCGACCTTCGTGCCCGACGGCGCCGTGACGTTGACGTTAACCGTGCCCTCCGCCTTGACTTGCTGCTGCCCGCCGATCGCCGCGTTCATGCGCTCGCGCGCCCATTGCGCCTGCTTTGCCTCGACGAGGGCACGATTGCGCGCCTCAAAATGCCCGGCGTCGTTGAACCGACTACCGGGCCACAAGCCCGCATCTTCGGCGAGCCGATCTTCCACCTCGCGCGGGAGCGTGCCGCCACGGCGCGAGCGGATGCCATAGCCGATCTGGTTGATGTCGATCGCGCGCCCGAGCGGATGATATGAGCGGTTGCCCGGTCGCGTGCCCAGCGTTCCGGTGTCCGGCCCGAGATCGCCGCCCGCCTTCTCGTAATTGTCGACGAAACGCTGAAAATTCTCGCGCGCCCATGCCGCAACCTTGAACGTGCGGCCCCGGCTTGTCCGGACCTCCGCCAACGGCTCGCGCGTGATGCCCGCGCCAGCCGGCGCCATCGGGTCCATGCGGTGCGGATCGATGCCGCCGACGCTTGCAGGCCCGAGCCTCGCGGTGCCCTCCGCCTTGCGGATCGCGCCGGAGAGGCGCGGGTCCTGATTGTTGACGACATCGCCCGGCCCGATCCCAAGCTCCCGACCGACGGTGCCGATCCAGTCGCGCGAGCCTTCGGCGTACTTCTGCCCGAATTGTTGCAGCGTGAGGCCCTTGTACCGATCGGACTTGACCAGCACCTCTTGCGCTTGCTCGCCGCTCAAGCGGTTCGGAAAGACCGCGAAGCCGCGATCATCTGCATGCGTCGCACCGAAGGCTTGCGCCAGCGGGCCAAATTTCAAATTGCCGGGATTATTGTTGCGATCCCCGCGCGTGTCGCCAGCGCCACCGCCGCCGCTTGGCGCGCTGCCGGGACCCGATGGCCCAAGGTTCGTATACCCGCCGCCGCCGAACCGCTGCCAGCCGCCGATGCGCGAGCCAGCCGCGCCAGCGGACCCGCCAAAGCTCGCCAGCATGGCACCGCCGCCACCGCCGCCACCGCCGCCCGCGCCACCGAGCGCGAACGACTGTGACCAATCGCGCAGCGCGCGCCGCACGGCGCTATAGATCGGCTCCTCGACGTCATCGCGCGCACCGCCGACGCGGCTTAACCCACCGAACGCCGCCGGATGCAGCAGCCCGCCCGTGCCGCCCCCAAAGCTCTGGTTTTGCACTCGCGGTCGCAGGGTGAACCCGGGAATGCCGAGGAAGCGCTCGAACAGGCTCGGCGGATATGGCGACGGCGGTTGCTCGCCGCCCTGTTTCCGCAACTCCTCCTGCTTCCTGCGCGCATCATCGAGGCGTTGAAGCGCAGAACTCAGCGCGTCACCGATCTTGGTGACGATCGCGTTGATGCCTTCCATGCCCTTGGTGAAAGCCGGGAACAGGGACGTCAATGTGCGGTCCCGCAAACCACCAAGGGTTCTTTCCAGTTTCTCCCATTGAAGGCGAAAGGCTTCTGACTGCTGGATTGCCTCGGCACTGAATTTGCCGGAACTCGCCAGCGCCTGATTAAACTTCTGGAATTCCTCCCAATTCAGTCGCGCGACAGCAGCGGTGCCGAACATGCTCTCGGCGAAGCGCTGCGCGAGCACCGGATTGCGCCGCTGCAATTCCTGCACCCGCTCGAACGCGATACGCAGCGCATCGATCGGAGTTGCCGCGCGGCCGATCGCCTCGACGACATCGCCAGCGCCGAGGCTATGCAATTCCTCCCGCAACGCGCCGATACGAAGCTTGAAGTCCTCCGCGTTCTTGGTGAACGTCTGCAAGGCCTGCTGCGCCGAACCCGGATCGATCCGGACCTCGGCCGCCGCCCGCTCGAACGCCTTCAACTGAGCGATGGTGACGCCCATGTCTTGAGCAGCGAATTTTAGGTCCGCGCGTTTGTTCGCAAAGTCGGATAGCTGCCGCCCGAGACCGTAAAGCGCTGCCGTGACCGCGCCGGCACCGAGCACAACGCCAGCCGTCGAAGCCGAGAATTTCCCGAACGCCGGGATCAGGCCACCGGATAATTCCCCGGCGAGGCCCTTCACCTTTTCCTGTAGCTCGGCAAATTCTTTGCGCGGCTTGGCTAGATCGGGCCCTTTGCCGGTCTCTTGCAGATTGCGGCGAAGCTGTGCGAGCGCGCCCGACGCTTCGTCGAGCAGCCGCGCGCGCATCGTTAGGACATCTTCCGCCATCGATCATTCCGCATCTGGTGGCGGCGTCGTCTCCACGATGAGACGATCCGTCCAAGACATGTGCGTCGCTATTTCCTCGATCGTCATCGACAGGAATTCGCTGGGGTTGCGCCCGTAGAATTTCGCCAGCCGGTAGCAGTCGAGGACTAGACCTTCGTGAGGTCCGGAGTAAAAAAACCGGCGAGTGCCCAAGCCGCCGTCGTCCAGTCATTCGGCGACAGCCGCCCGATGACCGACGGCGGTTGACGGTAAAGTGCCGACATCATCGCCGCCATCTTGCGCTCGTCGAGCGTGATCTGAACCGGATCGGCGGCGAAATCGAACTTGAGCGGATGGCCGCACTCGATGATGTCTTTGCCGGTGGGCTTGCGATATTCCAATTGCGTGATCGTTTCCTCGCCGAATTTGACCGGCTCGCGCAGCGCGATCACCGCATCTGTTGACGCTGCGCTCTCTGCTCCGCTCTTTGCCGCCTCTTGATCTGCCATTGATTGCCGCCTTTCGTTTTGCCCCCGCCTAGCTGATCTCGTCACACGCCTCGCCTTCGAACCGTGCGCGGAATTGGCCGTCGCGCGTATTCAGTTCGATTGCCGATCGGCACCATGCATTCCGCAGAACATAGGTTTTGCCGTTGATCAGTTCGGCAGTGACGGTCGCATTCCGCACAAGCTCCAAGTCCTCAAGCGAGATTTCCGGACGCGACGAGATATCGCCCTCAATGAAGGGAACGCGCGGCACCTCGGCATAGCCGTGCACGTAGTCCTGGCCGGCGATGCCGCTTCGCTCGACTGCCGACGGCGAGACAGTGAACGATCCCTTGAGCGGATATTGATCGCCGTCGACCTTGAGAAAAGCCGTGCCCGCAACCGCGACGCCCATGTGTCACTCTCCTGTTTCTGGAAATAGAAAGGCCCGCGCGCGCATCACGCGCGCCGGGCCACATGTTTCTGATCGACCCTAGGCGACGGCGGTGTCGACGCCGCGATTGTACTGCAGCCGGAATTGCGCAAGCGTCGCGAACAGCCGCAGTTGATTGATCAGATCGGGCGGATAAAGCACGTTCACCCGGTTCGGATTGTTGCTATCGCGCTCGACGATCAGATTGTCTTTGAACGCCTTGGCGTTCTCGACCAGACCGTTGAATTCATCGAGCCGATACTGTGCAACCAACTCCGCCTTGATGATCTTCGGCGTGACGACCGCTTGGCCGGGCCCGAACCGAGTGCCGTCGTCGGCAAGCTTGTGGCGCGGGAATTTCGTGGTAATCGCGCCCTTCTGCCGCCGCAGCAGCGCCGCGAGCGTCGCCAACGTCGTCACCAACTCATAGGCATCGTCGCCCTGATCATAGAGGTTTTTTTGATAGGTCGTCGTCTCTCGGCGGATCGTCACCCGGTTGCTCGCATCGACGCCTTGAGTTGCGAGACCGACGCCCGCCAGGTTATTCGCCTCCGCGAGCAAGAACCGCTCATTCTTTGGCGCGGGCAGGATGCCATCGAGCCCGAGCGTTTGCAGCGGGCGAGCCGGATCATTGATCAGCGCGCGGCCCGCTTTCGCGGTATAGGCCGCCGCCACATGCCAAGCAGGCGACGGAACGCCCCGCTCCATCGCCATCACCGAGACGACGCCGGAATTGTTGTTCGGCCCCCACGTCAACAAGTCGGCATAGGTGCCGCGCCGTGCGCTGAAAACGTGGCCGTAAAGCTCGCGCATCCATCCCCAGCGCCCGCTATCGCCGAAGCCATACTCCGTCTCGATCGCGTCGAGCGCGGTGCTGTCTGTGAAGGGAAACGCGACGAATTCATACTGCTCGTCACCGAGCGCGGCGATGGCCGCCGAGAGATCAGGAACGCCCGTGCCGCCCGAGAGCTTGCCGCTATTGGAAAGCGTGAAGTCCAGCCCGGCTGGCATCAATTCGCCCGCGAGGGTGCCGCCATAGTTGATCCGGAAATCGATATCGTTGCCCTGCTCGCCCTTGTGGCGCGCCGTCAGATTGACCGCAGCAGCAGCAGCGGTGGCCGTGACTTCCATCGATCGGTCGGCGGTGATTGCCGCAGCGATCGATGCGGCGACCCCCGCCGTGGTGTCGTCGGCGGCGATGCCGACGGGCACCCTGCGCCCGGCAATGTAGGGATAGATCGTGCCAGCTTGGCTCGGCGCGTGCGCAACGGTGATCGCGCCGGTGGCGGCGACCCCGCCTTCGGGCTCGGCCAGCGGCATCATCCAAAGCTCTTGGCTCGCGCTGCCCTTGAAGAAAATTTGCGCCATGGCATCGAGCATCGAGCCAACGCCCGCGAGATGCTGCGCTTCGGATACCGAGCCGATCGGCACCGGGACATCGACCGCGCCGACGCCCGCCGCCAGTTTGTAGCCGAACAGCAGCGCGGGTTGCCGCAGCGTCAACGATCCCGCCATGGATGGGTCAACTTCCACCCAATAAAGCGGCATCTTCCAGTTTGCCGGAATGCTGCTAAACGAAACGGGCATTGCAATTTCTCCTATGCGCTAAGACGTGACGACGCCCACCGCCGGGCGGTGCTCGGCAGAGCGGAACGGTTCGACGATGTTTGTGAGCGTTACTTCTGCTGCGCGGGCCGGTCGGTTTGCGTCGTCTTGCCGCCTTTGACTTCCTCGATGCTCTTTTCAGCGAGGCGCCGCATCGTGAATTGATCGAGCGGCCACGTCGCACCATCCGGGCGCATCGCGCCGGCAACGGGATGGGAGATCGCGATACCACCGACGGCTTTCACGCGGATTTTGCGAACCATGGCGCCTTCCTTTCAATTCTGCGGAACGTCGTGTTCGCGGGTAAGCTGATGCACTTCCGCCGGATCGGTTGCTGCTGTCGGATAGCGGGTCTCGACGTGCAGCACCGCGAAATCGTCTGGCACTTTCGGCTCCCAATAGGAGCGAAACGTCACCACCATCTCGATCTGGATTTCACCGAGCGGCGTTTCGGCGACGCTCGCGTACTGCGAGCGGCGATCCATGCTCTCGATGCCCTCGAACATGTTTATGAAGCGGGGATCGGTCAGGAGAACATCGTCGATGTTCGCCATCATCGCTTCGAGCGTCTCCAGTTGCGCCCCATCGTCCGAGAGCGCGACTGCACCCGCGATCCCGAGGTGCACGCGATGGACGAAGCGCGGCTCGCCGGCATTCGCATCACCGTCCGGCGAACGACGTTCGCGCAGGATGTAGACCATCAGCAGCGGCAAGTCGTCGGGCGCCACCTGGCGGAGCGGTGTGCGCCTGAAACTCTTGAAGGGCGGGTCGAACGTCGCGGCCCTAAGCAGCGCTAACGCCTTGTCCGCGATCTCGATCGCGTGGGTGCTCATTGGCGCGGGGCCGTCCTGCGCAGCAACAACGTCATGCCGCCTTGACCGTCGGTCGAGCTATCGCCAACCCAAAACGTAACGCCAGCGGCCTCGCCTTCCGTTGGCTTGATCCGATCGCCGTTGACCGGCGGCACGATGAATTCGCGCAAGCGGATGCCGAGCGTGGTCTGCTGATCGGAGAACGTTGTACCGTCCTCCATCGTCACGTTGATCGGCGCCGACGAGAACACGCCGCGCGCGACATAGGCGAGCTGGCCGGGCTGCGAGGCATCGGGCATCACAGTGACCGCGATGCCGAACGCATTGATACCCGGCGCCAGGACGAGTTGAGAGAAGTCCACTTACTTCCGCCGGCCCGGGATCAGCGTCGCCGGGCGCGTGCAGATATTGAGATTGTTCGTCTGCACGTCGAGATGGACGCCTTTGTTGTTCGGCATCACGTACTGCCGCACGTATCGCGCCTGCCCGAGCGTGTTAACGGTCTCGATGTAGTCGGCGGGCGCGAAATAGGTCCGGAACAGGCCGGGCACGCCGGTCGGATAGATGTGGCATTTATCGGCATCAATGTACGCGGTCGACCCGACCGAGCCGCGATAGTTCGTCCACTGTATGCCGCCGAACGCAAACGAGCCGAAAGTCAGCCCGCCGCCGGTGATGTATGCCTGCCGCAGTTCAGCGGCGGCTTGGTAGTTGAGATAAGTGGCTCGCACTTCGGGATGTGCGATCAGGCTGTCGAAGAAATTGTCGCCGCAAAGCGCTTCAAGCCCGGTGAACGGTGTGCCATCGAGCGCAGCCGCCATGGCGCGGGTAACGCCGGCACACTTGGTCCGCAGCGCACCACCCGCCGGGTTGGCATTTTCGAGATCGAAATTGATCTCCGCCGCCTGCGCGACGCCGAACGTATTAAAGAGGTTGAGCGACGAGCCGTCGGCATAGGTGACGAGACCCTTCACCGCACCGATGCGCGAATACTCGATAGTCGCCTCGTGCGACTGTCCGTCGACCTGCATACGCTCGCCGACGAGCCGCATAACGCTATCCTCGCCGCTCTCCTGGCCGAACGGACGGATATTCTGGACTTCCTCCGCCATCACCGCGTCGTTGATTTCGAAGTGCGGGACGTTGAGGGAGAGCATCGAGCGCTTGCCCTTGTCCAAGGTGATGCCGGGCCCGCCGCGCGGCGTCGGCGGTACAAGGGAGAGAATGTTGTTCTTCTGCTCGATTGCAACGGACGTGGTGACGACGCCGCTCTCGGTGAAGAGGCCCGTCGAGCCCAGATAGCCGGGCACAAACCGCAGCTTGTTGATGGCATCGGTCAGCGAGACGACGGAGAATGCATCGCTGTTGAAGATGTCCAGCATTGGCATTTGCGTTTTTCCTTTTCAAACAGACAAAAGCCACCGCATCCCCGACAGCAGCGCCGCCGTGGTTGATCGAGGCCAGTGGGATTTGATGGTTAGGGAGAGATGCCCGCGACTAGCGGACGATGACGCCAGCCGTCTTGAGCGCGGCGATTGCCGCAGTCTTCTGCGGGGCAGTGATGCCGGAGGGCCAAGTCAGGATGTTGCCGTTCACTTCCGCTTGCCGCGCGATCACGGCAATCCGTGCCGTCTCACCCGCGCCGGTGGTTGCGCCATAGATCGCGATTGCTGCCGCGTTCTGCGATCCATCCGACGCACCGGGCGCGAGAACTACACCCTGCCCCGACGCGGTGATCACGCCGAGCACTTGACCGGGAACGATCGTTTGCGAGGCGCCAATCGTGATATTCTCGCGCGAGCGCTGGCCGTTCGCTTCCGACAGGATGAACTCGCCCGGGTGCCGACCTTCGATAAGGGTAGCCATGTGTTTCTCCTACTTGCGGTGGGTTACTTGCGAAGCCGCGCATTCAACTGATCGGCGACCCTGCTCCACGCAGCGGCGGTTTTCTCCCGCGCCGCCTGCGTCGGCATCGCCCGATGATGCTGCGCTTCAAGCCGTTCATCGGCGCTTGCGCGCGCCTCGATCAGCTTTTTGCGAACGTTGTCGACCGCCTCTTTCTTCGCGATGAAGTCCCGCGCCATCGCCGGCATGCCTGCGAGAGCGCAGAGCGAGTTGACTTCGTTCACGTAGGACATTGCCTGTTCGCTGCCCTCCGCGCGCGCCGCGTCGAGGGAGATCACTTCCGCGCCGCCGCCGTTCTCATTGCGCGTGGTTGGAGCCGGGCCCTGCGATTGCAACTGTTGCTGCTGTTGAGGGCCCGGCTCCACAACCGACGTTCCGGAAGGCGGCTCCCGCTCGTCGGTTGGTTCGATGACGGTTTTGAACTTCGCCGCCGCATTGGGGGGCAATAGCCGCAGCGAGTACGTCGCCGCCATCTTTGCTGCGCCTTTGATCTCGTCGCAAAGGCCGAGTCCTTTCGCCTCGTTGGCGTCCATCAATCGATCCTCTTTCATGATCGATTGGATTTTCTCGATGTCCTGGCCCGAGCGGTTGGCGTATGTTGCAACGATGGATTTATCCAACCGATCGAGATCATCGGCCATCGCGCGCATATCCTGCGCGTTGCCCATCGCAAACCCGGATGCGCCATGGATCAGCACGAACGCGTTCTCGGGCATCACGATGGTGTCCGCCGCCATGGCGATGATCGAGGCCGCCGACGCGGCGATGCCGTCAATCTGCGCCGTGAACGTCGCGGCGTGGTTCTTGATCGTGTTGTGGATCGCGAGGCCGTCAAAGGCGTCGCCGCCGGGCGAATTGATCCGCAAGATGATGCTCTCGACGTCGCCGAGCGCCTTCAACTCGTCGTCAAAATGCTTGGCGGACATCGCGTCTTCGTTCCACCAAGACTTGCCGATCTCGTCATAGATCAGGACCTCGCCCGACTTGTCATCGAGCTTTTTCATGGAAAACCAACGGCGCATCGTGTGCTCCTATGCTGCGGCGTCCTCGCCGGTTAGCTCTTGCGCCGCGTCCGCGACTTCCTGCGGATCGGAGGCATTCGGATCGGTGGGCTGCGTCGCCGACGCGCCATGGATCGGAAAATTAAGGCCGAGCCGTTCTTCGCGCCCCTTGTCCGCCGCGATGCGCTGATCGGTCTCCTCGGGATCGTAGCCCTCGGCCTCGATAACATCGCTGCGCGACTTGAAGCCGCTGTCGACGGCCAGCTTTTCGGCTTGGCGATCTTTGAGCGGGTCGACCCATTCGAAGCGCGGCGCGATCCATTTCGCCCGGGTCATCGCCTGCTGCCGATCGAGGAAGCCGGGCAGCGAAAGCGAGCCCGCCAGGACGGCATCAGTCATCCAGCGCCGCCACACCGCGCGGCAGAACTGGAACACCATCACGTTGTGCTGCAACTGCTCAAGGCGGCGCCGATATTCGATGATGACGCCGCGCAGACTGGAATAGGACGCGCGCCGCGTGTCGCCGGTCCCCAGCATGTAGGGCACGCCCATCGCGGAAAAGACCGCGAGTTGGTTACGGTACTGGAACGCCTCATAGGACCCGCCGACATCCGCAGGCTCGGAGAACTTGATGTCCTCGCCCGGCAGCAGCGCCTGCATCGTGCCCGGTTCAAGCGGCGCAATGCCGACTTGATCGCTGTTCTCGTCGCCCTCGACATCGGGCAACACATCTTCCGGCGCGGGCGACGTGACGAACCCCGCATACATCGCCGCGATCTTCTTCCGGTCGAGTTCGGCGTCGTCGTATTGGTCGAGGAAGTAAAGCTTGACCAACCCGGGCGTCACTAATGGAACGCCCCGGACTTGGCCGGGGCGCGTGGGACGGAAGATGTGCAAGACTTGATCGGCAGGGACACGTACCTGCTCGGTTGTGATCCCATCCGGCTCGATCGGGCCGTCGCCAGGATGCTGCACAAAGAACCAATAGGCGACGCGGCGCCCTCGAAAATCGAACTCGACGCCGTTCATGATGTAATTGCCGTTCGGCGCAAAGCGATTGTCCCAATAAGGCAACATCTCGCTTTCGAGCATCTGGATTTGCAGCGGCGTCGTAAGTCCATCTTCCGGCCGGCGCGCGCGGAAGCGGATGAAACACTCGCCCGCCTCGAACAGAGCGCGGGCGGCGAGCGACTGCATCCCGTAGAAATCGGCAACGCCGTCGGCATCGCATTCGTCGGTCCAATCGAGCCAGCCTTGCTGAATTTCCGCTCGCTGATCGAGGTCCGCGATCAGCGAAGACGGCTTGATCCCGGCGCCGACAAGATTGCTCGCAAAATTCTCCGAAGCCGCGACCGCATGCGGGTTATTCCGCAGCACATCGCGCGCGCGGGCGCGCAAAAGCTCGCCCTGCCACGACATGATGACGTTCGATGTGGTCGACGCCGGCTTCCATGGCGCAAGGCGCCGTCCGTAGCGCGCGCCGTCGAACCCGGTTTGCCGCAGCGTGCCGCCGCCCCCGCTCGGATCGTTCGGCGCAAGCTGATTGGTGAATGCTCGGCCAGCCTTCACGCGAACGCGCGGCTTTTCGGAGACTGCGGCGGCAGCCGGCATCTTTACAGGCCCTTACCCGCCGGAGAGTACATCCGGAACGAGCGCCGCGCGGGGGTGCCCATCACATCGTCTGTCATCGTCGAAAGCAGTTGGCGAAGATCTGACAGCGAGCGGTATTCGACCGACTTGTCGCCATAGCTCACTCGCTCCGCGCCCGACGCTATGGCGCTGATGATCTCCGTGATCTGCTGCTGCGTGTACTGAGCCATCTGGCGCTCCTAAAGATAGTTTGACCGCACAATCCGGCGCGCCGCACGCGGGAAGCGCGGCAGCGTCACTGTTGGCGGCGGCTGATTGGGCGGCGCGGGCTCGGCCTCGCGCTCGTCCTCGTCCGGTTGTTTCGACGGCAACGGCGCGACGCGCTGCATGTTCATCAAATAGCTCGCCGCCGCACTCATCGCCTCGCAATCGAGGAAGTGGTTATGTTTCGAGAGCTGCACCCACTCCGGCAGGCCGTTCGGCTTCTTGACCCGCGCTTCCGATACGATTTGCCGGCAATAGTCGTCATCGACGCCGCGCGGCACATGCCATGCGCCGATCTGCTGCTCGGGCCAGCGCAGGCGTTCATGCACCCAGCATTTCCAGTGGTCGGTATCGAGCCGCAGAAGGTCGAGACCGAATTTCGCTGCCTTGCCGGCATGGTTGATCTCGATCTTGGAGAGCAACAGCGGGACCCGCATCGGGCCGCTCGATCCCTTCGTCGGCCGTACCCGCTTGGGAAATCGGCGACAGAATTCGTAAATCCGATTGAGCGGGAGCGTGTCCTTTTTGCCGGGCCGGAAACCGCTATCGATGAAAGCCACGTTGATCGGCATCCCGTCGACCGGCTCGGCGATGAAGTGCGCCAACTCGTCCCAAATCTCGGGCTCGGCGGTGTCGCCGCGCAGATAACCCCAATCAATCAGCCAGGACGTCGCGCGCGGTCCCCACCCGCGAATAACGAAGGGCATCGACTGCTTTTGTACGTCGATCGCGATCGAGAGACGGAGAACGCCGTCGGGCACTTCGCCGCGATCGTAGCTGGCGAGCCTCGACTTCTCCTTGATCTCAGCCCACTCGGGCACCTCGCCGCCGCCGGCCGACCAGAGTTCGCCGAAGCCGGCATTGATTGCCTGCTGGATTTCGGCCGGATCGCCCATGGCGACCGCCTCGAGATAAACCCGGATGCGCTCGCCGAACGTAACGAACGGCGACGCGAGACCGGACACCCAATAGCTTGTCGCCATGGTATCCGGCGGCTGGCCACGGACCTCGCCCGCCTTGTCGATCGTTTGACCTGGCGCCACATAGCGCCCGCGCTCATTCATCGCGACTTTGTGCTGGTCGTCGATCACGCCGCCGCAGCGCGGACATTCGAGATAGGTCTCGCGCGCCGCAGCCATCGGCGTGGCATTCGGAGGCCACCGCATCAAATTGAAGCGCGGGACGAAATAGTCCTCGCAATGCGGGCACGGCCAGCACCAATGATAGCGCGTGCCCTGCTGCCATAGCTGCCAGATCGGGCTTTCGATATCGTCCGACATGGCGACGTCCCAAAAGATCAGACCCGATCGATGGTCCTCGACCGCCTCGACCCGTCCGCGCGATGGGGTGGACGTGACCACGCAAACGAAATCCGCATAGGTGTCGCCGCGCCGCTCGACCAGACCGAGCGGGCCGCCCTGCTCGTTCACGTCGCCTCTCATCTCGTCGTATTCATCGACGATCGCGAGCGCTGCGGGGTCGGATTTCAGGGCGGACGACGATCCGGCGTGAGCGAGACGAAATGGGACGCCCGCCACCAGCTTGCGCGTTTTCGTCATGCGCTTTCCGCGCGCGATCTTGTTCGTCAGCGTCGGCGCTTCATCGAGCAGCGACATGACTCGCGGCTCGAATTGCTCGGTTAGGAATTGCTTGTTCGGGCCGACGTACAGGATCGGCGCGGGCCGCTGATCGAGGCGCTGGCCACAGCAATCGAGAACCGCGTCGGTCTTCCCCGTTTGCGCGCCGAACATCAAGATGACGCGACGCGACGCACCCGAGGCCACCATGCGCTCGGGCTCGATGATGTATGGCGTCAGATGCGGATCACGCGGTCCCGGCACTCCCGCCGTCTGCGGATATATTCTGTTCTCCGCCGCCCACACGTCGGGCGGCATCGGCCGCGAGGGCTTCGCTAGCAGCGCGAGCCGCTGCCAAAGCGCGTCCCCTTTCGCCGGCAAGGTCCGCGATCCGTTCGAGGATGTCATTTACTGCGGTCTCAATCGTTCTTCGGAATTGCAGATCGCGCGTCACCCTGGCGGGCAGGCCCGCCGTTTCGGCGCGGAAAATTCCGACCATTTCCTCGACGATCGAAAGCGCTTCCTCCGTTTCGATCAGTCGGCCCTCGCGCAAAGCATTGCGCAATTCGATCTCGCGCGCCCGGGCGTCGCGGACCCGGCTATCGGCGGCGGACTTCTGCGCGCGCCGATCGCTGTCGTTGCGAAAGCGGATGTACCCTTGCACGACATCGACCAGATAAAACTGGTCCTTGCCCTGCTTTTCGATCCATCCCTCTTTCGCCAATTGGCGCACGCGCTCTGCCGAGACCATGAGAAGGCGCCCGGCAAGATTGCTCGTCAGTAGTTGACCGCGCCCGCCGCCGTCCGCGCCCGCTGGTGCGGCATGGCCGCCCGGGGCGCCGGAAGGGCCGCCGGGATCGGGGCCGCCCTGTGAGGCTCTTACGGGCCTTTCCGGAGGCGCCGTAACCCTTTGATCTTCCGCCATTTTTAGCCTCGAAATCGACCTGGAGGATCTTCCAACCACCGACTAGTGGCCTAAATCTGGGCCACTCCGCCGGGGAATTGGCCCGGAAACTCGCCGGGCGCTGACCGATCCAGCCACCCGGCCTCGGGGGTCGAGATCCCCCGCAATTCCGCGCGGGTCAAAAGCAGAAATCGGAATTGAGCAAAGCCGAGCATCCCGAGATCGAGGCGCGCGCTATCGCCGCCATCCGCGCCGCCGATCATTTCACGGCATCGGTCTTCCTCGGTCGCGGTCAATACCGCGTCGAAAAGGCCGCCACCGTTTTTGATGCGGTACGTGCGGCCCGTGCGATCGAAAGCGAGCCGGGCGCCTATACCCGGCGTGCGCTCATTTACGCCATCGCAAAGGACGGCCACGCCACGCTGCTGACCGCCGCCCTGATCGGAAAACTCCGCGATTGCGTCAATCAATCGAGAGGAAAGAACTGACGGCGCCGATGGATTGCGAGACCTTTCGCAACTCCTCTGCGAGATATCGTCGGCCACCCTCGGGGAGCACGGGGGATTTCGCACGGTAGCAGCGTAGATCGTCTGCGTCAGCCATACGAAGATGATTTGCGTTGATATGGGATTGGGAGGCGAATGGGGCTTGAATCATCACCCCCCCGGTAGATGTCCTTGTCGAGCGGCAGGAAAGCAATTAAAAGTAGAGGGTCGAGTTGCTTGGGTTGGGATGTCGGCATCGCCAGCCAACAGTAAAGCTCATTTGGGGGGCAGCAATGGTTCACCTTGAGCCCATAACGACGACCAATATTATAAGTATAGTTCAGGTATTCGCGGTCATCCTCGGCTTCTATTTTTCTTGGAAGAGCCTTGATTCTGCGACACAAAGCCTCGATGCGACACGCGTAAACATCGCTCTGGCGACGAAAAACGCGCAATCCCAACTTTACAACAATATGCTGATCCAGGGGCGTGAATTGCAACTGAAGTTCATGGATGACATGGCTCCTGAAGACGAGAAGCACAAAATTTTCATGGGCATTATCTTTGCTTATTATGCAAGCTGTTTTGAGCTTAGGAGCATCCTTGACCTGCCCGATAACGCCAAAAAGCTATTGGACAACGATATTAAGGAATCGATGCGTCAGGAACCGTTTAGGAAGCGATTTGACGAAGTGAAGCATTTGCTCAGCAGAGAGTTTGTACAATACGTTATTGGGTTGGGGGGAGTGTAATGACCTTCTTCGCCAATGCCGGGATCAAGTGGCCTAGTGCCGAATCCCAGCTCCAACAGGCTGGCACGCGCGCTTTGTCAGGTGGCGCGGAACTCTGGCGGCTATTCTCTGAGATTGAGGGGTGGGAAGCTAATCGCGTCACAACACTTCGAGAAGAGGAAGATATCAAGAATAGATGTGTGAAAGCATTGGAAGAAGCGGCGGATACATATTCCAAGGGTCTCGATTCTATCGGTTCATTTGTAGTTGACCACTTAACTGCTGCCGAGATTGATCTGGTTGCACCTCCCTCTCCCTCTTACGATAGATCCTACTACGATGGACGTTACGATCCATTTCGTCGGGATCGGTTCAATATTCGTGAGCTATATGAGGAGATGATCCATAGGATCAGAAGCCTCGTGTCACAGGTTAAAACTATTGACCTTAGAAACGACCGGCGCGACTTGGCCTTTCAAGTGTTCCGAGCCATGCGCGAGTGGGAATTGATTTCCTGGAATGCACGGCTTATTGCCGTCCTGAATCGGCGAGCCGACTAAGGAACACTTCGCTTCGAATTGATTTCGGCGGGAAAGGGCGCTGTCCTCAAAAGCAAAAAAGGGCGCTTGATGTCGGCGGACGAGGCCAAGGAATTCGGCATCGCGAATTAGGACAGTGTGCTGCTCGTCGGCTTGCGAACCTGAATTGGGCTATGCCCTGTGCTATCCGGGGGGCTTTTTTCATGGAGCGTGGTGGTCGCCGCTGCCGCGCCGCTGTGCCGAGGGGCCTCGGCCATCGCCTGCTTACCACGCGCAATTCCGCGATACATCCCGGCGCCGCGCCGCTCGATCTCGGAATATTCGATCTCCTTCGGCACGAGCCGTTCGCGCGCCGCCGGGTCGAGAAAATAGATATAGCGCATCTGGTAGCCGTCGAGCGGCATGCCCTGGCCCGACCATGATCCGCCTGTCTTGGCGAAATGGGCCGCGCGGTTCTTTCCCGTCACTTGCGTCATCTTGTGCGTGACCGACCCGTCGGGCAGTCGCAAAAGGCTTTTGTTCAACTTGATGCCGGTCAGCACGAAGCCCGACGCGCGATAGATCGTGCCGTCGCCGCACTGGCACCCGTCGGCAAACGAGATGATCCAGTCGATGTGCGGATAGCACTTCCGGATCATCCGCATAGCGACCCGCAACGCACGGCTTTCGCTATTGCGCGGCAATGCTTCCGAGAACGCAAGCCGGTTCAATTCGAGAAAGCCGTTCCATCCGGTGTCGCGCACCAGCCCGACAATGTTGCTCTTGTCCATCGACGGGCCGAATGTCATCGCGCCTTCCAGCCGCCCTTGCCAAAAGACGCCGAGCGCAAGGAACGCATTGTTGACCGTCTTGTGGCTGTAATGCAGCCGCCTGATCAGAGCGTCGGCGTCCCTCTTCGCGATCGGCGCAACGCGGATTTCCTTAGCTCGTCCCATGGCGCTCAATGGCTCCGCACAGAGTCCGTTAAGGCGCATAGAGCCGGACTTTCTGCTGGCTCGAGCCCGGTTAAGAATGACCCCATTTCGCACCGTGGTGTTTCCATACCGCGCCGAGATTCAGTTTTACGACGGCGCGCCTAGCCCCTCGCCACTGAAAAGCAGCGCACCTTCCGGTAGAACGGCCCCATCCGCTGCGGTAAGCTGCGGCTCTCTTCCAATCCGTTGGGAGGTTGAAAATGATAAAACCCACACCCCGGAACGGCGGCCCCCGACATTTAATCTATTTCATTGACGGCACCTGGCTATGGGCCGGCAGCCAAAGCACCCTTGACGTTTACTCGAACGTCTATCGGATGAACACATTGCTGGACGTCGATGGGACTGATGGCTACGCTCAAATAGTTCACTATAGCAGAGGTGTGGGCGCGATTGCCGGAATAAGACGGTTCATCGACGGAGGATTTTCAAACGGGATCGACATTCTGATTGCAGATCTCTATGTAAACCTCTGCTCCAACTATCAACCTAAGGATATGATCTACATCTTTGGCTTTTCCAGAGGCGCGGTTGTAGCCCGGGCACTTGCTGGGCTTATCGCCAAAGGAATTCTCGAAGATAAGCACATCAATATGTTCGCCCACGTTTGGGCTGATTATATCGGTGGTGCCGAAGTACTGGTATCCGGTCTCACGGGTGATGGCAGTCCCCGGACCAAAGAAGATCGCATAGGAGACTACAAGCAATTTCTTTGTGACACCGATCCGAAAATTGAATTCCTGGGCGTATTCGAGACCGTTTCTGGCGGTCGAGGTATAGTAGCGGACGCTCAGCGGATTCGACTCGATGAGCGCCCACTGCCTGCCCATGTCAAAAACGGCCTGCAGCTACTAGCGATTGACGAAACAAGACCCTTCTTCAAGCCAATCATGTGGACGGGGCTAGAACCTGCACCTCTTGGCCAAGAAGGAAGCTTTATGGAGCAGATATGGATGCCGGGGGTGCACTCGGATGTCGGCGGCGCCTATGAACACAGGATCCTTGGGGACGTATCGCTGATAACCATGATTGACAGGGTGAAAGCAAAAACAAAACTAAAGTTTGATATGCCAGAGGTTCGGAAGCACAATCGGATGATTGGCTCTGACCTTGCTCGGATCCACGACGAGTACGCTAACAAACAATGGTACGTTGTTAACCCATGGCCGACTGCGCGGTGTCTCAATCCCCAGATCAACCAGACAATTCATCCCCTCGGAAACTACCTTCGGAACAAGGCTGTTCGGTACAAGAAGAAAAAAGATCACTTCGTGTATGATCTGCCGCGAGGGTTTATACCGAAGGGTTGTAAGCTAGACGAAGCGCCAGAATTTCTGACAAACGAGTTCGAGAGCATTCTCAAGAGCTGAACGGATGTCAAGCCAGGTCGGAAAGTCAACCTCTGTTCGTAGCGGGCCCACAGCGGCCACGTGATCGCCGGAGATTTACAATTCAGACGCCCGAGCATGATCAGGGAAGAGCTTTTTAGCATGAACTGACAGGGGTGTAGCCGTGGATTCCAAGACGGTCTTGAACGGCCTTAGAAAGGATCTGGGCAATAGACCGGATATCGGAGCGCTAAAGTTAATTCGAATGAAGCTCGACGATGTCTCATTCATCCCAGAGATGATCGACGACCTTAGGAAAATGAACGATCGCGCGGATGTAATGAACGCGCTCGGCGGACTCAGACGGGAAGCAGATGACATGAGCCACCGGAGAAAAACGCAGACCACTGGGTATTTCTACGCGGTCGGAGCGGGCGGTGCCGCGATGGTAGCTAGCATTGGGCTTATCGCAACGGCAGTATCGGGCTTCTTCATATTTCCTCTGTTCCTGGGTGCAACGGTGGCAACTCATGGCTATTTAAACGCAATCTCCTCCTCCGAAGAGGAGCGAATTTACACCCAAATCGCCGACCGGTTAGGTGAGATCAACAAGGTAATCGAAGAGAAGTTAAAATGAGAGACTTTCTCCTAAAAGTCCTCGACTTCCTTGCGGATGGACGGCTGCTTCCCGCGCTCGCTGCCATTTCGGTATCGATCATTCTGCTGTTTCTTCATTGGATCATGTACCGGACCGGTGCCCGACAACATGACCTCGCACGCCTCATAGAACTTGAAGTCGAGCCGTGGTTGGCAGAAGCTCGCCATAAGCACCGGGAGGACTTCAAACCAAAAAACGATGCCGAAAAGCCTAAATCAAAATCACTCGACATTGAATAAGGCGTACCGGTCACTCTCGATTTACGCGGCCTAGATAGTCGGTGCAGATCGCGGCGAGCGCATTGCCTTGCGGCGATCGATTGGGATTGTCCGGGTCGCGCGGTTTAGTTGCCCTAGCGATGGCGCGCTCGACGATGTCCCACTGCTCGCCATAGAGAATGAACGTCATGTCGCGGAATGGCGACCGATCGCCATCCGGCAATTCTGGCATCGCTTCCAGCTCGCCGACGCCGACCGATAGCTTCGTAAGCTCGTCCTTGGTGATGCCGGTCACCGATAGGTCAAAGCCGCCTTCGAAAAGGTCGTTCAATTCGAGCCGCAGCATGTCGTCATCCCAATCGCTTGCATCGGTGAGCCGATTGTCGGCGATGACGTATGCGCGCTTCTGGGCTTCGCTCCACCCGCGCGCGACGATGACGGGCACCTCGGCGAGGCCGATCAGTTTTCCCGCCGCCAGTCGGCCGTGACCGGCTAGAACCATGCCGTCATCCGCCGCCAGGATTGGCATCGTCCAACCCCATTCGCGGATCGAGGCGGCGATTTGCCCGATTTGCTCGGCCGAGTGCCGTCGCGAATTCCGCTCATAGGGCCGCAGCCGGTCGATCGACCACATCTCGATTGCGTGGTTTGGCGCTATTGCATCCATGTTTGGCGGCTAAATTCCCGAATTCCCGGGCCAGAATGGCCGATATTTGGGCCAAAAACCCGCGTCGTGGCCCATTCTTGTGCCGCTTTGAGCGAACCAAAGCCGCAAAACGGTTTCAGCAAATACGCAAAAGGCGGGCGGTCGCGCGTCCCCGCGCGGTTTCGCCTTATCGGTAGGACCCACGAAAAGAGACGCTTGGCCCCTAATCGACGATGGTGGCCTTCCAGCCCTTGCGCTCTGCATAGGCGAGCACGCGCTGCCGATCCCATCCGATCATGTAGCGGAGGATGGGCGCGGTTCTTTCGACACGTTGGAACCGCCCGATTACCACGGCAGCATGGAAGTGCGGAGCGTCGATGATGATCATCGCGCTATCACGATACAAGCTTGATCGCGCGCAACGCGACATACGCGAGCGCAGCGCAGCCAGCGGCAACCCAAGGCCAGTCCCCATAGCGGGCACGCCCCAGCACGCCGACCAACCAGAGCGCGCCGACCGCCGATATCGCCGTTCCAATCAGGAGCGGATACAGTTCCCAACCGATCGGACCGTCCAAGTCGCTGAATTCGCGCAACGTCCATATCGCGCCGCGCGTCATCACAAGCCCGAGCTTGATCGTCCACATCGGCATAGCCAGCGCCATACCTGGCGGAGGGCCAAGCCAGCACGCCAGCCAAGTGAGGCCGCGCTGCCGCTTCTGCTCGACGATGTAGACCGAGAGGAATGCGAGCGCCGCCGCCAGCAAGATGGTGATCGTCGCGTTGACGCTTTCCAGATAGAAATTCACGTCACCCGCGCCGTGCACCGTTGTCATTGCCGCCGTTTCGCATCTGCCGTTGATTGAAAACATCGGTCATGAGCGCGACCAACGGATCGTCGGCATCAACATAGGGCCGCAGCGACGAGCGCAATTCCTCGACATCGGATCGCAGATCACCGACCGCATCGGACACCGCGCGGGCATTATCGTGGCGATGCCGCCGCCCGGTGATCTTTTCGAACAGCCGCGTTAGGATCGTCATCGTTTCGCGCGCGGCTTACCAGCAAAGATGTCCGACAACTGGTTGAGCATCGCCTTGATCTCGCCGATCGCCGCCACCGAGTTTTGCGTGATCTCCAGCAATTCCCGTTGCGCGTCTTTCCGCTCGTCACGCTCTAGCCAAAAGAGCACGGCGAAGATCGGCGCGGCCAAGCCGCCCGCATCTTTGATGATGCCCATCAATTCGACGAACGTCATTCTCGACGATCCCGATGGCCTTCCGATCAACATCCCTTGCAGATTGACGGCGGCGCGGGCGGATGCGGCGGCAAGTCCTCGACTTGGCTCGGTGCCCTATCGGAGCGGGTGAAAGGGAGGCCCGCCCCCGGCGAGGCAAGTGAGCAAGCCGAAGATGAAATACACGACCATGATGGCGACGATCGCCCATAGCACGATCATCAAGACCTGCCCGATGATCGGCAAGCCGGTAACGCTGTCCAGCCATGGCACGACCAGTTTGATGATCGCGACAATTGCGGCGGCGACGATCAACCAGACGATCAATTGCTGGACGAACGCAAGCGACATGCACATTGAGACTATCCATCAAGCTCCGCGAACCGTCCCCGTCCGCGCATCCGATCGAATTCCAGCAATTCGACCGATAGTGCCTGTCCGCGATAGCCGAGCCGTTGGAGCCCTGGCGCCGCGTCGAAGCGCGAGATCGAATTGACAGTGTAGAGCGAGAGCAGATTTCGATAGTGCGCGCGCCATTGCGCGAGGTGGTTGGGATCGAGCCTGTCGATCGCTCGATCCCGCGCATCGATCGTGATGTTCATCCCTACTTGCTCCGCCGCGTCGCCATCGCCCGAGCTACGTTGTCGGGCAACGCCTCCAAAATCGATTGCCGCATGGTGTCGGTGAAGTCGCGGTGGAACGGAACATCCTGCTTGATCGGCACCCTGCTTTTCAGCGTGTACATCAACCGCAGGCGCCCCCCTTCCGGACTTTTCTTCGTCCGCTTTTGACGGGCGACTTGGAAAATGAACTGACCCTTCCTGAACGAGCGAGCCAGATTGCGCGGTCTCTGATCGGTCCTAACAGCGCCGCGAGCCGTGCGCGTGACGTTCGTCGACGACGGGACCGCGATGTTGCTGCCCTTGGCCGTCCGCGTGCCGCCCTTGGCGTGCAGCGCCAGGTTTGCGCGGCCGAGCTTGTCGTAAATGGCGACCTCCAAATTCGATTTGGTGGCCCGCGCATCTCTCGTCGTCAACGCCGCCCCGATGAATGAGGCGTTCCGCATCTTGACCGATGACGGCCAAGTGGTCTCGATCAGATAGGAGCGCGTTTTCTCTGCTGCATCGTTGAGCGTGCGCGCGAGGATGTACAGCAATTGATCTTCGGCCGCGCCAAGCGCCTTCGCTTTGTCGATAAACTCGCCAGCGTCGAAATTGATCTCTGTGGTCATGGTGGGCAGCGGACGCTTACAGTCGCCCCTACAGTTTGAAGCACGTCGGTTCGTGCTGCCGCCCGCAGACTGCGAACCTCAGTACAGACAAAAGGACCGACCTCGCCGCCGAAGCCGGTTTGGAAAGTCATGGTGTTGTGCGTAAGTACCAACTCGCGACCCAACAGCGCATAGCTGTGGCATCGCGGGTGCGCGCGAAGAAGACCCCCGTAAACGCCCTGCGTCAACGCAAATTTCTCCGGCGCTCGCGCTCGATCGGCGGGAAGATGCTCGGCAACAGGTCGGTGCCGACATCGAGAATATCTTGCGTAATCAGCCGCTTCGTCACCGCCTTGCGCAATCGGGCGAGCGCCTCGACGTAGGACATCCCCTTTCCAACTTTTTTTGCTTCGACCCGCCATGCGCGATATGCAGAGTTGAACCACGCGAGATCGCCGCTCGCGTTTGCTTCGCCGATTTTCTCCTGCACCCGGCGAACCGCGAAGCGCACGCGCGACATCGCAGCATCGTGGTTCGTCAGTGGCACATTCCAATCGCCCGCCACCTCCTCGATCAACCGGCCGGCACGCTCGGCCCGCACCGCGAGCCGCCCCGCCGGATCGTGCGGCAAAAGCCCGTTGACTTCGGCGGCTATCGCTTCCGCCGCGTCGCGATCCTTCACCCAATAGGCGCACGACAGCTCGGACCACGGCCATTTGCCCCGCATCGCCCGGAATGTGAGGTCGAGATCGCGGCTCGCGCCGACGATGCAAGGCTCGCCGCGCGGGATCGTGCCGATATAGATCGCGGCCACACCGAACACTATGAAATACTCCCGCTCCGCCCCATGGGGAATTTCAAACTCCACCGGACACCTCCCGATCGCCGATCTCACAAAGGGCCACATGAGGCACAAACCATGCCGCCTGCCTGCCGCCATGGCACCGCCGCCATTCATCTCGCTTGCCATCGCGCCCGATGATTTTCCCGATCACTTCGTATGCGGGACATTGGCCCGTCACGAGCACGAACACGTCGTCGTCGCGATCATCATCGCGGATAATCAGCTCGTAGTTAGCGCGAGATCGCGTGCGCACCTGAATTGCGCCCACATCGCCGCCGCACTTGAACGAATTCACAGACCCCGTCCAATAGAGGCCGAGCGCCTTAGCGACGGCAAGTTCGCCGCACGCACCTTCGATGTGGACGTTCCAACCGGCCCCCTCAAAGCCGTTCCTGTCGGGAAGCTTGCGCTTGATGGCCGCGATCTGCCGCATGAGACCCACCTCCGCAGCCATCAGCACCTCGTGCAAACTCAACTCGACCTTGACCGCCATTTACGACTGCTCGCGCTCCAAACCGGCGCGCAACGCGGCGGCGGCTTCCACTCGGTAGGCGTCCCGCTGGGTCATGGGCAGCGCCGCCCACGGCTTGCCCCGGCGCCGTCCGTCCTCGCCGACGACCCGGTTCGCGACCACGTCCCTGATCGCGATGGCGGCGGCCTCGATCATCGCCTCGGTGATCCGCATGGCGACCTCCCTCAGAAGACCGGCACGAGCTCAGCCCGGAGGCCGTCGGCGATCAGATCGCAGCCGCGATCGTGGTTCGCCCGCCATGTGTCGGCATAGCCGCCCCGCTTCGCCGCGACCCACCCCGCATCGCGCTCAAGGGCGTGCGCCAGGGCGACACAATTCACCGCGCGCAACAGATGCTCCGCGTCGCGCAGGTAGTTTGCGGGCCATCAGATCGCGACCTCCATCCGAGAGACGTCGGCATAGCTCGGCAGCACGCGCGTTCGGTTCTGCTGCCGCTGCGTCTTTTCCAACTCGCCCTGCGCCTGCTGCGCGAGCAAGTCTTCAAATTCGTAGCTATACGCCGGCCACGCGCCGCCTAAGCCGCCAATCCTGCGCATCGGGAGCGCGCGCAGCGTTTTCATCGCTTCGGCGAGCCGCTTTCCAACATGCGGCCCGATCCAGGTCGTCGGCGCGATGTCCTCCATCACGACATCTTCGAGCGGGTTGAATTTCAGCGGATCGTCGCGCCGGATCATCAGAGCGTCAGTCAAGGGCCATCTCCTCCTGCTGCTTCTCGGTGATTTCCTCGAACCGTTGCGACTGCACCGAGAACTGCATGTTGATCGAACCCTTGAAGCCGGTTTCTTCGAACCGGACCTTGGCGATGTGCACGGTGGACCTGTTGCCCTCCGGAGCGCGCTCGATCACCACGCCGTGGTCGCATTTGTTGAACCAATGGGCGGACCCCTCGATGTCGTAGAGGGTGGCGGTTCTGGCCCTGCCGTGCTCCCAAACGTCCTTTGTCGGGTGCGCGAGCACGATGACCGCGACCTCGTATTGCCGGCCAAACCGTTTCAGCATGCGGATCGCGCGGCCGATGTACTCGGTCGAACTCTCATCGCGGCGCCTGGCGTGCTCGATCTCATTCCATGGATCGATCAACAGCACGCGGATGCCGTCGCGCAGCACCGCGTCGCGCGCCTTCTCGATGATCCACTCCAACGTGATATCTTCCTCGTCGGCGTCGTTCGGATCGTGGTCGATGAAAGTGAAAGCGTCCTCGATGAAACGATCGGTGTCGGGCGATGGGTCAGCGGTGCCATTGATGATCCGGCGCAACTTGTCGCGCAGATGCGGCACGGTCGGCATCTCGGCCGAGAAGATCGCCGAGCGCCAGCCATGGGCACTGGCGATGTTGACCAACACGTTGAGTACCCACGTCGATTTGCCATGGCTCGGGATGCCAGTGACGACGAAGAACTCGCCCGGAAACAGTTTCAGCCACGCGTTGTTCGCCGATGCCGTGGTCAGCCCGTCGAACATCGGCCACCCGATCGAGATCGGCCGCAACGCCGGGAGTGCTGGATACTCGGACAGTCGATAGAGGCCGCGCACGGGATATTGCTTCGCGTCGCGGAGCAGCGCCCCCACGGCCTCGCGCCCGTGCTGGCGCAACACGTCGTTCAAGTCCTTGCATCCGGCCGGGAACGTCACGAACAGGCATCGCACCGCGCCGAGGCGCCTGACCATTTCGGCGGCAAGCCGTTGTCCTGGCCCGTCGTCATCGACCGCGAGGATGAACCGCTTGATCCGCTTCAAGCGATCCCGGTTGAGCCACAAGAATTCGAACTTGCCGTGCGCCTCGGTCTGCGGATCAAGCGGAGCCAACCGGCCGTCTTTCGGGACCGGCGGCGCGCCATCCGGCACCGAGACGGTGAGCGGCCAGCCGCAATCGATCGCGACCATGCCGTCCTCGATACCCTCGGTGATCACGAGCGGGCGCGTCTCGGTTTCGAGGGACGGGTCATCGAGCGCGTCGGCATTCCAGAACGTCCGCTTGCCGCCCTTGCGATGCCAGAAGAACTTCTCGCCGTTGTGCTGGGTGCGGTATTTCTCGTTCACCACCGAGCCGTGCTCGGTGAACGGATAGACGAGGATGTTGCCGTTCGGATTGGCGACGACCTGCCGGTTCGGCTTCTCACCGACGAGCGTACCCGTATAGACCTCGAACCGTGTAGCCAGCTCGGGCGATATCCCCCTTGCTTCGAAAAACTCGACGTGTCTCGGCGCCAGCGTCGGCATAGCGGTAACTCCCATGGAATTCGTCGCAGTGGAAACAGCGGAAGAAGAACCCGTCCGCTTCGCAGCGGATGGACAGGCACTTGTGCGTTTTCTTGCGTCGCAGATGCGAGCAAACCGGGCAGCGGAGTTCGTGCGTGCCGCTATGGGAGCGAGGATCGAACCCGATGCGACCGAACATCCGCAGCACTTCGTCGAGGGACAGGCGCCGGGTCATGGCTGCACCACCCTCGCCGGCTCGTGATCGGGTGGCGCTCGAATGATCGCGCCGATGTACTCGCGCGGATCATGCTTGGTCGAAGCCTGCTCGATCGCAGCACGCGCTAACGCGACCTTGCCGCCCTTCGCCTTGAGCAGCCGCGAGACGAGGCCGCCCGAGCCGTTGCCGAGCACGGCCTTGCCTCGCCGGAACAGTTCGGTCTCGCCATCGGGTGGCGGTGCGGCTTTGACCCCCGGTGCCTCGCCGAACTCGAACTCGTCAGAGCCGGAGCGCGCGCCGACGGGCGCGGCATGGTCCACGGTCCTAGGTCCATGGTCCACGGTCCTAGGTCCAAGGTCCGTCGACGATGCCTCGCGAGGGCTCGCGAGCAATCGCGTACCCTCGCTGACAACCGGCAAACGCGAGGGCGTCGGGCGGTCAATCTTCTGGTGTTTCAGCCAGTTGTTGATCTGCAGATAGGTCGAGCCCTCAACCTCGTAGCGGGTGATGCAACCATGGCGTTCGAGCTCGGTGAGCCAGCCCTCCATGAGGCCCGGTGCATCGTCGTCGTATGGGTAGAGAAGGCTCGCGAGCATTCGCGAGGCCGCGCGAGCCCTCCCTTCATCGTCCACGAAGGTCCATAACTGGATGAAAAGCAGCCGCGCTTCGCGGGAGAGTTTGCCGATCGTTTCGGACTGCGGAAACTCGGGCTTGATCGTCCTGATGCGTGCCATCAGACCCTCCCGGCATTGGCGCGAAAGACGGCGGAGGCGACCATCAAACCGGTGCGGTCGCACAGCGAGAGGATGACACCGCGCGTCATGGCTCGACCGTCCGCCGGAACAGCGGCGACGTCTGCACCGCGAGCTTGGGATCGAGGATGGAGGCTTGATAGTGCCAGAGCGCGAGCGCGTCCGCCGCGTTGTCGTCCTGCGGCGACCAGCCGAGACGATTGCACGCGGCGATCGTTTGTGCCTTTGCCTCCTTGCGCCTGATCCGATTGCTGCCGATAAAATGCTGCCGCACTTCGGAGACCTTGGCCTCGCGCACGTCATAGCCGCGCGAATAGCCGAATTCCTCGACGACTGCGCAAAGCCCGACCAGCACGCGGATGATGTGAGCCGAAGTGAAGCCGGCCATGTGAGATGGCGCCATCGGCGCCTCGAACACGATCAGGCTCACGTCGGTCTCGGTCGCGACGAAATCGCCGAGCCATTGCCGGCACCCGGCGAAGATGGCCCCGAGACTGGCGCCTTCGCGCGCGAACCGCACCGAGCCGGATGGCGGCTTCGGCAAGGCTGGATAGCCGCATGCCCAGCCGGTGCGCGACGCGAGATCGAGCGCGAGAATTCGAGGGCGGTACGCCATGGCGCACCGTCAGTGGTGAAGATTGCTCGCGCCACTCTGCTCCATTGCCGCATTCATCGCGGCTGCGCGCCAGAGCGGCAAATCCTTGACGCCCTCGGCGGTGGCGAGCATCGAGAGGATTTGCTGCTGTTCGCGCTCCAAGTCCTCGTAAATCCGGCGGTTCTTTTCTTCGTTCTGCCTGATCTTGACGAGCGAGCGCAGTTCTTTCGTCGGGACGCCGCGCGCCTTCGCCTCCTTGAACACGTTCGAAATGCTCTCGCGGATGTTGCGGCAATCGCTCATGTACGAGCTATGTCGAGACGTGAGATCGCTATAGAACCCGTCGATCTTGCCAAGGATTTCCTGCACGAGATCGGGATCGAAATCGTTCGTCGTTTGCGCAGCCGGTTTTGCCATGCCATCTATCCCTTTCGGTTTGGCTCGGCCCGGTGAATTGGGATTGATCACCGGGCCATGCGTGGCAACGACATGGCTAGGCTCGCCCCTGCGCTGTGGTGAAACGGATCAAGTGATGTTCGCACCATGCGTGCCCGCGCACCGCCCGCGCGCCGCAAAACAGCGCAAGGCCATCGCGGCCTTTTTCGTCGAGCACAGCTCGACAGTGCCACTGCTTCGCTTTCAGGAACGGGACCGGCTTCGGCGCATAGCTCTCGATCGAGCCAAATTTCATTGGCGCGTTGCTCACGTTGAGCGGCTGCGCCGCTTTCGCCTGGCGCGATCTCACCCGCGCTTTCGTCGGCAGGATCGGCTTCTTTTCGCGCTTCAACTTCAATCTGGAAACCTTGCCGCATACCGAGCTTCGTGATCGGTAGAGCATATTGGCGATCAGCGACGACGGCGCGTTAGCGCTCCACAGTTTGCGAAGCTCGCGCGTGTCCGCATCATTCCATGGTCGTTCGATGGTTCGCATTGTGCCGCCACTCGCAAAGCAAAACAGATCATGGTCTGACGTTGCTTCGCCGATGGCGCAAGTCGGCGCCGCGATTTACGCAAAATAAACGCCGATAGAAACTCGGCGGCTAACAACACACTGGCGAGAAGAATTGCACTCGCACGCAGGTTGAAAAGTTCCCGCATGTTTCGCTCGCGTCAAAATGTCCGATAGAGGCAGCCGATCCCTGTTGACAGCGCACCCGAAGCGGAAGGATGATTTGCGGGCTCGGAAGCAAAACCAAGAATTCGAGCACGTAAGGCTAACGGTGCACCGACCGCCACAAATTGCAGCGGACGGCCCTCAACTGATCAAACGTAAAATCGCGCGCGTCATCTAAACGCGCGCCCACGGTCGAACTCACAGGAAGCATTTCCCGCGAGAGCGTTACAGGTTTGCGTGCGAGTACCGAGAATGCAGTTAGTCGTCTGGAAAGATCAGCCTATCGAAGCACCTTGCGCCGTCAGCGACATGCCGATGCCGGCCTATCACCGCGCCGATGTCTGCAAGGGTGCGGTGAGCGTCTCCTCTTCATTCTTGCGCGACCTGATCCGCTTTTCGCCTGCGCACGCGTATCACCGCTCGCCATTCAATCCCGACCGCCCCGAGACGGACGAAACCGAAGCAATGGCGCTCGGCAGCTTCATCCATGCGGCGATCACCGGAAAACCGTTCAAGGATGAATTCGCGCTCTGCCCTCCCGACTACAATGCCCGCACCAAGATCGGGCAGAAGTGGAAGGCCGATCAGATCGCGGCAGGCAAAACGATCATCACGCCGACGATGGCACGACACGCCAAAGGAATGATCATTTCGCTCGGCAATTTTCCGCTGGTCAAGGGCGGCATGCTCACCGGGCTCTCTGAGATCGCGATGTTCTGGCGCGACCGACGCGGCTTCATCAAGAAAGCCAAGCCCGATATGGTGCCGAACGACAGCGGCGATTTCGTCGACCTCAAGACGACTAGCTCGGTGCTCTACCGCGATCTGCAGCGCTCCATCGTCGATTTCGGCTATCATCAGCAAGCCGCGATGGTGATGGAAGGCGCGCGAGCGCTCGGCATTCCCGCCAACTCGTTCACCCTGCTATGGGTCGAGAACAAGCCGCCCTATTGCGTGCGCGCCACCACATTCAAAGACGAGGACTTGGCGCGCGGCCAGCAGCTCAACGACATGGCTGCCGACATCTTCTGGCAATGCCACCAGTCCGGCAATTGGCCCGGGCCCGGTGATGATCGCCCGGATGCCGAATATATCGATCTTCCTGAGTGGTCGCGGAAGTCGATCGACGATCGAGTGAAATATCAATTGCGGGAGGCCGCGTGATGATTACCGAACTCAACACGACAGAGCGTCCGCAATCGCCGCCGCCGCAGCAATCCGCCGCATCGGACCGAGTGACACGCCGCGATCTGGTCGAGGGTAACGCGGAGAAAGTCGTCACCGAGCGCACCGAGAGCGTGCAGTTGTTTCGCGGCGGCGGCGTCGACTATGCCAACCTGCGCGACATGGTGGACGCGGCAAAGCTGCTCTCCTCCGCTGGAGCGATGATCCCGCCGCACATGCAAGGCAACGTCGGCATGTGCTTCGCAAATTGCCTGCGCGCGCAGGAATTGGGTGTGTCGCCGCTCGCCCTGGCGAATTGGTCCTATCTCGTCGAGCAATGGCAGAGCGGGCAAAAAGTGCAGCGCATCGCCTATGAAAGCCAATTCTTTCACGCGATCGTCGAGGCCCGCGCGCCGATCACCACGCGCTTGCAAGTCGCTTATGAGGGCGAAGGCGACAAGCGGCGCTGCCGGGTTTGGGCGACGTTTCGTGGCGAGACTGAGCCGCGCTACTTCCCGCCACTCGATGCCCATCCGGAGCAATTCACGCTCGGCAAACTTCACCCGGGCCACAACGACAAAGGCAAAGTGAAGGGGTCGCCGCTGTGGGACACTAAGGCCGACCTGCAACTGTTCTACAACATGAGCAGAGACTGGGCGCGAATGTATTGCCCGGACGTGATCTCCGGCATGTATGGCCGAGACGAAATGGAAGATGCCGGATTTGCCGTCGTCTCCGCTGCGTCGGATCAGGCCCGCGATGTTTCGCCCGGTCTCTTGTCGCGCCTGCGCGGCAACGCCGCTGCGCTCGGGCAGGCCGCGATTGCCGAGATCGACGCGCAGACTGCGCCGAAAGCAAAGCAAGCAAAGTCGGAAGTTGCCGCAGAACATTCCAATGAAGCCGTCGCCGGGCCCGGATTCCCAGCCAATCGACCGCTAACCACCACCGAGGAATGACAGATGAAAATTCTCACAGCGGCGGCGGGCAATCGAATGGTGTCACTCAGGAGGACGCGCAGTGCGGAAGCGGCCCGCCCGATGTTGGTTTCGGCGATGTCGAACATCGGCGCCGACAAGCAACGCGACCGCTATCGGACCATGGCGAGCGAATACCAAAAACTGTGCCAGACGAACCCGGCCCGCAAAGTTGGCAACGCACTTCACGTCGGGGCCAGCGCGTTCGGGCTCACGAAAGATCAGGTCGTCGGCGACAGCCGCAACGCGGAGATCGTCGAGAAGCGTCACAAGATCATCGCGTTCGCAGTCGCCGTCACGGACGCGCCCTTGTCGCACATTGAACGGGCTTTCAATCGCGCGCGACCGGCCGTCAAGGCAGCGGTCGAGCGCTACGCCGAGGATATCAAGGCTGCGATCTTCGGAGAGTAGCCGGTCACACATGCGCAAGCTGGTGCGGGACATCGCGAACGCCGTTCGCAAACTTGGTGGGTCAGATGTATCGATCACGGAGGGCGGCAGGCATACGCGCGTCAACTTCACGGATCGCGCCGGCAACCGCAGGAGCATCGCCCTCCATCGCGGCGGCGCCGTGTCCAGCCGCTATGTCGCGATGTTGCGTTCTCAACTGCGTCGGAAGGTTTGACCGTGAGTGAAGGCCCAAGCCCTATCCGCTACCCTGGCCGCCAGGATTTCCACCCTCGATCAAAGGAACTAACGCGATGACGCTTGCGGCTGAAATCACGAAGCTTGAGACCGATCTGTTGTCGATGCGCGCCGAACTCGATGCGCTGAGCAAGAAGAACGCCGTGCTCGAATTCGAAAACGACGCTTTGAAAACTCAGCTCGCCAAGGCAAATGCCGATCGCGACGCCCTGTTGCGTCGCTCCGAAGCCATCAAGAGCCTGCTGGATCAGTGCGGCGCGACCTTGATGCACGGCTTGAAGCAGTACGCATCGAGCGAGCGTCACGTCGACCAGCAGCATGCGGCGGCGGGCGAGATCGAAAGCGGTATCGCGGCGATCGTCCATCGCCAAACCAACGGCGCGGTACACACCGACGGTGAAACCGAGCACTGAGATGAATGCATGGCCGAGCGACAACGAGATCGCGCAAGCGCCCGGCGAAAACGAAAACAAAGCGTGAGATCATGGACGATCTGCTGGCGCGGCTCGGCAATGGGCAGATTGATCGCGACGAATTCTTTCGGCGGCTCGCGCAAGCGGGAATGAACGACGACGATATCGACCGCTATTGTGATGGGACATTGCGATGAACCTACATCCTCGGATGCCGCCGCCAGTCTCTTGGTTTTGGCGACTGCCGATCATCCGTCATGTGCGGTGGCTCTATTGGTCGGTCCAAGTCGACCGCTGGTATGCCGATTGGAAATCCCTCGGAATGCTCGATGTCCACCGGCACCGCGACGATCTGGTTCTCAATCAGATTTGGCGAGGCGAGAGATGACGGTTTTCGGACCCGCAAGGCGGCACGGGTTCGTTGTACGCAAAGCCGCCGACAGGAGAAGTCGCGTTGATCGCTGATCTCGCGCCGCTCGCCATCGTGCTGGCGTTATGGGCGGCGGGCAACGCACGATATTTTTGGCAGAGTTGGAGAACTTGGAAATGAAACTACCGAAAGGCGCTGATCTGCAACTCAAGACCGAGAGCGGCATAATCGATTTGCACATCACGGCCGCGATCAGCACCAAGCAGGACGCCGACGAGTTGGTCGCCGCGATCCAGCACTACGCAGCGGTGCTGCCGGAAAAGCAGAAGCGGCAGCGCAAAGCGAAGGCCGCGCCAGTGCAACCGCAGGCCGTGTGATGACGGATGATGACGAGCTGACGATCGACGAGCAGCGGAAGATGCGGTTGACGATCGGCGAAGCGGTGCTGACGGTGCAGCGGCGGCTTGCGCCGATCTATCCGCCGGAGACCATATTGCCGGAAATCCTCGCTACGCTGCTCTCGCTCTCGCTCTACATCAGCCGCAACAACCTCAAGATGGCCGACGAAGGCTTCCTTGAAGCCTGCAAGCTCATTGCCAAAGAGGAAGCGCCAGATGGCTGATCGCCGATGCTTGCCGCAGCGGCGCCATGCCGAAACGTTCGAGATCGAATGGGGCGGGTTCGATCGAACCTTCGCGGTGACGCTCGGTTTCTATGAAGACGGCTCGATCGGAGAGGTGTTCATGACCGGCGGCAAGTCGGGGCAGGAGATCGAGGCCATCGCTCGTGATGGCGCGGTTGTCCTGTCCCTGGCGCTTCAATACGGCGCGCAGATCGACAACCTGATTAGCGCCGTCACGCGCGACGAACACGGCAATCCATCGAGCATCATCGGCGCAGTGCTCGATCGGATGCCGAGGGGTTCGCAAGGTCGTCAGGATAGCGACGCGCAGAATTGAATACCGGAGAAAGCCGGATTGAGTGCACGTAAGCCGCCAAACCTGTCTGACAAATGCGCCGCCGCGCTGCTTGCGATCACCGACGAGCACGGCAAGCCGCTGATCCCGTGGGAAGAGGCAAAGCAGATGACGAGCGCGCAGATCATCGGGCTGTTCGATTTCGATCACTACCCTTTTCGGGTTGAGGCTGGCGGCCCGACCGAGCCGTGGAATTTGGTGCCGCGCTTTAAGCCGGCGCACCGGATCAAGACGGCCAAGATCGACATTCCCGAGATCGCGAAGATCAAGCGCGTGTCGGCGGAGCACGATGAATTCCGGCGACGGGTGCTCACACCGCGAAATCAGCGCGAGCCGCGCCGCTCGCGTTGGCCCAAGCGCTCGATCCAGAACCGGAGGGAGACCCGCGATGAATGAGCTGAAGCGCCAGGTTTGCGCAACGTGCCTCCAAGAGAAGCCAATCGAGGATTTTTACATGAGGACCCGCGATGGCTCGCCGCAAGGGAGAATGAAGGTATGCCGGGAATGCCACAAGGCTCGCGTGCGCCATCGAACGGCGGAGCGGAAAGCGGAAGCGAGCCGGGCGGCCCGGGCGCGCCGGGCCCCGGCTGGGCCCGATCCGGGCGGCTGACCCGACGGCGCAAATCAGCCCCTGAGTGCGTGGCCCTTTTGGCCCGAGGGCCGAAAACCCGACCCGAAAAATGTCGGGACTGTCGATAGATACCGGAAAGTATTGAACTTTTTAGCCTTCTCCCGCATGTGCGACAGAGTTTCCGAATATGCGTTCCCGCGTTTCTTCCCGCAAATCCGAAGGGCGTAAGAGGCTGGGAATAGTCCGGCCGCTCGATCCTAACGACCCGCGCGATCCAAATCACCCAAGCCAACGGGCGAACTGGTTAGCGCTGATGCGGGAGCTGGGCCGGATCGCAGCAGCACATGAATGGCAACGTCAATACGGCGATGAAGGGGAAAATGACGAAACCAAAAGAAGCGGTGGCATACGCGCGTTACTCAAGCGACCGACAAAGCGCCCGGTCAATAGATGACCAATTTCAGCTTTGCGAAAAAATCGCGAAGCAACACGGCTACAAGATCGTTCGATACTACAAGGACGAGGCGATCTCAGGGGCGGGCACGCTAGGCCGCGCCGGCTGGTTGGAGTTGATGCGAGACGTGGCCGCAAGGGACCGCACTTTCGAGGCGGTGATCATTGAGAGCCTTTCCCGCATGTCGCGCGATCTCGCGGACAGCGCTCGCGACTTCAAGCGGATTTCGCACCGGCAAATCGAACTGATCGACTTAGAGGGCCCGCTCACCACGATGCGCGTCGGCATGAGCGGCATCATGAACCAAGAGTTTCGCAAGCACCTTGGTAATATGCTTCGCCGCGCATGGGATGGCAGGGTCCGGGAGGGTTTGATGCCCGGGAGGCCAGCTTATGGCCATCGCAAGGTCGCGGGCACGTCGTTCAAGCGCGAGATCGATCCGGACACCGCGCCGATCATCAAGCGGATATTCACCGAGTTCGCCAACCTTGAACCCGTGCGTGACATCGCCGCTCGGCTCAATCGCGAGGGCATTCCGAGCCCGTCAGGCGGCCAGTGGAACCATACGGTTTTCATTGCCGGCAGCGGAAGCGGGAAAGGCATTATCGGCAATCGCATTTATATCGGCGAACTTGTTTGGAATAGTCACCGCAGCGTCATCAATCCCGAGACAGAGAAGCGTAACAAGCAGAAGGGACGCCCCGAGGATTTGCTGACGGTCCAAGTCCCGCATCTGCGCATCATCGATCAGGACTTATGGGATCGCGCGCAAGAGGTCCGCAAAATGCGCAGCCGCCAAGGATCGGCTCCGCGCGTCTATAAAAAATCCATCGTCAATCACATGCTCGCCGGCCGGCTCCTCTGCGGCGCCTGCGGCGGCACCATGGCAATCGTCTGGTCGAAAGCGGGTGAGCATACCCGGGTCGGATGCACCAATGCCCGCCAGAAGGGCGTTTGCACCAACTCAAAAAGCTATGACCTCGTGGAGATCGAGGCCACCGTCTTGCATGGCATCAAGCACAATCTCGATGCCGAAGCCCTTGCGGCATATACCGAGGGCGCCCACAAGGAATGGACGAAGCGGCAGAGAGCCGCCAGCCGCGACCTTGGGGCCGCCCAGCGCGCGCTCAATCAGACCCTAGAGAAGATTGACCGCATCGTTACCGCGATGACTGATCCGGACATGCCGCTGGCTCCCTTGAAGGAGAAGTTGAAGGCGCTGGAGCTAGAGCGAGCCGGGCTCGCGGATAAAGTCCGGATGGCGGAGGCGGATGGCGGCGGCAACGTGGTGGCGCTGCATCCGGCCATGATCCAGACCTTCCGCCAAAACATCGAGGCCATGCATGCGGCCCTGACCAACGTCAAACTGACCGAGGCTGAGGTAGCGCCCTTCCGTGTAGCCTTCGGCAACGTCTTTGATCGGGTCGTGGTGCACCCGACGGGCAAGCGGCGCCCGGTTGAGGTGACGCCATATGCCCGGATTTCCGCGATTATGGGCGGGGACATTGTTCCCAAGATGCGTTCCGCCAAAGAAGCGCTGGAAGAACAAGGGCTTACCAGCCTCGTTTTAGCTACCCATGGAACCATGAGCTACGGTAGGAGAGACATGATCGGACTAGGCCGCTGGGAGGCAACGCAACAGGCGATCCTGTGAATACCGACTTAACGTCCCCTGTCGCCTTCGAGCAACACTGTCTGGCGCGCATCTCCAGCGCAAGCTGTCGCTCGACACGGTGGCGTGTATCTTCGATGATCTGCAAGGACGATCCAATCAGAGAGAGGGGTGGCCAACTAAGGCAGCCTCGGGGGCAGGATGAATGATGACTATAGTGATGATCGGATTGGCCTACGTGCTGACGGGCCTTCATTACGTTTGGCGGGACTTGCGTCAGCCAATCATCGAGCAGCCGGGCTACGTTAGGGAATATACCGTTCGCGGTCGTTTGAGGCCGCTGCTGGTAACTGCTCTTCTATGGCTTCCTGCATCTTTATATGCGGTATCTCGTCGGCAAGCGGTTTCGGCGAATGTGGCTTCTTGGGTTACGTTTTTTGCCCTGTTGGTTGGGGCTTCCCTCATGAACAATTCTTAAAACCGGCCGCTGATGGATGTCGTTTAGGAGCCGTACTCCCCCGCCCCGCTAGATCGCCGGCAATGATCGGGCGCACCGGGGGGCCTTATCCCCCTGACACCTTCCCTCGGGCCGCCCATTCCATTTGCCGGAGCCGTAAACGCCGACCCATGCGCCCGCGCTTTCTTTGGAGAACAAGCATGCGCTGAAACAATCAGGGCGCCGCAGAACTTGGCCGAACGGGCAGACAAGGGGTCGCGCCGGGACGGCGAAGGTTAGCCGGGCGAAGTCCTCGCAGTCTCCGCGCAAAACAATATATAACTCCAAGGAATTTTCCCAAAGTAAAAATATAGCAATATCAATTAGATCATAAAAATCTTTGAGTAAACACAGGGGAGTTAACAGGAACACTTGCGAGTTCCGCCATTTTGCACTAAATGATCTGCACCTCAATCGGAGGATGCAGAATTGGCTGATGACCCCGTTGTAGCAAAGGCACTTGAGAAGATCGCGTTTCACATCAGTGAGGCCGCGCGCCTAAAGCGTTGGGTCAACGGCTATGACGAAATGTCGGGCGTCGAACCGCGCTTTGGCGACGTCGAGAGCGGAGGCGACGTTAACGCGAGCGCGCGTCGTACCGCGAAGCAGTTCCAACCGGGCGATTTTCTGGGCAAGCCATTTGCGACGGCGGTTCGCACGATCATGGAGGCTCGCGCCGAAGCTAGCGGCGGCTCTCCATCGCCCGCTTCGGTTGAGGACATTCAAGAGGCCCTGATCCAGGGCGCTTACGACTTCGGTACCACCAACCCCGAAAGCCAGAAGCAAAGCATTCGTATATCGCTCGGAAAGAACACAGTCACGTTCGTCAGGATACCGAGCACCGACTTGTTCGGCCTTCTCGAATGGTATCCGGGCCTCCGAAAGGCCGGGAAGCCTCGGAAAAATGGGGAAAAGGATCAACTAGCTTCATCTGCTGCCGACAGCGCTGCCGCCGACGAAGGCGGCAATGAAGAGGCAGCCGCGCCACCGGCTGCTTCCAGCAGTGTCATGGATTGAAGAGGCCGCCACCTGAGGCGGCCTATTTATCATGTCAAAACATCGCCCCCCCAAAAACCCGGATTTGATCATCGGGCACTTGCCGGTAGCTACGGTCAATAAGACCCTAGGGACGGAGCTTGAGCCGGGCGAAGTGATATTGACGCGAGGCGCGCAGCGGCATGCATACAGGCGCCATCCGGATGACTACCCGAAGTGTCTCCCCCACTTAGCCGGCGTGATTTCCAATCCCCGTTATATCGGGGATGACCACACGAATAGCGGCATCGAAATTTGGGGATACGTTGGAGCGATAGCGTCGCTTATATTGGTCGCAGTAGAATTGATCCCTGACGGCCAAGGCAAGTATCACATTTCGAGCTTCTATATGGTGTCAGAAAAGAAGGCTCAAACGCGCCGCCAAAAGGGCTTCTTGCGGGTCGTAGCAGTGTAAAACTGAAAAGGGCCCCGACCTAGATCGGAGCCCCTTTAGTATAGTTTCGGGAAATTCGATTTGCTGGGATGCCCACACCCAGATCTCTTCGCCGGTTTTACCCGACTACTTTGCCTGACGAACGTTCGATCATCAGGCGCGTGAGGAGGCCGTTCTCACCTCAAAACTTATCTCCCGTAAGGCAACCCTCGCATAGCAGTTTTGTTTCCGCAAGGCTGAAATAGCTCAAAACAGTGACACTTTGGTTAGGTTCAGCCGCAAAAAGCCTCGGTTCTGCGCAATATGGGGGCTGGCCCGCTAGTTACGAAGTCCCTGAAATTAATTTCACAGGCGTGCAGGAACCTGCAAGCGGGTAAACAGGGAACTCGCTACCCTAGTTTTGGCAACTGAGGCAACATTGGCGCAGCTTGGTTGGTAAAGTCTAAACGCCGTCAGACAATTTTAACCACGATGCGGCCGCGGACCTGGCCGGCAAGGATTTTCGCGCCCCACTCAGGAACTTCGTCGATCTGAATTTCCTTAGTGATTTCAGACAGTTTTGTCCGATCCAGATCGGACGCCAGGCGCTGCCAGGCGGCTTTCCGCGGCTCAATCGGGCACATCACGGAATCGATGCCGAGAAGGCACACTCCGCGCAAAATGAAAGGGGCGACAGACGACGGCAGGTCCATGCCGCCCGCCAGGCCGCACGCCGCGATCGCGCCCCCGTACTTTGTCATGGACAAGAGATTCGCGAGCGTGGTCGAGCCGACGCTGTCGACGCCCCCCGCCCAGCGCTCCTTGGCAAGGGGCTTGGCCGCCGCCGACAATTCATTACGGTCGATGACTTCGGCCGCACCGATCTCTTTCAGATAGTCCGCTTCCGAGGCGCGGCCGGTGGACGCAATGACGTGGTAGCCGAGCTTCGACAGCACGGCGGTGGCAACGGAGCCGACGCCGCCGGCGGCGCCCGTCACCACCACGGGGCCGCTCTTCGGGGACAGACCGTGCTTCTCCAGCGCCAGCACCGAAAGCATCGCGGTGAAGCCGGCGGTACCGATTGCCATGGCGTCGCGGGCCGACAGGCCCTGCGGCAAGGCGACCAGCCAGTCGCCCTTCACCCGCGCCTTCTCGGCATAGGCGCCGAGATGGGTCTCGCCCATGCCCCAGCCGGTGCAGACGACCTTGTCCCCCACCTTCCATTGCGGATGCGAGGACTGCTCGACCGTGCCGGCGAAATCGATCCCGGCGATCATCGGGAAACGGCGCACCACGGGCGCCCTGCCGGTGAGCGCGAGGCCGTCCTTGTAGTTCAACGTCGACCATTCCACGCGGACGGTGACGTCGCCGTCCATCAGCTCGGCTTCGTCGAACTGCGTGAGCGCGGCGGTGGTGCCCTTGTCCGCCTTGTCGATCCGGATCGCCTTGAATGTGGCCACGGCTGAACTCCCTGACTTGTTTCAGGGGATGTTTAGCCGATCAGGCAGGCTGTGCAACCGCTCGCTGGACCGGTTTCTCGACGATCGGAAGATTGATCAGCGCCGAGAGCACGCCGAACAGGATCGAGAGCCACCAGATCGGCGTATAGGAACCGAATCGCTCGAACACGATGCCGCCGAGCCAGACGCCGAGGAAGCCGCCGACCTGATGGCTGACGAAGGCGAAGCCATACAGGGTGGCAAGCCAGCGCGTGCCGAACATCAGCGCCACCAGCGCCGAGGTCGGCGGCACCGTCGACAGCCAGGTCAGCCCCGAGATCGCACCGAACGCGATCGCGGAGAACGGCGTGATCGGGAACGAGATGAAGGCGAGCGTGGCGAGCGCGCGGATGAGATAGATCGTGGAGAGGATGTAGCGCTTGGGCAGCGAGTTCTGGAGATAGCCGACGCTCAGCGATCCCACGATGTTGAAAAGGCCGATCGCCGCGATGACCCAGCCGCCGGTTTGCGTCGAGATGCCGCGATCGACCAGGAAGGCCGGCAAATGCACGGTGATGAAGGCGAGCTGGAAGCCGCAGGTGAAGAAGCCGAGCACCAGCAGCACGTAGGAGCGATGGCCGAAGGCTTCCGCGAGCGCCCTGGTGAAGGTCTGCTCATCCGCAGGCGCCGCATTTGCCGGGCCTGCGACCGGTGGCGTGGACAGCGCCAGCGACAGCGGGATGATCAGCAGCATCAGGAAACCGAACACGGAGAGCGCCTGCTGCCAGCCGAAATTGTCGATCAGCGCGACGCCGATCGGCGCGAACAGGAACTGGCCGAACGAGCCCGCCGCGGTGCCGGCGCCGAGCGCAAGGCCGCGCTTCTCGGCCGGCAGCAGCTTGGTGAATGCCGACAACACCAGATTGAACGAGCAGCCAGCCAGACCAAAACCGACCATGACGCCGGCGCCGATGTTGAGCGACAGCGGTGTCGAGGAGTAGCGCATCAACAGCAGGCCGCCGGCATAGAGCACCGCGCCGACGCACATCACGCGGAACAGGCCGAAGCGGTCAGCGACCGCGCCGGCGAGCGGCTGGCCCAATCCCCACAACAGATTCTGCACGGCGATCGCGAGACCGAACACGTCGCGGCCCCAGGCGAACTCATGGCTCATCGGCTGCACGAAGAAGCCGAGCGCCGATCGCGGGCCGAAGCCCAGCATGCCGATCGCACAACCGCAGAGAATGATGACGGCTGGCGTACGCCAATTCGAGGAACGTGAGACCGGACCGAGCTCGCCCACTTGTGTCGACATCACTTCCTCATCTGTCGTTGGCGGATCCGGAATAGGCGGCCGCGGGTCACGCATTTAATGCAGATGCATGAAAACCCCAACCTAAAAATGGTTGCGTTTCACGAAGAGCTTCCGCGGGAGCATTGCGTTTCAACGCAGCCTCGCCTCATGCGCGACTTGACGAGAATGTGTGCGACCGGACCTAGCAGCGCCCTTCCTGGCATGTTATCTTAGATTTACTCATACTGAGCATATATAAAGCCGCGATGAAATTCGCACCGGCCTTTCGGCCGGATTTCTCAGGCTCCTTATATGCTCAGATTGAGTATAATTATCATGCACGGGAGGCTCCAATGCCGATCACTGGAATTTACGGCCCCGACGACTTTGCCAACCGGCCGCAGGGCCAGGTCACCACCTTCCCCCGCGCCGCGCCGGCGCGAAGGGGACCCGCGCTGCCGATGCCCGCGCTGGAATGGACGCCGGAGGTCGAACGCGCGACCGCGCCTCTTTATGACCGTGTGAAGCACGTGATCCCGCCGATCGAGTGGCCGCTGATGGCGCCCACCATCAAGGCGATCAACGAGCTGAAGCAGGCGCGGGGCGCGGTGATCCTCGCACACAACTACCAGGCCCCGGAGATCTTCCACTGCGTCGCCGACATCGGCGGCGACTCGCTCCAGCTCGCGGTCGAAGCCACCAAGGTGAAGGCCGACATCATTGTCCAGTGCGGCGTCCACTTCATGGCGGAAACGTCAAAACTGCTCAACCCGGACAAGACGGTGCTGATCCCCGACGCACGCGCCGGCTGTTCGCTTGCCGCCAGCATCACGGGCGCCGACGTGCGGCTGCTCCGAGAAAAATTTCCCGGCGTGCCCGTCGTCGCCTACGTCAACACCTCCGCGGAGGTGAAGGCCGAGGTCGACATCTGCTGCACCTCGTCCAACGCGGTGCAAGTGGTCGAGAGCCTGGATGCGCCAAGCGTGATCTTCCTGCCCGACCGCTATCTTGCGACCTATGTGGCGTCGAAAACCGATGTGAAGATCATCGCCTGGGAGGGTGCCTGCGAGGTGCACGAGCGCTTCACCGGCGAAGAACTGCGCGGCTGTCGCGAGGCCGATCCCTCGGTACGGATCATTGCGCATCCGGAGTGTCCACCTGACGTGCTGGCGGAAGCCGATTTCACCGGCTCGACCGCGCACATGATCAACTGGGTGCGCGAGAAGCGGCCGCGGCGACTCATCATGATCACGGAATGCTCAATGGCCGACAACGTGCGCGCCGAGCTGCCGGATGTGGAGATGCTGCGTCCTTGCAATCTCTGCCCGCACATGAAGCGCATCACGCTCGCCAAGATTTTGGACAGCCTGCTGATGCTTCGCGAGGAGGTCACGATTGATCCCGCGCTTGCAACGCGCGCACGGCGCTCGGTCGAACGGATGATCAATCTGAAGAATTGAGGGCAGAATATGCAGGATAACATCCACAACCTCACTCGCGGCAGCGACGACGTCGTTATCGTCGGCGGAGGCCTCGCCGGACTCTTCTGCGCACTCAAACTCGCGCCGCGGCCTGTGACGCTGATCTCGGTCGCGCCACTCGGACAGGGTGCATCGTCCGCATGGGCGCAAGGCGGCATCGCAGCGGCCGTGGCCGAGGGCGACAGTCCCGAGGCGCACGGCGCCGACACCATCGCCGTTGGCGGCGGCCTCGTCGATGAGGCGGTCGCGCTAGGGATTGCGCGCGAGGCGTCGCCGCGAATCCACGATCTGCTCGCCTATGGCGTGCCGTTCGACCGCGACCTGGAGGGGAGGCTCGCAGTCGGGCGCGAGGCTGCGCATTCAGCGCGACGCATCGTGCATGTGTGTGGCGACGGCGCGGGAGCCGCGATCATCGCGGCGCTCGTCGAAGCCGTGCGCCGGACACCGTCGATCCGCCTGATCGAAGGTTTCGCCGCCGAGGCGCTTTTGACGGAGGACGGCGCCGTCACCGGTCTTCAATTGCGCGAGGCTGGCAACGCGGCGGTACGGCCGATCCTGCTCGCCACGCGCGCGGTCGTGCTCGCCACCGGCGGTATCGGCCATCTCTATGCCGTCACCACCAACCCGCTTGAGGCCAGCGGATCGGGCCTTGCAATCGCCGCGCGCGCCGGCGCCGTGATTGCCGACCCCGAATTCGTGCAGTTCCACCCCACAGCCATCAGGGTCGGCCGCGATCCGGCACCGCTCGCGACCGAGGCTCTGCGCGGCGAAGGCGCGACGCTGATCAACGGTCGTGGCGAACGCTTCATGCTCGCGCGCCACCCGCTCGCCGAGCTCGCGCCGCGCGACATCGTCGCCCGCGGCGTGTTCGCCGAGATCGCGGCCGGACGCGGCGCGTTCCTCGATGCGCGCGAGGCGCTGGGCGCGCGCTTTGCCGAAAAATTTCCGACGGTGCATGCGAGCTGTATCGCCGCCGGCATCGATCCCGCCACGCAGGCCATCCCGATCTCGCCCGCCGCGCACTACCACATGGGCGGCGTCGCAGTCGACGGTCGCGGCCGCAGCTCGATCGACGGGCTCTGGGCCGGTGGCGAAGTGTCGTCCACCGGCGCGCATGGCGCCAACCGGCTCGCCTCCAATTCGCTGCTGGAGGCGGTGGTCTACGCCGCGCGCATCGCCGACGACATCGCCGGCCGCGCGATCCCCTCGCCTGCCCGTCTGCCCGACGCGCTAGTGAGGACAATGGGCGATGCACCGGATGCTGCGGCCGCGGCGCGGCTGCGCGCGACGATGAGCGCGCATGTCGGCGTGATCCGCGACGGTGACGGACTTGCGCAGGCCGTGCGCAGCTTCGCCGCGATCGAGCGCGAAGCAACAAGCATCGTGGTCCGCAACATGGCGACGTCAGCCCTGCTCGTCGCCGCTGCGGCCTTGACGCGGCGCGAGAGCCGCGGCGCGCATTTCCGCTCCGACCATCCGGCCGATGTGCCCACGCTGGCGCGGCGAACGATGACCACACTCGCCGCGGCGCGCGAAGTCGCGGAACGCTTGAGCGACCGTCCACTGCCGCGCATTGCGCAATCCATGATCGCCTGAAGGAAGCCCCATGATCACCCCGACCTCACTGCTCAATCCCGACGCCTTCCTCTCGCCGCTTGCGATCGACGAGGCCGTGCATCGCGCGCTCGACGAGGATCTCGGCCGCGCCGGCGACATCACCTCGCTGGCGACGATCCCGGAGGCGACAAAGGCGCAAGCGATCCTCGTCGCGCGCCAGTCCGGGGTGATCGCCGGATTACCGCTCGCGCTCGCGACCCTGCAGAAGCTCTCATCCGACATCGAGGTGCGCGCCCATGTCCGCGACGCCGCGCACGTTGCCCGCGGCCAGCACGTGCTGACGATCTCCGGCCCGGCCCGCGCCATTCTCACGGCGGAGCGAACCGCCCTCAACTTCGTCGGCCGCCTGTCAGGCGTCGCGACGCTGACGGCGGACCATGTCGCGCGCACCGAAGGCACCAGGATGCGCATCTGCTGCACGCGAAAGACCACGCCGGGATTGCGGGCGCTGGAGAAATACGCGGTGCGCTGCGGCGGTGGCTTCAACCACCGTTTCGGCCTCGATGATGCGATCCTGATCAAGGACAACCATATCGCGGTCGCCGGCGGCATCCGCCCCGTGCTGGAGCGCGCCCGCGCCCATGCCGGCCATCTCGTCAAGATCGAGATCGAGGTGGATACGCTGGCGCAACTACGCGAAGTCCTGGACAGCGGAATGGCTGACGCCGTGCTGCTCGACAACATGGACCTTGCAAGGCTGCGCGAGGCGGTGCGGCTCGCCGAAGGCCGTGTCGCCCTGGAAGCGTCCGGCGGCGTCACGCTGGAGTCGATCGCAGCGATCGCGGCAACTGGCGTCGACTACGTCTCATCCGGCGCGCTGACTCATTCGGCGCCAAACTTCGACTGCGCGCTCGATATCGAGGCGTGAACTGCGAACATGCTCGGCCTCATGGTTCGAGACGCGCGGCAAGGCGGCGCTCCTCACCATGAGGGTCGGGGATCTCGCCGCGAAACGAGACCTCATCCTGAGGAGCCCGCATTGGCGGGCGTCTCGAAGGATGAGCCGCGAGCGCACTACCGCCGCTCGCTCACACCCATCTCGGCGGAGCTCTTCGCTTCCTGGATAAGTTCGGCAGAGAGTGCGGCGGTCTGCGCCGGCGTGCCCCAGCTCGGTTCCTCGCTGCCGTCGCCCCAGGCGCGCGGCCGGTAGAAGGTGTGCACGCCGAACTTGTACATCTTCTTCATCTCGGCGACCCAGGACGGACGCACCCAATAGGCGTGATAGTGCGTGGACTTGCCGACTTCGGGCAGCCAGATCTGGCCGTCGAGCATGGCCTTCGAGATCTTTTTCGCGCGTTCCCACATCTCGGGCTCGCGGATCACGTCGGGATTATTGTCGCAGGCGAAGGTGAACTGGCAGGCCAGGTGACGATACTTGTTCTGGTAGACCACGCCGCACACAGTGTCCGGATATTTGCCGGAGAACACGCGGTTCATCACCACCTGCGCAACCGCCATCTGCCCGCGCACGGCCTCGCCGCGCGATTCGAAGTAGACGGCTTCGGCAAGACACTTTTCAGACTTCGCACGCGACTTGTCGTCGAGCGCAAGCCGCTCCGCGGGTGATTTGCCGCGCTGATTGTCGGCGTTGACCTCGCCCTTCGGCGCGACGCTCTCGCCGCTTTCGATGTCCTTGGCAACGTCCTCCGACGGTGGCGACAGCGAGGCCGTCACCTTCATGTCGGGATCAGGCATCACGATCAGCGGCTCAGCACCGGGCTCCCAGCTCTCGATGCTCTCGGGACTGCCGCCGAGCGAGGAGCTGCCGAAGAACAGGTTCGAGGTCTTCACACGGAAAGGATCGCGCGGCGGCGCAGCCGGAATGGTCGCTTGCTTCAGCGCTTCGAGCGGCTCGATCGCAAGCGGGCGCGCGGCGTCACTGGCCTGCGGCGGGTTGGTATATTGCGCCAGCGGCGGCGCACGCAGTGCTTCCTCGAGTTCCGGATCGAGAGTAGCCGCGGACTCCGGCGACATCGCCTGCGGCAAGGCGACGGTCTTGGCGCCGAACACCGAGCTGTTCGACGTCGCAGGATCCTCCTGCGCCGGAGCCGTGGTCGGTGCGGCCGTCGCGGGAGCCTGCGTGGGCGCAACAATGGCGAGGCGATCGCCCTTCAGAGCGCGATCGACCTTGGGAAAATCGGCGGCCTGGTAGCGCGGCGGCGCCTGGAGTGCCGGATTGCGGCTGATCGCGCCGGTGACGTCGCGGCCATCGAGGCTTGCGAGGCGAACCATCGCGCTCTGCGGAACCGAAGTTCCGATCGGCCGGGAGAAACTGTAGGTGGCGAGCTGAATCGAGGACGCCGCAGAAAACACCTGCTTCTGCCAACGTTCGGCGACGCCGGGCTGACGCGCCAGCAGAGAGGCAATGTCCTGATAACCGGTCTCTCTCGGCATCAATGCGAAGATGCAGAGACCGATTCCGAAGGACGCGAACCGCACGCCCTTCGGATGGTTACGCAACACAAACATCGATACGCTCACGCTCGTCTGATCGAAGTCGGCACATCCGTGCAATTCGATCTTTGTCGTAAGTATCCGATTTAGGTTGCCGGGGCGTTAATCGCCGTTGCGCGCACGGCACACTCAAGCGAACACAGGTGCCTTCACGAAGTGATCGCGCGAGCTGGTAAATGCCTCCTCACGTGAAGCGGTAAACATTCGGTCAACGCGAATGGTGAAGGAACTCTTGACGGCGCGTCTCATTACGGGACACGCGCGGTTCCTTCCGCCGTCATTGCAATGACGATGTGGAGACGGTGTCGCCCAAGACGAAAGAGGCGGGTTTGGCCCCCCTCTCTCGCATCCAGCATTTCGACTCTTCGCTTACGCCTGGCTCGCGGCCGCTTTGCCGAGCGCGGCCTGCGCTGCCGCAAGACGGGCGATTGGCACGCGGTAGGGCGAGCAGGAGACGTAGTCGAGGCCGACCGCGTTGCAGAAGGCGACGGACGCAGGATCGCCGCCGTGCTCGCCGCAGATCCCCATCTTGAGCGAGGCGCGCGTCTTGCGACCGCGCGCGACGCCGATCTTGATCAGCTCGCCGACCCCCTCCTGGTCGAGCGAGATGAAGGGATCGACCGCGAGGATGCCCTTGGTCACGTAGGGACCGAGGAAGCTCGCCGCATCGTCGCGGCTGATGCCATAGGTCGTCTGGGTGAGGTCGTTGGTGCCGAAGGAGAAGAACTCGGCGCTCTCGGCGATCTCTCCCGCGAGCAGGCAGGCCCGCGGCAGCTCGATCATGGTACCGACCTGATAGGCGAGCTTGGTGTTGGTGTCCCGCATGACGGCCTGCGCGGTCGCATCGATCCGCGCCTTGACGAGATCGAGCTCGGCCTTGGTCGCGATCAACGGCACCATCACCTCGAGGCCGACGGCCTTGCCGGTGCGCCGCTGCGCCTCGACGGCCGCCTCGAAGATCGCGCGCGCCTGCATCTCGGCGATCTCGGGATATGCGATCGCGATACGGCAGCCACGGAAGCCGAGCATCGGATTGAACTCCGAGAGCTCGCGCGCGCGGTCGGCCAGGCGCCGCGGATCGGTGTTCATGGCGCGCGCCACTTCCTCGACCTCGGCATGGGTGTGCGGCAGGAATTCGTGGAGCGGCGGATCGAGCAGGCGGATCGTGACGGGAAGCCCCTTCATGATCTCGAACAACTCGACGAAGTCGGCGCGCTGCATCGGCAGCAGCTTGGCGAGCGCGGCGCGGCGCGCCTGCTCGTCCTCGGAGAGGATCATCTCGCGCACCGTGCGGATGCGCGTCTCCTCGAAGAACATGTGCTCGGTACGGCAGAGGCCGATGCCCTCCGCGCCGAACTTGAGCGCGGTGCGCGCATCGTCCGGCGTGTCGGCATTGACGCGCACGCCGATCTTGCGGACCTGGTCGGCCCAGTTCATCAGCGTGCCGAACTCGCCGGAGAGCTCCGGCTCGATCATCGGCATGCGGCCGGCGAGCACCTGGCCGAGCGAGCCGTCGATGGTGATGACGTCGCCGGTCTTGAAGGTGCGCGAGCCGATGCTCATGGTGCCGCGGCCGTAGTCGACGCGGATGGTGCCGCAGCCGGAGACGCAGGGCTTGCCCATGCCGCGCGCAACCACCGCAGCATGCGAAGTCATGCCGCCGCGCGTGGTCAAGATGCCTTCAGCGGCATGCATGCCGTGGATGTCTTCGGGGCTGGTCTCGATGCGGACCAGAATCACCTTACGGCCGTCGGCCTGAAGCTTGGCCGCTTCATCCGAGGAGAACACGATCTCGCCGGAGGCTGCACCGGGCGAGGCCGGCAGGCCGGTCGCGATCACGTCGCGCTTGGCGTCGGGATCGATGGTCGGATGCAGGAGCTGGTCGAGCGACGCCGGATCGATCCGCGTCACCGCTTCCTTCTTCGAGATCAGACCTTCGTTGGCAAGCTCGACCGCGATGCGCAGCGCCGCTTTCGCAGTGCGCTTGCCGCCGCGGGTCTGGAGCATCCAGAGCTTACCCTGCTCGACCGTGAACTCCATGTCCTGCATGTCGCGGTAGTGCTTCTCGAGCAGCGTGTAGATCCGCGTCAGTTCCTTGAAGGCCTCCGGCATCGCCGATTCCATCGAGGCCTTGTCGGAGCCCGATTCCTTCCGCGCCTCCTCGGTGATGTCCTGCGGCGTGCGGATGCCCGCCACCACGTCCTCGCCTTGCGCGTTGATCAGGAACTCGCCGTAGAGCTTGCTCTCGCCGGTCGAGGGGTTGCGGGTGAAGGCGACGCCGGTCGCCGACGTCTCGCCCATGTTGCCGAACACCATGGCCTGCACGTTGACCGCGGTGCCCCAGGATTCGGGAATGTCGTGCAGCTTGCGGTAGGTCACCGCGCGCGCGTTCATCCAGGATGAAAACACTGCGCCAATCGCGCCCCAGAGCTGGTCGTGCGGATCCTGCGGGAAATCCTTGCCCGTCTCGCGCGCGACCGCATCCTTGTACTTGCCGACCAGTTCGACCCAGTCCTCGGCGGACAGATCGGTGTCGAGGGTGTAGCCCTGGCTGTCCTTGAAGGTGTCGAGAATTTCCTCGAAGTGATGATGCTCGAAGCCGAGCACCACGTCCGAATACATGGTGATGAAGCGGCGATAACTGTCATAGGCGAAGCGACGGTCGCCCGACAGTTCCGAGAGCGCTTCCACGGTCTCGTCGTTCAGACCGAGATTGAGCACGGTGTCCATCATGCCCGGCATCGAGGCGCGCGCGCCGGAGCGCACGGACACGAGCAGGGGGTTCCTGGTGTCGCCGAACACCTTGCCGGTCAACTTGCCGACATGGTCCAGCGCCTTCTCAACCTGCGACTGAAGCTCCTTGGGATAGGACTTGTCGTGTGCGTAGAAGTAGGTGCAGACCGAGGTCGGGATGGTGAAGCCCGGAGGCACCGGCAGGCCGAGATTGGCCATCTCGGCGAGGTTGGCGCCCTTGCCGCCGAGCAGGTCGCGCATCTCCGTCCGGCCTTCAGCCTTGCCATCACCGAACGTGAAGACCCACTTGCCGGCCTTGGCCACGCTTGGTGCGGCCTTGCCCGGAGCAGGCTTCGCAGCGACCTTGGCGGCAACCTTTGGCGCAACCGGCTTGGTCGCAGCCTTCGCAGCGGGCTTCACAGCCGGCTTGGCGACCGGCTTCGGAGCGCTCTTGGCGACCGTTTTGCGGGCCGCCGGCGGGGCTTTCGTCCCGGCGGAGGCTTTTGATTTCGCTTGCATTTTCTTAGGCTTCGAGGCGGCTTTGGCCATAGCTTGCACACAACCTGCGAGAGGAAGGGGAAATCGCGGGCCTTACACCATTTTGGGCGGGCCCGCGCAAGTCGAACTGTTCCGGAAAATGCCCCCCTGGAGCTATAGGTGGAGCCACTTCAGGAGTCCAAGCCCGATCGCGCCGTTGATGATGAGGAAGATCGCGACGATCAGATTGAGGAGTCGTGGCATGATCAGGATGAGCACACCCGCAATCAACGACAGAATCGGCGAAATGTGGGCGACAGTGATGTGCATGGATTGTCTTTCTGTGGGGTGATGCGAATCGCGGCCGGATCATAGCGGACCGCGTTCCGCGGGTAGAGACGCGCAAGCCGCGTACGAGTTCCCGCCTTCGCGAAAACTGCGCGAAATTGCCGCGAATGCGGCGGGGCTTTTCCCGGAACATTGCCAGCACGCATGCATTGGCAACCGGTCGCGCCACTGGCGTTTCCGAAATCACGTCGAAGGAGTTGTCCATGCGGAACAGGATTCTTGCACTTGCAGCGCTCGCGGCCGCGATCGGCTCGCCCGTCGCGGCGCAGGCGCAAACCGGAATCACGGTGGGACGCGCGCCCGTCGTGATCGATGGCGGTCCGACCATCGCGATCGAACAGCGCCCGGCTTTCCGCGAGTATGTCGTTGAACAACGTGTGCCTGCGTTCAGCATTCCGGATCGAGTCGTGGTCGGCACCACGTTACCCGAAAGCGGCATCACTTATTATGACGTGCCGCAACGTTTCGGCGCGACGACGTATCGCTACACCGTCGTGAACGGCGAGACCGTGCTGGTCGAGCCGCGCTCGCGGCGCATCGTCGAGGTGATGGACTAGCCACGCGTTCAACTCGATGTCCGGCGCGCCACATCAGGCTGATGCGAGCAGCGTTAAATCGGACATCAGGCCCTGCCCGGTCTCCCCCCACCGGGTGGGGCTTTTTTGCGCTCGTGTGCTTTCGTGTCCCGGGCAAGCGAAGCGCGACCCGGGACCCAGAATCTTATGCGGCTGACATGGGCCCCGGCTCTGCAGCGCACCGCTGAAGAAGCGCTGCGCTGCGTCCGGGGCACGAGAGCTCAATCCTGGATCTTCGAAAAATCCGCCACAGCACGCGTCGCGCTGCGGATTTCATTCAGCAGCTTCAGTCGGTTCTCACGCACCTTCGCATCGTCGTCGTTGACGCGAACCTTGTCGAAGAACGCATCGACCGGCGGGCGCAACTTCGCCATCGCGCTCATTGCGGCAGCAAAGTCTTCCCTAGCGACAGCAGCGCTTGCTTCCGCCTTCACCTCGCCGATCGCCTTCGCCAGCGCCTTCTCCTCGCCGAGGCTGTAGAGCGCAGCGTCCGGCGCACCGTCGAACGTGCGCTTGTCCTTCTTTTCTTCAATCGAGAGGATGTTGCTGGCGCGCTTGGTGCCGGCGAGCAAATTCTTGCCGTCATCGCTATCGAGGAACTTGCCGAGCGCGTCGACGCGGCGGACGATCATCAGGAGGTCGTCCTGGCCGCCGAGCGCGAACACGGCATCGACGAGATCGTGACGCGCGCCCTGCTCGCGAAGCTGCACCTTGAGGCGGTCGGCGAAGAAGGCGAGAAGGTCGCTCGGAACTTTATCAGGGTCAATGAGTGCCTGTGGCGTACCAATTTCCCGCAATCCTGCGATTGCAGACTCAGCCGCCTTCATCAGCGACAACCGAAGCGCATTTTCGGCGATCAGCCTGATCACACCCAGTGCAGCCCGCCGGAGCGCATACGGGTCCTTGCTTCCCGTTGGTTTCTCGTCGATCGCCCAGAAGCCGACGAGCGTATCGAGCTTGTCCGCGAGCGCCACTGCCACGCTGACCGGATCGGTCGGCACGCGATCGGCAGGGCCCTGCGGCTTGTAGTGCTCCTCGCAGGCGGCGGCGACGGAAGCGTCCTCGCCCTGCGCCAGCGCGTAGTACTTGCCCATCAGGCCCTGCACCTCCGGGAATTCGCCGACGACTTCGGTCAGCAAATCCGCCTTGGCGAGGTGCGCGGCGCGCTTGGCCTTGGCGACATCGGCGCCGACGAGCGGCGCGATCTCGGCGGCGAGCCGTTCGATACGCTCAATCCGCTCGGCCTGTGTACCGAGTTTCTCGTGAAACACGATCTGATCGAACTTCGGCAGACGGTCCTCGAGCCTCGTCTTGAGGTCCGTCTCGTAGAAGAACTTCGCGTCGCTCAGCCGCGCGCGGATCACGCGCTCGTTGCCGGCGATGATGGTCTTGCCGCCGTCGGTCGCCTCGATGTTGGCGACCAGGATGAACTTGTTGGCGAGCTTCCCTGTTTTGGGATCGCTGACGACAAAGCACTTCTGGTTGTTGCGGATGGTGGCGCGGATGACTTCCGCAGGCGTCGCCAAGAATTCCTGGTCGAACGAACCCATCAGCACGACCGGCCATTCGACGAGGCCCGCGACCTCGTCGAGCAGGTTCTGGTCCTCGACCAGGTCAAAGCCTTGCGCGAACGCAAGCTGCTTGGCGTCGGTGATGATCGCGTCCTTGCGGCGCTCGGGGTCGAGCACGACCTTCGCGGCGAGCAGCTTCGCTTCGTAGTCCTCGAAGCGCCGCACGGGAATCGCTGACGGCGCGAGGAAGCGATGGCCGTAAGTGGTCTGGCCGGCCTCGATGCCCTCGACCGAGAATTTCACGACATCGGGCTCTTCGGTCTCTAACCCGAAGGTCGCGGTGATCGCGTGCAGCGGACGCACCCAGTTCAGCGAGCCGGACTTCGCCGAACGCGCGCCCCAGCGCATCGACTTCGGCCAGGGGAAGGTACGGATGATGACCGGCAGAATCTCGGCGAGCACGTCGATCGCCGGGCGACCCGGCTTCTCGATCAGCGCGATGTAAAAGTCGCCCTTCTTGTCGCTCTGGATCTTTGCTTCGCTGAGCGAGGCAAGGCCGGTGGCCTTCAGAAAGCCCTGAATTGCGGGCTCGGGCCCGCCGACGCGCGGACCGCGGCGCTCTTCCTTCAGGTCGGGCTGGCGCACCGGAATGCCGTGCACGGTCAGCGCAAGGCGGCGCGGCGTCGCGAACGCCTTCGCGCCGTCATAGACGAGGCCTTCGGCGACGAGCTTGTCGGTGACCATGCGGCGCAGATCGTCGGCCGCCTTGGCCTGCATGCGCGCGGGGATTTCTTCCGAGAAGAGTTCAAGCAACAGATCGGGCATCAGGCTGCTCCACCGGCTTCGGTGTGCAACCAGGCTTCACCACAGGCTTTGGCCAGTTCACGCACGCGGAAAATGTAGCTCTGCCGCTCTGTCACCGAGATCACGCCGCGCGCATCGAGCAGGTTGAAGACGTGGCTCGCCTTGATGCACTGGTCGTAGGCCGGCAGCGCCATCAGATGCGCCTCGCGCTTGCCGGACTCAGAATTATTTTGCCAGCCTGCATCGAGATATTTCCTGCAGGCCGCCTCGGCCATCTTGAACTGCTCGAACAGCATCGCGGTGTCGGCGACTTCGAAATTGTGCTTCGAATATTCCCGCTCGGCCTGCAGGAAGACGTCGCCATAGGTGACCTTGGCATCGCCCTCGAGGCCGTTGAAGTTGAGGTCGTAGACGCGGTCGACGCCCTGCACATACATCGCGAGGCGTTCGAGCCCATAGGTGAGCTCGCCCGCGACCGGCGCGCATTCGAAGCCCGCGACCTGCTGGAAATAGGTGAACTGGCTCACTTCCATGCCGTCGCACCAGCACTCCCACCCCAAGCCCCAGGCGCCGAGCGTCGGGCTCTCCCAATCGTCCTCGACGAAGCGGATGTCATGCACGGCGGAATCGATACCGATCACGGCGAGCGACTTCAGGTACAACTCCTGAAGGTTCGGCGGCGACGGCTTCATGATCACCTGAAACTGGTAGTAGTGCTGCATCCGGTTGGGGTTCTCGCCGTAGCGCCCATCCTTGGGCCGGCGCGAGGGCTGCACATAGGCAGCGTTCCAGGGTTTTGGCCCGAGCGCGCGCAGGGTGGTCGCCGGATGGAAGGTACCCGCGCCCATCTCCATGTCGTAGGGCTGCAGGATCACGCAGCCCTGCTCGGCCCAGAACCGCTGGAGCGCGAGGATAAAGCCCTGGAACGAGCGTTCCGGGCGCATAGGGGCGGGCAATGAGGCGTCCATCGTCAGATCAGGCTCTCGCGGGGGGATGAATCGCGCGGGACCGTATCGACGGCGGGCATGGGAATCAAGGCAAAGGGGCTGCTTCTTGCCTCTCCCGCTTGCGGGAGAGGTCGGCGCTCGCAAGAGCGCCGGGTAAGGGCTTTATCCTCTCGGGCAGTCTCGCCTGGGAGAGACCCCCTCCCCACCCCTCCCCCGCAAGCGCCGCAAGCGGGAGAGGGAGCGCACCTTGCGCGCGGAGAGAGCTACCCCGGACGATAGGCTCCGGTCACGGGGTCACGCTTCAGCGTCTGGATGTTCCCCATAGGAGCGGTTTCAGCGACACGCGACAGTCGCATCTCCTCCAGCTCCTGGTTGATCCGGACAGCGGTCTTGTAGGCCCAGCGGACTACGGCAAGCCCGCCCAGGACGCCTGCGAAAGCGACGAACGGCGGCATCGGTCGATCCTTGTTCAATGCTCAGCCCCCACGCGTATTGTCGCGCAGACGGGCCTGAGCCGCAATCGGGTTAACCCCGGACCAAATGGCGCGGGAGGGTTCCTCCTAGAACCCGAATTTCGCCCAAATCGCGCGGGTTTCGACCGCCGAGATCAGCTCGTCCGGCAGGCTGGCTATTGATTCCATGGCCGAAAGCTGGCCCGCGCCGGGCGATTTCCGCCCGAAAAGGCCGGAGAGCAGGCCGGTCGGCTGGGCGATCACGGGGGTGAGAACCTTCTCGCCATAACGGGCACGAAGAGTTGAGCGGAGATCGCCGATCCCATCGGCCAATCCCAGCGCGATCGCGCTCTCGCCGGCCCAGTATTCGCCCGTGAACAGGGTGTCGTCCGCGCCCTTGAGCCGCGCGCCGCGGCTCTCCTTCACCAGCGCGATGAAGATCTGGTGGATCTCGCGCTGGAGCGCCTTCAGCTTCGCGACGTCGTCGGGGTTTTCGGGCAGGAACGGGTCGAGCATCGCCTTGTGCGCGCCGGCGGTGTAGAGGCGCCGCTCGATGCCGAGCCGCTTGATCGCCTCCTGGAAGCCGAAGCTGCCGCCGACCACGCCGATCGAGCCGAGGATCGAGGACGGGTCGCAGATGATCTCGTCGCCGGCGCAGGCGATCATGTAACCGCCGGAGGCCGCGACGTCCTCGACGAACACCAAGACCTTCAGCTTCTTCTCCGCCGCGAGTTGCTTGATGCGGAGATAGATCTGGCGCGACTGCACCGGAGAGCCGCCGGGCGAATTGATCACCAGCGCCACCGCCTTGGCATTGCGCACGGCGAACGCCCGCTCCAGCACCCGCGCGACGCCCGCAAGGGTCATGCCGGGACGGAGCGGCGTCACCGCTCCGATCACGCCCGACAGCCGGACCACCGGCACGACTACGGCGCCGGGACGGAAGCGCGCCGGCAGATGCAGATATTGCATGAGCTTGTCGGCCAGGCCGGAACTCTCACGATCGTTCAATTGTTCGGCCATGCCGTTACCTCTGATTAAGCATTTCTTATCACGCGACTGTCATTGGAAGTGCCTGGAACGTGTTTTGCAGAATCTCCGTTGAGAGGCTGCAATGAGGCGGCGGAGAACGCCATGAAAATCTATCTGCTGATGATGCTGATCGGTGCACTGTTCATGGCAATTCGCCTGACCTCCCCCCAAGAACAGCAGTCGGAATCGCTTCCGCAGTAAGCCGTCACGGCTCCGCCAGCCGCAAGACCGCTCTCCCCTCCAGAATCTCTTTCACCTCTTTTTTGGGCACGCGTGCCTCGTCGTTGAGCATGAGCCCCGGCAGCAATCGCGTCGGAGCCCTGCCGCCTTTGACCGCGCGCACCAGCACACGGATCGCAGGCCGTCCCGCTTCGCCATGAACCGGCAGGATCGACAGGCTGCCGAAGCCGCGTGACAGCGCTGCCAGGATCTCTGCGATACCATCTGCACGCCAGATCAGGGTCAGCGCGCCATTCGATCGGAGGATGCGCCGCGCCGCGTGCACCCATGCATTCAATGTCTCGTCGGTCGCGACATGCGCGGTGTAACGCGCCTGGTCGGGCGAACCGCGATGCCGGGCCGGATCGTTGAAAGGCGGGTTCATCAGCGCCACGTCGACGCTGTCCGGCGACAGCCCATTTGCCGTAAACGCCTGCGCATCGGCCGTGACGTCGAGCACGATCGCCTCGGCGGCAATCGCATTCGCGGCCGCATTGGCGCGTGCCAGCTCTGCCAATTCCGGATTGATCTCGACCAGACTGAGTCTGATCCCCGCGACGCGCCGAGCCAACGCAAGCCCGGCCGTACCGATACCCGCGCCGAGATCGACCACATGGTCGTCCACTCGCGCCTCCGTCGCGGCCGCGAGCAGGATGGCGTCGTGCCCGGCGCGATGGCCGGACCGCTTCTGCTTCAGGCGCAACTGCCCGCCGAGAAAGGCATCCTCGGTGACGTCGGGCAAGACCTCAGTCATCGCCGCGCAGTTCGTGGCTGAGGCCGGCTTCGGTCAGGAGCTGCCGGGCCTCCTGGGCATCGTCCTCATGGACCAGGATCCGCCGGGGTAAAATGCCGAGCGAGCCCTCGATGATGCTCATGTTCTGGTCGAGCACCAGATGATGGATCTTGGCCCCGTCGAGCAGGGCGCCGATCGCCGACACCAGCACCATATCGTTGGTCCGAACCAGCTCTCGCAAAACAGGCCTCCTGCCTGACGGTGGTTAAGCGGTAATGTCAATGGTTCCGCGGCCCTTGCCGCATCCCCATCCAGTTTCTATTGTCTTTCGATCAGAATAGCCCTTCCGGGGCAAATATTGGAGACCGGCGTGGCCGTCATAGTACCTTTCGAAACTCCCGGCGCGTCGATCGAAGAGCTGGTTGCCCTTGTTGCCGGCGACATGGAGCGCGTCAACGCGACGATTCTGTCACGGACCGGTTCCGACGTGACCATGATCCCGGAGGTGGCCAACCACCTGATCTCCTCCGGCGGCAAGCGCCTGCGCCCCATGCTGACGCTGGCCATGGCCAATCTCGCTGGTTACGCCGGCGACGGCCATATCAAGCTCGCGGCCTCCGTCGAGTTCATGCACACCGCGACCCTGCTCCACGACGACGTCGTCGACGAGAGCGAGATGCGCCGCGGCAAGCTGTCGGCGCGTATGCTCTGGGGCAACGAGGCGAGCGTGCTGGTCGGCGACTTCCTGCTCGGCCAGGCCTTCCGCATGATGGTCGAGGTGGGCTCGCTCCGCGCGCTCGACATCCTCTCCGCGGCGGCTGCGACCATCGCCGAGGGCGAGGTGATGCAGTTGGCCGCCGCCAAGAACACCGCGACCACCGAGGACGAATATCTCGCCGTGATCCGCGGCAAGACCGCCGAGCTGTTCGCCGCGGCCTGCGAGGTCGGCCCCGTGATCGCCAATCGCCCGAAGGCCGAGCAGACCGCCTGCCGCTCGGTCGGCATGAATCTCGGCATCGCCTTCCAGCTCGTCGACGATGTGCTCGACTATGGCGGCAAGAGCGCCAAGCTCGGCAAGAACACCGGCGACGATTTCCGCGAAGGCAAGATCACGCTGCCTGTCGTGCTCGCCTTCCGCCGCGGCAATGACACCGAGCGCGCTTTCTGGATCCGGGCACTGGAGCGTGGCGAGATCGGTGATACCGATCTCGATCACGCCCTCGGCCTGATGAACAAGTACCGCGCGCTCGAGGACACGCTCGTCCGCGCCCAGCACTACGGCGCCATGGCCGTCGACGCCCTGGCGTTGTTCCCCTCCTCGCCGATGAAGAGCGCGCTGGAGCAGGTCGTGGCGTTCTGTCTGGCTCGCTCGCATTGAGCGAGATGAGCGACACGAATTTCTGGCTGTTCCTGGCAGCGGCATTTCTCATCGCGGCAATTCCCGGCCCCGGCATCTTCTACGTCGCGGCGCGGACCTTGTCGGAAGGGCGGGCCAGCGGTTTCGCATCGACCGCTGGCACCGCGCTCGGAGGCCTTGTTCATGTCGTGGCGGGCGGCCTCGGCATCTCCGCGATCATCCTCGCCAGCGCCGAGCTGTTTGCCGCCGTGAAGTTCGTCGGTGCGCTTTATCTGGTCTGGCTCGGCATCCGCACGTTTCGCAGCGCCGGCCGGACGCTGTCGCTCGATAACGGGCCCGTCGGCGACAGGCGCGCGTTCCGCGATGGCGTGCTGGTCGAGGCGCTGAATCCGAAGACCGCTGCGTTCTTCCTCGCCTTCATTCCGCAATTCCTTGATCCGGCGGGACCAAACCCCACGCTGCAATTCGTCGTGCTCGGCGCGATCTCGGTGACGCTGAACACGCTCGCCGATGTCGTCGTGGTGCTGATGGCCTCCGCAACGCGCACGCAGCTGATCGGAAGGCCGCATCTGATGCGGCGTCTCACGCAAGGCTCCGGCGTCTTCATCGCCGGCCTCGGCCTGTCGCTCGCGCTGACGCGGCGGCCAGTGAATGGGTAGCGGACGATGCTTACCCCGCAAAGTCGCTACTACGAATCACACGGCCTGCGGCTGCATTATGCCGATTGGGGCAACGAGGGCGCGCCAGCCCTCATCCTGGTCCACGGCGGCCGGGATCATTGCCGGAGCTGGGACGTCATCGCCCGGTCGCTGCAACCGGATTTTCACGTGCTCGCGCCCGACCTGCGCGGACATGGCGATTCCGACTGGACCAAGGGCGGCAGCTACGCGCTGACGGAGTATGTCTACGATCTCGCGCAGCTCGTCCGCACCATCGCAGCGCCCAAGGTCACCCTCATCGGCCATTCGATGGGCGGCATGGTGAGCCTTATCTTTTCAGGGTCATTCCCCGAGCAGGTCTCACGGTTGGTGGTGCTCGACGGCGTGACCGTCCTGCCGGGTACGCCGAAGCCCCCGGCGCACGAGCGCATCAGCAAATGGATCAGACAGCTCGACAAGCTGCACGACCGCTCGCCGCGCCGCTATCGCACGATCGAGGACGCGGCCGCGCAGATGGTGCTTCACAACAAACGGCTGTCCCGCGAGCTCGCGCTGCACCTTGCCATGCACGGCGCGCGGCAGAACGAGGATGGCACCTATAGCTGGAAGTTCGATCCCTATCAGCGCGCCAGTGCGCCGCACCGGCTCTGGCCGGATGATCACGTCGAACTCTGGTCGCGCATCGCCTGCCCGACGCTGCTGTTGAATGCCGGCGAAAGCTTTCTGGCTGGCGCCAAGGCGGCAGGCCTGGAGCACTATTTCCGGCAGGCGCGCATCGAGACCATCGCCGGCGCGGGGCACTGGCTGCAGCATGACAAGCCGCAAGAGGTGCTAGGTGCGATCCGGCGGTTTCTCGGACTGGCTGAAGACGTCGCGGGTTAGCTCGGAATCGTAGCCCGCATGAGCGCAGCGATATGCGGGAAGCCACTATGAAGAACCCCGGATGTCGCTTCGCTCATCCGGGCTACGCACCAGCGCTCGCAATGACGGGCAGTGACCTAGCTCAACGTCCCCGCATGCACCCACCAGCCGGAGTGATCCCTGCGGATCCTTTCAGCCGCCGCATGGGCGTCGGCCGGCGCACCGAAGATCGCAAAGCAGGTCGCGCCTGAGCCGGACATGCGGGCGAGCTTGACGCCGGCAGAGCTACGCAGAGCTTGCAGCTCGTCGCCAATCACCGGCTCGATACGCATCGCAGGCGCTTCGAGGTCGTTGGCAACGGTCTCGAGGACACCGACCCAGTCGGCGATGGACGCCCCCTCTTCCGGCCAGGCCGGGGCTTCGAGGACGTCGCTGGCGCCGACCAGAAGCTCGCCGTTGCGCAGGCCCAGCGCCTGGAACACGTCCTTGGTCGCGACCGGCACGCGCGGATTGACCATCACGCAGGGCATGCTCGGGAGCTTCAGCGGCAGCAGTTGCTCGCCGACACCGGTCATGTCGCAGGCGCGCGAGAACAGGCACACCGGCACATCGGCGCCGGTCGCGAGCGCGACCTGTCGCAGGCGGAGATCATCGAGCGGCAAATCGTTGAGGCGCGCGAGCAGCCGCAACGCCGCCGCCGCGTCCGCCGACCCGCCGCCGATACCGGCCGCGACGGGGAGCACCTTGTCGAGCGCGAAAGCACCGAGCTTCAGGTTCGGCACGGCCTCGGCCAACAGCTTGGCAGCCTTGAACACGAGATTGTCGGCGGCATCGCCACAAGCTGCGGCTAGCGGCCCCGTGGTGGCGAGCTTCAACTCGCCGCCGGGTTCTAGCGTGAGCCGGTCGGCACAGTCGGCAAACGCGACCACGCTTTCGAGATCATGATAGCCATCGGCACGACGGCCGACCACGCGAAGGCTCAAATTGACCTTCGCCCGTCCCTCTTCAATCAACGCCGGCATTCGCGACGACCCCTTGCCCCTTGTTCGGATCAACCGCCCTTGCCGTCGTCCTTCTTCTTTTCCGCCTGCGCGGCCGAAGAGTTCGAATTGTCGTCGGTGAGACCGTTGGCGATCTTGGCCTCGATCTTCGGAAGGTCATCCGGCTCGGGCTTGAGATCGCGGGCGTGCGACCATTGGAATTTGGCTTCCAGCGTACGGCCGACGCGCCAATAGGCGTCGCCAAGGTGATCGTTGATGGTGGGATCCTCGGGCTTCAGATCGATCGCGCGCTCAAGGTTCTTCACCGCCTCCTCGTAATTGCCGATGCGGTAATAGGCCCAGCCGAGGGAATCGACGATGTAGCCGTCATCCGGGCGCTGCTCGACGGCCCGCTTGATCATCTTCATGCCTTCGTCGAGGTTCACGCCCTGGTCGATCCAGGAATAGCCGAGATAGTTGAGGACATGCGGCTGGTCGGGCTGCAGTTCGAGCGCCTTCTTCATGTCGGCTTCGGCCTGGCTCCACTGCTTGGAGCGCTCCTCGCAGATGCCGCGATAATAGTACCAGACGCTGTTGGTCTTGTCGGCGCCGGCCGGCAGCACGTCGATGCCCTGCGAATAGGTCGCACCGCAGTCGCCGAACTTCTTGCGGCCGCGCTCGATATTGCCGAGCGCCATGATGGCTTCGAGATCCTTGGAATCGTCTGATGTGACGCCCTTGAGGATCTTGATCGCCTCGTCGGTGCGGTCGGCGGAATCGAGGTCAATGGCAAGCTGGATCTGCGCGTTGCGCTTCAGAGGCGAGCTCGACGGCACGCGCTCATAGACCTTGATCGCCATCTGCGGCCGCTTCACCGACTCATAGAGGTCGGCGAGCGAGAGCAGCGCCAGCGGATGAGTGGGCTGGAGATAGAGCGAGAGCTGGAGATAGACAAGCGCCAGATCCTCGCCGCCGCGGCGGGTCAGCGTGGCGCCGATGCCGTAGAGCGCTTCGGCGGCGCCGGCCTGCGCGGAATCGACCAGCGGCGGCATCTTCTTGCCGGCGCGGGTCTCGCGCAGGCCTTCTACGATCAGCGGATGGCGGGCCAGCTTCTTGTCGAAGGCCTCATAGACCGTGATCGCGGCGGCGGAATCCTTGTTGCGCGACAGCCAGCGCGCATAGGCCTCGGTGACGCGCAGCATGGAATCGTCGAGCTTGTAGGCGCGCTCGAAGCGCGTGCCCGCGTCCTTCTCCTTGCCGGCGAGCTCGAGGATCATGCCGGTGTGCAGATCCTTGAACAGCGGATACCATTCCGGACCAGCCAGCTTGTCGATGGTGGCGACACCACCCTTGGCATCGCCCGCACCATAAGCGGCCCATCCCGACAGCAGCGTGGCGACGAGATCGGTGATCGGACCGCGGATCGACTGGTTGATGTTGGTCTGCGCGGATGCGTACTTCTTCAGCTTGAGATCACGCACGCCGACGACGAGGCGCGCGACGCGGTTGGTCTTGTCGATGGTGAGGACGCGCTCGGCGAGCTTGACCGCCTCGTCAATGTCACCGTCGGCGACCGAGGAGATGAAGGCGCGGTCGAGCAGCTCGTTGTTCTTGGGGTCGGTGCGGAGCGCCGATCGGTAGAAGGCGGCGGCGGAGGCCGCATCGCGCTCGACGCTGGCGTGGCGGGCGGCGAGATAGCTGCCGGAGGTAGTGAGCGACTTCAGATCGTTTCGGGTCGGAAACTGTGCCGCCGTATCGGACGGATGATCCGGCGTCTGCGCCAGGACCGCCCCGGGGACCGTCGCGATCGCTGTGCCCATGAGGGCGATGGCAGCAACAGTCCAGCGGTTGAAACGATTTAAAGACATCAGGGCTCGCCTTGAGTTGGAAGTGCCTGGGTTTGCAGCAGAAGGCCGTCTCGCATGCCAACGCGACCGGCCGCATCGGGACCCGGAACCGTCGGGCCGGACAATGCCGCTTTTGGCGCTTCACCGCAAGGATTCGGGCATGCGGTCCCCTGCGCACACCCCAAATCGGCCTGTTACGTCCCAAGACGCCGCCACTATGGCCTTATCGTGGCCGCGACCGCACGCTGCGCCCCCGTTCTCACGCGAACGTGCGCGACGTCAACCTTTGTGACCTATTTGGCCACTTGGCGCCCTTACATGGCCTCGTAGTTCGGACCGCCGCCGCCCTCCGGGGGAACCCAGGTGATGTTGCCGTTGGGGTCCTTCACGTCGCAGGTTTTGCAGTGGACGCAGTTCTGGGCGTTGATCTGGTAGCGCGGGCCCGAACCTTCCTCGACCCACTCATAGACGCCGGCCGGACAATAGCGATTCGAGGGACCGGCGAAGACATCGTGCTCGGACGTCTTCTGGAGGTTCATGTCGGCCACCCTGAGATGAACCGGCTGGTCCTCTTCATGATTGGTGTTGGACAGGAACACCGACGACAGCTTGTCGAAGGAGATCTTGCCGTCCGGCTTCGGATAGTTCCTCGGCGCGTGCTGCTTCGCCGGGTCGAGCGTCGCGCGGTCGGGCTTCGCATGCGACTGGGTACCGAACAGCGAGGTCCCGAACAGCGTGTTGCACCACATGTCGAGGCCGCCGAGCGCGACGCCGAGCACGGTGCCGAACTTCGACCACAGCGGCTTGACGTTGCGGACCAGGAACAGGTCCTTACCGACGGAGGAGGAGCGCCAGGCGTTCTCGTAATCGATGATCTCGTCATTGGCGCGATCGGCGGCGAGCGCGGCCGCGACATGGTCGGCGGCGAGCATGCCGGTGCCCATCGCATTGTGCACGCCCTTGATGCGGGGCACGTTGACGAAGCCGGCCGCGCAGCCGATCAGCGCGCCGCCGGGGAAGGTGAGCTTCGGCACCGACTGGTAGCCCCCCTCGGTGATGGCGCGGGCGCCATAGGCGAGCCGCTTGCCGCCTTCGAAGGTGCCGCGGATAGAAGGATGGGTCTTGAAGCGCTGGAACTCGTCGAACGGCGACAGATACGGATCGTCGTAGTTCAAGTGCACGACGAAGCCGACGGCGACGAGATTATCGTCGTAGTGATAGAGGAACGAGCCGCCGCCGGTCTTCAGGTCGAGCGGCCAGCCGAAGGAATGCTGGATCATGCCCTTCTGGTGCTTGGCGGGATCGATCTGCCAGACCTCCTTGAGGCCGATGCCGAACTTCGTCGGCTCGCTCTTGGAATCCAGCGCGAACTTCGCGATGAGCTGCTTGGTCAGGCTGCCGCGCGCGCCTTCGGCGAACAGCGTGTACTTGCCCAGCAATTCCATGCCACGGGTAAAGGAGTCCTTCGGCTTGCCGTCGCGGCCGATGCCCATGTCGCCGGTGGCGATGCCCTTGACCTTGCCCTCGTCGTCATAGAGCACCTCGGCGGCGGCAAAGCCCGGATAGATCTCGACGCCGAGCGCCTCGGCCCTCCGCGCCAGCCAGCGGCAGACATTGCCGAGCGAGCCGATATAGCAGTGATGATTGTTCATCAGCGGCGGCATCATGAAGTTCGGCAGCTTGATCGCGCCGCCACCCGTCATCCAGTAGAAGCGGTCGTCCTTGACTTGCGTTTTCAGCGGGCAGTCGGAATCCTCGCGCCAGTCGGGAAGCAGCTTGTCGAGCCCGGCCGGGTCGATCACGGCGCCCGACAGAATGTGTGCGCCGACCTCCGAGCCCTTCTCCACGACGACGACGTTGAGATCGGCGTTGAGCTGCTTCAGCCGGATCGCGGCCGACAGGCCCGAGGGGCCGGCGCCGACGATGACGACGTCGAATTCCATGGATTCGCGCGGGGGAAGTTCTTCGGTGCTCATCTGATCTCAGCCCTTGAGACGGTTCCTTGTCATTTGCGCTCCCTTGTTTCCGATTTTTCCGGGTAGGACAACCACGGAAATGCGTTCCGCTGGGATGCAAGGCGGCCTAAACTGAACTAATAGTCAGACTTTCCCATGATCCCCGAACCCGCACCCACCGTCCGCGAGCTCCTGGCCTTCTATCTGGAGGCTGGGGTCGACTGCGCGCTCGCGGAGGAACCAATTGACCGTCTGGCGGAAGTGGACGCGCCGCCTCCGGCCCCGCGCGCGGCACCACCGGTTGAGGCGCCGCGGCCGGTCCCCGCGCCCGCGGTCATGCGCGGCGAGGCCGCACCCGCGCCCGACGTTGCGATCGCCTCAGCGCGCGAAGCCGCGCGCACGGCGCCGACGCTGGAGGCGCTGCGCGACCTGATGCAGGGCTTCGAGGGCTGCGCGCTGAAGCGCACCGCGACACGGCTGGTGTTCGCCGACGGCAATCCGCAGGCGCGCATCATGTTCGTTGGCGAGGCGCCCGGCCGCGACGAAGACCTCGAGGGGCTTCCATTCGTCGGACGCAGCGGAAAGCTGCTCGACCTCATGATCGGCGCGATCGGGCTCAACCGCACGACCGCCTACATCGCCAACGTGATTCCGTGGCGGCCGCCGGGCAACCGCACGCCGACGCCGCAGGAGACGCAGATCTGCCTGCCCTTCATCCAGCGCCATATTGAGCTCGTAAACCCGGATGTGCTGGTGACGCTCGGCAATCCCTCGACGCAGACGCTGCTCTCGACGCGCGAAGGCATCATGCGTACCCGTGGCCGCTGGTTCGACTACGAGACGGGCGCGCGCACCATCCGCGCGCTGCCGACTTTCCACCCGGCCTATCTATTGCGCTCGCCCTCGTACAAGCGGCTGGCCTGGCAGGAACTGCGCGCGATCGCGAAGGTGCTGGCGGGATAATCCTCTCGTGTCCCGGACGCGATGCAGCGCGACAGCGCTGCTTCGCAGAGCCGGGACCCATTTCTCGGCTGAAAGATTGGCCCCGGCTCAGCAGCGCAGCATTGCATGCCGCGCTGCGTCCGGGGCACGAGAGGAGCTACATCCCCTTCGGCCGCACGATCGCCCAGCCGACGCGCAACAGTTGCTGGCGTCCGGTCACGAGCCATTCGAAGGCGCGAGGCACTTCCGGCACGATGCCGGGGAAGCGCGCGAGGATTTCGGGCGGCGGGGTGCCGGCGGTGTCGGAGGCGCGCCAGACCACGACGCCACCGGTCTCGCTGAATCGCGCCGGCGTCATCCACGGCGTACGCGCGGGCTGGGCGTCGATGAACAGATGCGGTCGGCCCGAATGCAGCGCGATCAGGCTCGCAAGCTTGGTCTCGCCGGCGACCGCGCGCAGGCGATGATTGGTGCGGCGGGCAAAGCTCTCGTCGAAGAAATCCGAGATCGCGCGCGCCGGCATCGAGGTCGCGATCTCATGGGTGCCGGTAAAGGGCTGGAACAGCACGGCGAGCACGACGCCGATCGCGGGCGCTACGACGGCGGCGGCCCACACCATGCGCAGCATCCGCGCGCGGCGGATCGCGATGAGGTCGCCGGCCACCACGACCACGGCAAGCCCCGACATGACGAGCACGACACCGGCGCCGCCGACGACGGAATCGAGCCCAAGGACGCCGGAGATCAGGACCGCGCCGAGCGCCGGGGCCAGCGCAAAGAAATAGACGAAATTGCGCGCGAGCGGCTCGACCGGCGGCCGGTAGATGATCGGCGCCTCCTCGCCCTTGGCGACGAACAGGCGGGTGTTGAGGAAGGTCAGCGCCGGGATCGCCGCCGCGCCGAGCACGAGCCCGCCGAGCAACCACGCGGCGTGCAGCGCGCGGGCCTTCAGCTCAGCGACCTGCGGCAATGCCGGCAAGACCAGCGCCTCGGCGCGCATCAGCCAGACCGCATAGGGCAGCGCCAGCACGGCGACGACGATCAGCGCGAACAGCGGATCGAGCGCACGCAATGTCCGCCGGCCGCCGGCCGTCGAGATCGCAAAGACGACGAGCAACAGGAGCAGGAAGATCGCCGCAGGCGTGGTCAGCAGTAGCAGGCCTGCCTCGATCGACCAGGCGAACCAGGCATTGCCGCGGCGCTGGCCGATGATTTGCCAGGAGTGCAGCAGCAGCAGCGCCCAGAGCGGCCGCGCCAGCACCAGCGGACCGAAATCGAGCGCCGGCGACGAGAAGGCCAGCACCGTCATGGTCAGCAGCACGGCCAGCACCGCCTGCTGCGAGCCGACCACGGCGCGGGAAAGATGATAAAGCGCGATGAAGGTTGTGATCTCGCAGAGCTGGGCCAGCACATAGACGCCGAGCATGTGGCCGCCAGCGACGCGATAGGCGATGTCGGCAAGCCAGACCGGCAAGGGCGGCCCGAGATCGGTGCCGACCTGGTATTCGCGGCCGAAGGCCAGCAGCGTCGAGAGGCTGCCGGGCGGGCTGCGGTAGAACACCAGCGCCACGAACAGCCACATCGCGGCCTGGAGTAGCACCGCAATCCACACGATCAGCCGCGGCCGGGCGCGAATGAGCTCGATGACCAGGGAGGTAAACCGCATGCAACGTCCGAAAGATGCAGCCAACCCGTCCAGCCGGCCCTATTCGCTCACCTGTGTTTTGATAAAGCGCAGCACGCGTTGTGGCAACCGAGTCGTCTCCCTCTCCTGCTGAAGCCGGAACGAGATCTTAGAGATTTGCCGACGCGTCGACCTCCACGCTCGCTTCGACCTGCACCTCGACCTCGGTGACAGAGAACAAGTCCTGCACCGGCTCGACCGTCCAGGGCATATGCTTGGCGCGGGCGGCGGCAACGGGAGCGAAGAAGCTGCGGTGATGGGTCGTGGGGCCGAGGCGGTCGAGGGCGTCGAGATGCTCCGGAACGCCGTAGCCCTTGTGCTGCTCGAAACCGTAGCCGGGGCAGTCCTGCGCCAGCGCGCACATCAGACGGTCGCGCGTCACCTTGGCGACGATGGAGGCCGCTGCAATCGACAGCACGATGCCGTCGCCGCCGATCACGGCCTCGCAGTCGCAGACCGTATCGAGGCGGTCACGGCCGTCGACGAAGACATGCCGGGGCGGCTCTGGCAGCGCCACCACAGCGCGCTTCAGCGCCCATAGCGAGGCGCGCAATATGTTGTCGCGGTCGATGCGGGCGCGCGAGGCGACGGCAACCGAGACCTGCGCGGTAGCGCAGATCTTGTCGAACAGCTTTTCGCGCTCCTCCGCCGTCAGGCGCTTGGAATCATCGATACCGCGCGGAATACGGTCGGGGTCGAGAATCACCGCGGCCGCCACCACGGGCCCCGCGAGCGGCCCGCGGCCGGCTTCGTCGCAGCCGGCGACCGGCCAGATGCCGCGCTTGATCAGCGCGCGCTCGCGTCGGAAGCTCGGCGATGCGACGGCGATGATAGGCTTCTTGCCAGCCGCAGGCTTAGCTGCTGAAGCCTTGGCTGCCTTGCCGGGCGCAGCCTTCGTCGCAGCGTCCTTCTGTGGCGCGTCTTCGGCCGGCTTTTTGGCGGACTTGTCCCGAATCATGGCCGGGATCGTGCGCAAGCGGCCCCAGTTGCGCAACCTGGAACCCCGGACAATTCCCGTTATTCATCAGGGTCCCCCAATCCTGCGGGACGGTCGTCCCGCAGCCCCGTCATTGCGGTCGAGGATGCAACAACGCCTCAGAACAGGCTGAGCTGATCGCCGTTCTGTTTCGGCCTGGCAAAATGATCCGTCGTCAGCTTGGAACGCCGCTTGTTCAGGCCGAGCCTGTCACAGGCGATCTCGAAGCGGCGGCCGATGGTCCAGGCCATCGGGCCAGTGCCCTTCATCCGCTCGCCCCATTTCGAATCGTAGTCGCGACCGCCGCGCATGTCGCGGATGAGCGTGAAGACGTGGCGATAGCGATCCGGATAGTTCGCCATCAGCCACTCGCGGAAGAGATCGCGCACCTCCAGCGGCAACCGCAGCAGGACGTAGGAGGCTTCCTTGACGCCGGCATGGGCTGCGGCGTCCAGGATGCGTTCAATCTCGGAATCGTTCAGCGCGGGGATCACGGGCGCGACCATCGCGGTGGTCGGAATGCCCGCGTCCGAGAGCTGCTTCAGCGCTTCCAACCGCTTCGGCGGCGTCGAGGCCCGCGGCTCCATGGTGCGCGCGAGTTTTGGATCGAGCGAGGTGACGGATATCGCGACCTTGGCGAGATTGCGCTTGGCCATGCGCGCGAGAATGTCGATGTCGCGCGCAACCAGCGCCGATTTCGTGACGATCCCGACGGGATGGCCGGCGCGTTCCAGCACCTCCAGGATACCGCGCATGATTTTGCGCTCGCGCTCGATCGGCTGATAGGGATCGGTGTTGGTGCCGATCGCGATCATCCGAGGCTCGTAGCCGGGTGCGGCAAGCTCCTTCTCGAGCAGCGCCGGCGCTTCGGGCTTCACGAACAGTTTTGACTCGAAGTCGAGCCCGGGGGACAGGCCGAGATAGGCGTGGGTCGGCCGCGCGAAGCAATAGACGCAGCCGTGCTCACAGCCGCGATAGGGATTGATCGACCGGTCGAAGCCGATGTCGGGGGAGTCGTTGCGGGTGATCACCTTGCGTGAGGCGTCGACACCGACCGTGGTCTTGAACGGCGGCAGCTCCTCCAGGCTCTGCCAGCCATCGTCGAAGGCGACCCGCGCCTCGGCCTCAAAGCGGCCGCTGGCGTTGGATTGTGCGCCCCGCCCTCGCCTGCGCGGGCGGTCGATGGCGACGCCAAGCTCGGGAAAATCGGCAGGAAAATCGGAAGACGCACCCGCCGGCTCGGAGGGCG
>JAEWFG010000207.1 GCA_023388935.1 Pseudomonadota bacterium | reverse complement strand
GCCAACTCGATCCTGATCAAGGTCAACCAGATCGGCACGCTGACCGAGACGCTCGCCGCCGTCGAGATGGCGCACAAGGCCGGCTACACCTCGGTGATGTCGCACCGCTCCGGCGAGACCGAGGATTCCACCATCGCCGATCTCGCGGTCGCCACCAATTGCGGTCAGATCAAGACCGGCTCCCTTGCGCGTTCCGATCGCACCGCCAAATACAACCAGCTTCTGCGCATCGAGCAGCAGCTCGGCAAGCAGGCGCTCTACGGCGGCAGGGCGGCACTGAAGGCGCTGGCATAAGCCAGCGCCTCGCGCGCAAACGGAAAAGGGGAGGATCGACATGAGCGACGGCAAGACCGGACTGCAACTGCGTTCGCTGATCAAGAAGAGCGGCGAGCTGGAATTGTGCCTGGTGAATATCCCGACGCCAGAGCCGGGCGACGACGAGGTCGTGGTTCGTGTCGAGGCTGCGCCGATCAATCCGTCCGACCTCGGGCTGCTGATCGGCCCTGCCGACATGTCGGCCGCCGAGGCGTCCGGCACCAAGGATCTGCCCGTGGTCACCGGCAAAATGCCGGAGGCCGCGATGCGGCTAATGACGGCGCGGCTCGATCAATCGCTGCCTGTCGGCAACGAGGGCGCCGGCACGGTGATCAGGACCGGATCGTCGGATGCCGCGAAGGCGCTGATGGGCAAAACGGTGTCGATGATCGGCGGCGCGATGTACACGCAATATCGCGTGCTGAAAGTCCGGGACGTGATGGAGTTGCCGGCGGGCACCACGGCTGCCGACGGCGCGTCCTGGTTCGTCAATCCGCTGACCGCACTTGGCATGACCGAGACGATGCGACGGGAGAACCACAAGGCGCTCGTTCATACGGCTGCCGCCTCCAATCTCGGCCAGATGCTCAACAAGATCTGCATCAAGGACGGCATTGGCCTCGTCAACATCGTCCGCAGCAAGGAGCAGGCCGACATCCTGCGCAAGATCGGCGCAAAGCATGTCGTCGATTCCACGACGCCGTCCTTCATGGACGATCTGACCGATGCGCTGGTGGAAACCGGCGCCACGATCGCTTTCGACGCCATCGGCGGCGGCAAGCTTGCGAGCCAGATCCTCATGGCCATGGAGGCTGCGGCCAACAAGACCGCGAAGGAATACAGTCGCTATGGCTCCAACGTGTACAAGCAGGTCTACATCTACGGCAGTCTCGACAATCGTCCGACCGAACTGAGCCGGTCCTTCGGTCTGAGCTGGGGAGTCGCCGGCTGGCTGTTGACGCCTTTCCTGCAAAAGATTGGCCCGGCCGAGATTGGCAGGCTGCGCCAGCGCGTGGCATCGGAGCTCAAGACCACCTTTGCGAGCCACTACACCAAGGTGGTGTCGCTCCAGGAGGCGCTCGATCCCGCCAACATCGCGGTGTACGCCAAACGGGCTACCGGCGAAAAATTCCTCATCAACCCAAATAAATTGTCGTGATGAGCGGCGGCACGTGAGCCAAAAGAGGTCTTGCCTTCTGAGCTAAGCGGGAGATTATTCCGCCGCCATTGAAAGCGGAAAAACCGCAAGGCTCAGAAGGGGACATCTCCATGACTGATCTCAATCGCCGCCATTTGCTCGCAGGCGCTGCTGCTGTCGGCGCGGCTGCCGTTACCGGATTTCGACCGACCGTAGCCAATGCCGCAGTGCCGCAAGCCGGCACGCAGGCGCCCGGCTTCTATCGCTACAAGGTCGGCAGCTACGAGTGCACCTCGATCAATGACGGTGCGCGCACCTTCCCGATGCCGGACAAGTTCGTCGTCAACATCCCGAAGGAAGAGGCGCTTGCCGCTTCCGACGCCGCCTACATGCCGAAGGGCATGGTCACGATCCCGTTCAATCCGCAGCTCATCAACACCGGCTCCAAGCTGGTGCTGATCGACACCGGCAACGGCATCGCGAATTTCGAGGCGAGCAAGGGCGCGGTCGGCCGCACGTTGCAAAACCTCCAGGCCGCCGGCGTCGACCCGAAGAGCATCGACATCGTGCTGCTTTCGCATCTGCATCCCGACCACACCAACGGCATCCGTTTGGCCGACGGGTCGCTCGCCTTCCCGAATGCGGAGATCATGGTGCCCGGCAAGGACTGGGCGTTCTGGACCAGCGAGGACAATACCGCCAAGGCCGAGTCCAACGCGATGATGAAGAACTACTTCGCCAACGTGAAGAAGACCTTTGCCGGCCTCGAGTCCAAGGTGACCAAGTACGATTGGGGCAAGGAGGTCGCGCCCGGCATCACCTCGATCGCGACGCCTGGCCACACGCCCGGTCACAGCTCGTTTGCGGTCGCGTCGGGCGATGCGAAGGTCCTGATCCAGTCGGACGTCACCAACATTCCGGAATTCTTCCTGCGCAATCCGGACTGGCATGTCGCATTCGATGTTGATCCTGTCATGGCGCAGGAGACGCGCCACAAATTCTACGACATGGCGGCGGCGGAGAAGGCGACCGTGGTCGGCTTTCACTTCACCTTCCCCTCGGTCGGCCATGTCGAGAAGGACGGCGCCAAATATCGCCTGATCCCGTCGGCCTGGAATCCGACGATCTGATCGGGATTGCGGATTTGCAGGAAAGTTCGGGCCGCCGTTTGGCGGCCCGATTGTTTTGGGAGACGATTCCGGGAAACTCAGCGTTTCCAAATCAGGCCGGTTCATGCACTTGCATCCATCGATCCGGATGGCTTAAGTGCCGCCCGGCACTCCCGCTCATGCCTTCAAGGACAACTCATGGCCTACAATATCGTCACGATCGCCGGCAGCCTGCGCAAGGACAGCTTCTCTCTGAAGATCGCCAACGCGCTCGCAAAACTCGCGCCGGCCTCTCTCAAGCTCGAGGTCATCACGCCGGCGGGCATCTCGTTCTTCAACCAGGACCTCGAGGGTGCGCCGCCTGCGGACTGGCTGGCCTTCCGCGAAAAGCTCCAGAAATCGGACGGCATTATCTTCGTCACCCCCGAATACAATCGCGCGATCCCGGGCGTGCTGAAGAACGCCATCGACGTCGCCTCGCGGCCCTATGGCAAGAGCTCGTTCAACGGCAAGCCGGTCGGCATCGTATCGAACTCGCCGGGCCCCCTCGGTGGCGTCAGCGCCGCGAAGACGCTGCAGAACATCCTGCCGGGCATCGCCGGCCCGATCATGCAGCAGCCGGAGATCTACCTGAACGCCGTTGGCGATGCCTTCGATGCGGAGGGTAACCTGGTCAAGGAATCGATGAAGCCCGTGCTCCAGGCCTATATCGATGCGTTTGCAGCCCACGTGGCGAAGCACCACGGCTGAGATCGAATATCCCCGCGGCCACACAAGCAGTCCTCATCCTGAGGAGACCGCGAAGCGGTCGTCTCGAAGGATGGCCGCGGGGACAGCTGGGCCTGCATGGTTCGAGACGGCGCTAGCGCGCCTCCTCACCATGAGGGTTGGGCGGTCTACGGGGCCTTTAGCACTTCCTTAACCAACCTGTCCCATTTTGCCAAAATGGTCTCCCGCGCGCGCCTGAAATCGATCCTGACCGGTCTTGCCCTCTACACGATGGCGGCCGCCATCGTCGGCTATTTCGGCGTCAACGCCTATACCGGCAAATACGGCCTCAACGCCCGCCAGGAACTCGACCAGGAAATCATCGCGTTGACGAGCGAGCTGGCGCAGCTGAAGCGTGAGCGCGCCAGGAACGAGCAGCGCGTATCGCTGCTGCGCACCAACCGGATCGACCCCGACATGCTGGACGAGCGGGCGCGCTTCCAGCTCGACTACGTCAATCCGCATGATCTCGTTCGGATGATCCCGGCGAACTAGCGCTTTCCGCAGCTTTCGAAACCGGCTGCGAAAGCCGTTGCCGAAAACCGACAGGCGCATCTCAATTCTACCGAAGTCGTAGCTGTGGAGCCGGACTGCTGCCTTGACCGTAGCACCGCAGCCGGATCATGGCTTCTGTCGCTGTCGCCCCCAAGTTGACGCAGATCAACCGGGCCCTGCCGGCACAGCCTAGACTGCTACCCGGAGGAAACAGTGATGAATGGGCCAATGTCCCGGCATCACGCGGCTCAAGTCGAAGCCGCCATTGCGTCAGGCCAGGCCGCGCGCTCCGCGCTCGTGGCCTCATGGCGCCGTTCGTCCCGATTGCATCATCTCGATCCCGCCGGCCGCAGCGCACCGATGCGGCTGACCGATGCCGAGTTGCACCAGGCGCGCGAGCGCATCGCCCCGCTGCTCGCCGCCGCGCAAGGCGCCATGGACAGGCTCTATAATGCGGTCGGCGCGAGCGGCTGCTGCGTGCTGCTCGCCGATGGCGAAGGTGTGCCGGTCGACCGTCGCGGTACACCGGTGGACGATGCGACGTTTCAATCCTGGGGCCTGTGGACCGGCGCGCTCTGGAGCGAGGAGCACGAGGGCACCAATGGCATCGGCACCTGCCTCGTCGAGCAACGGCCGCTGACGATCGACCGCGACCAGCACTTCTTCACCCGCAACACGCTTCTGAGCTGCACTGCCGTTCCGATCTATGACCACGGGGCCGCGCTCGCCGGCGTGCTCGACGTCTCCTCCTGCCGCGCCGACCGCACCGACGCGTTCTCCAGCCTGATCGCGCTTGCGGCAGGCGAGGCGGCCAGGCGCATCGAGGCCGACCTGTTCCGCCGCGCCTTCGCCCATGCTCGCATCGTGCTGACGCAAGGCGGGGACGGCCAGTCCGGCGGTCTCGTCGCGGTCGATGCGGACGATCTCGTGATTGGCGCGACCCGGTCTGCCCGGGTGGCCCTCGGAATCGCGCCCGGCCGGCCGTTGCAGCCGGTGCCCGCGGCCGATTTGCTCGGCGGCGATACCGCGCGTGACCATCTGGCCGGCGGTCAGCGCGCCGTGTTGCAGCGGGCGCTGCTCCGCGCAGGCGGAAATGTTTCGGCGGCCGCCAAGGCCCTCGGCGTCAGCCGAGCCACGCTGCACAGAAAGCTCAAGCGGTTCGAGCTGAAGCACTGAGCTTCAACCGTCATTGCGAGGAGCGAAGCGACTAAGCAATCCAGACTGTCCCCGCGGAGGGATTCTGGATTGCTTCGCTGCGCTCGCAATGACGATGTGGAGGCCGCGAGTGCCCCATCTTGCCTGTGGCTAGCCCAGGACTGTCGCAGAACTGCGACAGGTCGGCCCGGCCATCGCTTCGGCCAGGGCTGACAGCAAACGCTTCCCGCGAGATCGTCAGCGCAAGTCGTGAACACACGATGGATTGCGCAACATCAACATCGGGAGTGATCAATGAACAAGGTTGAATTCCTCGGCGTCACCCAGAATCCCTTCACCGAACGCTATGACAATTTCATCGGCGGCAAGTTTGTTGCGCCGATCTCCGGCAAATATTTCGACAATGCCTCGCCGGTGAACGGCCAGATCGTCTGCAAGATCGCGCGCTCCGATCATCACGATGTCGGGGCCGCCCTCGATGCCGCGCATGCAGCCAAGGCCGCCTGGGGACGCACCAGCGTCGCCGAGCGCGCCGCGATCCTGAACCGGATCGCCGACCGCATGGAAGAGAATCTCGAGCGCCTTGCGATTGCCGAGACCTGGGACAATGGCAAGCCGATCCGCGAGACCCGCGCCGCCGACCTGCCGCTCGCGATCGATCACTTCCGCTATTTCGCCGGCGTGGTGCGCGCGCAGGAGGGATCGATCAGCGAGATCGACCACGACACCATCGCCTATCATTTCCACGAGCCGCTCGGCGTGGTCGGCCAGATCATCCCCTGGAACTTCCCGCTGCTGATGGCCTGTTGGAAGCTCGCGCCCGCGCTCGCCGCCGGCAATTGCGTGGTG
>JAEWFG010000202.1 GCA_023388935.1 Pseudomonadota bacterium | reverse complement strand
AAAAGCGGGTGTGTGAGATCACGCTTGGCTTCATGACAGATGCTGACAATGGCAAAGGCAAAACCTACGGGCTCACCTGCATAGGAAAGCCCTGAAGGTGAGCCCACCGAAGGCGGCCGATTATCGTCCAGCTACTCGGTAATTTCCGCGAAGCGCCGAACAAAGTTCCTGAAGTCCCGAGGTATGGCCCGGAGGCCGCAACGATCAGACCGCTCAGTTCGCTGCTTATCTGAGCCGAGAAACCAAACCTCCGCGATGCGATTGAATTCGCGGAGGAGATGAATGGCCCACAACCAAAAGACAGCTGCACGGCGGCCCGACGGCATCGGATGGAGCCTGGCTGGAGCGCTCGCTCTCGCGGCCGTGGCGTTCTTTTTCGACCGCATCGTTCCGCCCGATCGTGTCGCCCGGTCCGGAAAGGACGACAAGTTCCCGGAGAACCGAGAGGAGGAGCGGCACGCTTCACCCGCCGAGGTGGCGACCGAGGGCGGAGATCGCGGACGCCAGGCGACCTCGCCCGCCGACATTCCCGCAGGAGGATGGAAGGACATCCTTTGGCGCATCTACGGCAACATCGGCGACCACCGCATCCTCGCCCTCGCCGCCGGCATGACCTACTACAGCCTTCTCGCGATCTTTCCCGCGATCGCGGCGCTCGTCGCCATCTACGGCCTGTTCTCGGATCCCAGCACGATCTCAAAGCACCTCGACGAGGTCGCCGGCTTCATCCCCGGCGGAGCGGTGGACGTCGCCCGTGAACAACTGACGCGCGTCGCCACGAAGGGCAACCGGACCCTCGGCTTCGCCTTCGCGACCGGGCTGGTGATCTCGCTGTGGAGCGCGAACGCCGCGATGAAGTCGCTGTTCGACACCCTGAACATCGTCTACGGCGAGCGGGAGAAGCGAGGTTTCTTCAAGCTGAACGCGATCTCGCTAGTATTCACGGTCGGCGGCATCGTCTTCGTTCTCGCCGCGCTGGGCGGGGTCGTCGTCGTTCCCGTGGTGCTGCAATACGTCGGCCTCTCGAACGCGGCCGACCTGCTGATCCGGATCGGACGGTGGCCCGCACTCTTCGTCGCGCTCGCTCTCGCCCTCTCCTGCATCTATCGCTTCGGGCCCAGTCGCGAAGCGCCCCGGTGGACTTGGATCACCTGGGGCAGCGCGGCAGCGACCCTCCTGTGGCTCGCGGCATCCGGTCTGTTCTCCTTCTATGCCGCCAAATTCGGGACCTTCAATCAGACGTACGGATCCTTGGGCGCCGTCATCGGCTTCATGACCTGGCTCTGGATCTCTGCGATCGTGGTCCTGCTGGGTGCCGAGCTCAACGCAGAGATGGAGCACCAGACGGCCCGCGACACCACGACCGGCAGGCCCAAGCCGCTCGGCATCAGAGGCGCCAAGATGGCGGACAGCGTAGGAGCAGCGAGATCTTGAATTGCTACGCCTTACGAGTCTGACGTTATGAATCGCTCCTATCTCGTGCAGATCCTTGTGCCGAAGGAGACCGGCAAGGGCCAGCCGGTCTCCAAGGAATGGTTCGACCAATTCCTGCAGGAGTTGACCGACAAGTTCGGCGGGGCGACCAGCTTCATCCGCTCTCCCGGCCAAGGACTTTGGCGCAGCGGCGACACGACCGAGCGGGACGATGTCGCCGTCGTCGAGGTAATGGCTGCGAAGCTCGCACCCGAATTCTGGGGAGCTCAGCGCGAACGGCTCGAACGAGAATTGTCGCAGGAGGAGATCGTCATCCGCGCGCAGGAGATCATTTCGCTATGAATTTTTTGGAACGTCGTCCCGGATGGCAAGCTTGCTGCTCGGGGGAACCTGGCGGCGATCCGCAACGGCATCCCGACGGCGCGGGCGATGCGTATCGTAGCTTCCGGCCCCTTCTCCGCCGTCAGCCGCCCGAGAAAAACCAAATACGAACCGCTTTCGAACGACGCCCGAAACAGTCCTTCGGCAGTCCATGGTGAATCGTAGCGACCCAGTTCGCGTCCGGTAGCGGCCGCCGCTGACTGTCGGAGATGGAGACGAAAGGAGCCGCCGGAAAAGCGCCGACCACGTCGGCCAGGCCCGGAAGGTCGAGCCGCCTGTGCATGGTCGTCAGAAACGGCACGCCGGTCCGGCGCAGGACCGGCAGCGGCAGCCAATCCACATGGGAATGGATCACGTCGAAGTCGTGCGCGCGATCGGCGATCGCCTCGATCAGCAGCGAACAGGCGGCGTACGGATCGACGCCCCTTCGGTCCAGGCGCGGCGCGCGCGGCCAAACAGCATGGAGCTTTCCCTTCGTCCTCGAATCCCCGCTTGCGAACAGCGTGACGTCGTGTCCGAGTTCGACGAGCTCTGGACGACCCGCGTTCCTGCTTGGCGATCGCCAAGAGCTCCTCTCGGGATGGTCGGCCAAACACCAGGAGCGCAAGGGCGCCCGGCTCATCTAGGGTGGGATTCAGGCTCGCGCGTCGATCATGGCAGCGGTTGCCGGACCGGAGCCCGCCTCTCGAATCGAGTTTAGGCGAACCCTATTCTCTTGGGTGAGGGCTCGTCATGACCGTCGCAGGCGGTAGGCCTCATGAAAATCGAGTTCTGGCCGCGCCTGCTAGTCGCGCTGCGTTCGCGGTTTCCGAGTTGGACGTACCCGGCCGTCGCTTAGGAACGATTGAATAAAGCGTGAGTTCGACCTTGAAGGCAGTTCAGAACGAAAACCAAGAGGGTGAGCATGACGCGATCCGTGGAGGAGTTAAGGCGCGAGTCCGAGCGCAACCGAGCGGAGCTTGCCGAGACGGTCGATCGATTGAGAGATCGAATATCCGGTACCAGCGAGGATATCCGTCACATGGTCTCGCCCGAACACATCAAATCGGAAGTGTCCGATTATGTCAGCGACAAGACCCAGAGCTGGGTCGAAGGTCTGAAACAGCAGGCGATGGACAACCCGATGCGCGCGGTCGCTGCGGGCACCGTGGTGGCCGTGCCGCTGCTGCGATTGGCACGTGGTGTGCCCCTGCCGCTTCTCATGATCGCCGCGGGCCTCGCCCTGACCTCTAAGACCGTGCGCGATCGTGCTGCCGACGCGGCCTCACCCGTAATGGACAGGGCCGGACAGCTGATCGAGCAGGCCGCCGAGGGCTTTCATGCAGCGAGGAGCGGGGCGCAGGAGCAATTCTCCGCGTCCCAGGAGCGTGCGGCCGGCGCGACGACCGAAGTGAGAGACGCGGCCAAGGCTGCTGCCGACGACCTCAGGACCCGGGCGACCGAGGCCGCGGGTACCATCGGTGACAAGATTACGGCCGGCATGGATGCCATCAAGGATTCGGCTGCCGGTGTTCCGGAACAGTCGCGTCAGATCATCGGCGACAACGCGGCGCTGATCGGAGGACTTGGTATCGCCATCGGAGCCATCATCGCGGCTGCTCTTCCGGATACCAAGATCGAATCCCGCACCGTTGGCCAGGCAAGCGACACCATGAAACGCGCTGCAGGCGACGCGGCTCAATCCGGTTTCGAGGCCGCCAAAGGTGCTGCCTCGTCGGCTGCGGGTGCCGCGACACAAAGCATCAGCGAAGCCGATCTCGGCGGGCACGCGAGCCGCATGACCCGAAATGTGGCCGACACCCTCAAGGAGGCCGCCGGCGAGGTCGTGAACGCCGCATTCAGTCCTTCCAAGAATTCCAACACGTAAGAGAAGCAACATGAGCGATTCAGATGTGATCAAGCCGGCCAATTTCACCCAGAACAGCTCCCCGAGCAGTCTGAAGGATCAGATTGGCGATGCAGGTGCCGAGATGAAGCAGCGCGCCGGTGAGGCGCTGCAAGCATCGGCGGACGAGGCGCGCGACAAGTTCAGCGAAGCGACGGATGCCGCCAAGGACGTCGCGGGCGGCGCCCTGGATCAACTCCAAAGTCGGGCACGGGAGCAGCAACAATCCGGTGCCGATTTCATCCAGCGCCTTGCGGGCAACTTCCGCGAGGCAGCCGGCGCGTTCGAAAGAGACGTGCCATTTGCCGCCCGAGGGATTAATTCGACTGCGGACTATGCCGAGGAAGCGGCCGCGAAGATCCGCGACGGCAGTTTCCGCGATCTGGTCGACGGAGCGACGGACTTCGCAAAGCGGCAACCGGCAGCATTTCTCGGCATATCGGTTCTGGCTGGCTTCGCCGCGGTGCGCTTCCTGAAAGCATCGGGCGGAAGCTCCTCATCGCCGCGGAAAGACACCGAGCAGCGCTCGGGATCACGCGCGTCTGGCGACCGGACTGCTTTCGCCGGTGAGGATAGTTTCTCGGCCCAGACCTCTTCGGGCCCCAAGCCTGGACAGCAGCAAAAGCCATTTTCGCGGGACGGCAGCGCATCATGAGCATCAAGCAGGATATCAAAACTGGACAGAACGATCTCCGGGATATCTCCGGCCTGGTCGGCCACGCCATGGCTCAGTTCGCGAAGCTGTTCCAGAACGAAGTCGATCTGGCCAAAACCGAACTCGGAGACAAGCTTCAAAAGCTCGGAGCGGGCTTGGGCTTGATCGCCGGGGGGGCAGTTTTAGTCATTCCGGCTATAGTTATGGCGCTGTTCGCGCTGTCGTCGGCGTTGATTGCCGCAGGGTGGTCGCAGCCCATGTCGTATCTGACCTCGGCGATCGTCGCCGCGGTCATATCGGGCACTCTTTTTGCCATCGGCGTCAACCGGTTGGACGCCGGCAATCTGACGCCGCGGGAGACCCTCCGGCAGCTTGAAAAGGACAAAGAAACAGTGAAGGGAATGGTGCAATGAGCGGCACACAAACCGGCTTTTTCGACAGTCTGATCGCTGCGGTCCGGGATAATCCGCTTTCCGCCGTGTTGATCGGAGGCGGAGCACTCTGGCTTCTGGTCGGCGACGAAAAGCTGCAAGGTGCCGCGCGTTCTGCCGCGAGTGCGGCTTCCGACGTCGTCGATAGCGGTGCGAGCAATCTGCGGGCAGCCGCGACCGGAATGCAGCGGACGGCGGCACCCCCGACCGCGCCGGAAATGGATCATGAAGGAAGCAGCGGCGCGGGTGAGAGCGGGCGCGCGGCCAGCGGTGCCGCAACCGATGCGATGTCGGGAGCGGCTGAGAAGGTCCGCGACCGTTTCGACGAAGGCGTAGCTTACGCTCGCGAACAATTCGGCAAGCTGGGCAATCCGCACCCGGCACAAGATACCTTGGCGAAGGCTCAGTCTTCGCTCGCCGATATGCTGGAAAAGCAGCCATTGATGCTGGGCGCGATAGGACTGGCAGTCGGTGCGGCCGTTGCAAGCACATTTCGGACTTCCGACATCGAAAACGAGTATGTCGGTGAGATGAGCGACGATGTGAAGGGCGAATTGAGCAGGCGTGGGACCGCGGTTTCGAAGGCGCTGCGCGAAGCCTCTGATACTCTTGTGGCCGAGGTGAGCGACTCTGGAGCCGAGGCGATGGACCGGGTGAGGCAGGCGGCCACGGACGCGGCTCAGGCAGCCAAAGAGAAAGTGAGACCGTCATATTAAGTTAGACGTCTTCGCGCCGGTCCACGATATCTTTCGCGAAAAGAAAGGTGTATCGGCCCGGCGAAGGCGCTGGTCTGATCGGCGCCATCGTCGGCGCTATCATCGTGTTTGTGTACGGTCTGATCGCCGGTCGAAGCCGTCGGGCCATCTAGCCCGCTCCAACTTTGGCGATCTGCAAAGGCCCCAACGCAAACGTCCGAAGTCGAGTGGCTTCATACGGAGGCGTAGCACCTACGGCTCAATACAGGCCTCAAAGCATGAGTTCCTATAACATAGGATAAGTGCGTTTTTCTTTTGAACGGCACCTAACTTATGATGAGGAAATGTCGGAAGCTCTCCTTCTAATCTTGGCCAAACCCAGATTGGACTGGCCATGATACGCAGACGCCGAGTCAAACAGAGATTTGGATTGCGCTGGCTAAGCCGAGTCAGGCGCTGACATTGGTTCTCGCAGCCGTGCCTGAAGGATGGACGGCCGAACTATTGAACGTGCAACTGACGGAAAAGCAGCGAAGGACGTTCGAGGAGTTCAACCTCAAGCCCGGCGATGTTCATAAAATCTCTCCGAAGTAAGTCGTTGGCCTAGTTGCCCTTCGGCCGACAGATGGTCTGCATCCTTTCCTCGCTACCGCCGGTTCGCGCGCAGGCCGGCCCTCTATCCTCGTTTAACCCTCAGGAACTTCGTTCGTTACCGGCAGTTCGGACTCTCTCAAATACCCTTCCCGAGGGAGCGCTAGGCGCGGACGATTGATGAAGTTGTCTGTCTCCAAATCCGATCTGGAGCGCATTGCGCTGCAGGAAATTCGTAGCTACCCGGGAGGCGAGAACGTGCTTTCAGTCGAGGTTGAGAAAGATAGCGGCCAGTCCCGCGGCATGGACTGGCGGCTCCACGTCACGGCGAGCGAGAGCGCTGATATCGACCGGATCGACCAAGCTGCACAGACCACCACTCGTCGCCTGAAGCGCCGTTACGATATTCGGTGGGGGACCAACGAATAAATGCACCGCGGGCGGCGAATCTCCAGCAAATATCTTTGATCGATTCACATACATTGACGAAAACCGCGTGGAATTGGGTTAAGAGGAGTTATTATAGCGTTCCAAGGGGCTTCAATGCACAGTGATCGCGTGATCGTTCTTATTCGTCGAGTGACCGAACTCGCCTCCCGATTGTCCCAGCTGGAATACCTTAGAGGTCAAGTTGCCGAGGCGCAGCGGCGCGCCTCCGCCATGATTGCCAAGGAGAACTCTTCGAACGCCAAGATGGTGGTTCGGACGAAGTTGCTCCACTAGGCGTCGATGACAAAGACGACGTAGACGAAGCAGGTCCAGGTTGCGACATACGTGAAGTCGGAGAGCCGCCAAAGGACGTTCGGCCGTGGCGCCCTGAACTGGCGGTTGACGTGATCCAGCGGGCATGGCGCCGCCTTGTCGCTGATCGTGGTCATGACAGATTTGCCGCGGATGACCCCTTGCAAACCCATGTCCCGCATCAGCCGCGACACCGTGCAACAGGCAATATCGAAGCCTTCGCGCTTGAGCTGGCGCCAGTCCTTGCGCACGCCACAGACGGAGAAATTCTGATCGAAGACGCGCCGAACCTCGATCTTCGGCGCGACGTCCTGCCTGGCGCGCGCCGACCGCTTCGCCGGATCGCGCCGCTTGACGACATGGGCGTGGTAGGTCGAGGGGGCGATCGGCAAAACCTTGCAGATCGGCTCGACCCCATGCGCCCACGATGATCCCGGATCAAGTCCGGGACCGATGAAGGCGATCATGGCTTGGACCGGCGGTCGAGCTCCGCCATCGCAAAATAAGCGCTCGCCTTGCGCAGGATCTCGTTGGCCTGCCGAAGCTCGCGGTTCTTCCGTTCCAGGGCCTTCAGCTTCTCGGCCATCTCAGTCGGAACGCCGCTGCCCGCTGTCGATCTCGGTCTTCTTGACCCAGTCATGGCAGCGTCTGCGGTGTGCAGCCGATCTTGGCCGCATCGATGTCACCGCCGCCCAGCGCGAGGGGTGCTCGCTTGCGTGATTCAGAACCATCCGGACCGCGCGGTCCCGGACCTCGGGTGAAAACCTGTTCGCCGTCTTGCTTGTCATGGCTCCATCCTCTCAGGAGTTGGAGCCTCCGGCAAACCCGGGGCGGTTCAGTGCGCGCGCGCCGAACTCATTCCGCCGCGTCCGGCAGCGGCTCCCTGATCGCCACCGCGTCCCTCGTCGTCGCTTCCATGGCGGCAATGGCAGCAGTCAACCTGCACCTCGCGAAGAAGGCTGAAGCAGCAAATCCACCCAAGGGCCGCTTCGTCGAAGTGAACGGCGTGCGGCTGCACTACGTGGACCGGGGCGATGGCGATCCGATCGTCCTCCTGCATGGCAATGGGAGCATGGTTGAGATTTCGAGTGCAGCGGGCTCATCGACATCGCGGCCAAGCAATACCGCGTCATTGCGTTCGACCGCCCAGGGTTCGGACACAGCGAGCGCCCCGCCGTTGCGATGGCCCACCGATATCCCTCCTTCGTCCGCGGACTGGGTCTCGCGTCCGGATACTATTACCCTTCCGTCCGATCCGACACGTTCACGTCTCTTCCGGCCTCGCTGCCCCTGGTCGGCGACATTCTCAGCCTTACCGTTTCGCCTCTGGTCGGGCGGCTCGCTTGGCCGATGATGATGGCGAAGATGTTCGGACCGCGACGCCCAGCCGGCAGGCACCGCGGTGGCGATGGATCACCTGGGGCAGCACGGGCGCGACCGTGCTCTGGCTCGCGGCTTCGGCGCTGTTCTCCTGGTACGCCGCCAATTTCGGGGCGTTCAACCAAACGTACGGCTCGCTCGGCGCCGTCATCGGCTTCATGACCTGGCTCTGGATCTCAGCGATCGTGATCCTGCTCGGCGGCGAACTCAACGCCGAGACGGAGCATCAGACCGCACGTGACACGACGACCGGCGCGCCCAAGCCGCTCGGGGCGCGGGGCGCGAAGATGGCGGACACGGTCGGCGCCGCACGCGCCGAGTCGTAGGCAGGAACTGCCTAAAGCTTCTGCGGTTCAGACTCATAGAGTGAGTCGGAGTCGCGCGTGCGCATCCTTTTCGTCGAAGACGACCCTCTGATCCGTGAATTTATCGTCGAAGCGTTACGCGAGGAAGGCTTTGACGTCATCCACGCCTGCGACGGCGAAGAAGCGCTTGCGTGGTGCAAACGGACGGCGGCCGACGTTCTGGTTACCGATGTGAGGCTGCCCGGAAAGATCGACGGCTGGCAGATCGCCGAACACTGCCGTCAACATCATCCGGAGTTGCCGGTGATCTATGCGACGGGCTTCTCTCCCGTGACGCCCCGACCGGTATCGAACAGCCTCATGCTGCAGAAGCCTTACCATCCGGAGCAGATTGTCGAGGCGGTAAGAGAGATGACGGCGGGACGCCGACCGGCTGGTTCTGCGGTTGCCGCGGTCCGACATGGCCTGACGGCTGACCGAACTCAGAAGGGCCGAGCCCGCCGTATCACGGGCCGGCTCTTCTCATGCGCGGGCCAACTCCGAGATGACCTCGCCTTGCGTCGCACGAACCAGGCCGCGACCGACACCGCCAGCCACGCCAGCGAGGATCCCGCAAATGCGCCGGCGACGCTTCGTTCGACCAGTAGCCAGAACACTCCGGCGAACGCCAGCATCCCGAGCGCACCGATCGCCGCGCCGGCGGCGTCGAGCGCTGCGGCCTGTTGCCCTCGCCGACTTCCCTCGAGTCCGGCCTCGCGCATGCGGCGGATCTCGTGTTTCTCGATGAGGGTGGCGCTGGCACAGAAGATCGCCGGCAGAGCAAGGAATAGGCCGCCCATCGAAGCCCCGTACCAACTGCTGACCAGGCCGGCGAAGACCGTCGCCGCGCCACCGAGCACGAAGCGCACCACGTATTCGTACCAGCGGCCCTCCCGTAGCGAGGACGACGATACTTCGATCGGCGCGCTCATGTCTGACCTCCCACGGTCGCCCACAGGCCGAAAGCCGCCGCGAGCCACACGACGATCGACACCAGCGAGGCCGGCAGCGCACGCATGCGCGCCCGGATCAACAGCTGGCAGACGACGACGCTATAGATACCGAGAGCAATCGCACCGGCCATCATCGAACGGGTCTGTACGGCCGCGTAGGATTCGCCGTGCTGATGGATTGCGATGCCGAGGGTGGCGAGCGCGACCGAGGGCGCGGCTCCGAACAGGCCAGCGAAGCTCTTCGGCCTCAGCATGTCTCCGAGCATCGCGAAGACGGACACGACGGCGCCGCCTATCAGGAAGCGGACGACGTACTCGCTCATTTTGGTTTCTTCCATAGCTCTGAGAGCGGGCCGTCCGCGCCGTATACCGGGTCCTTGCGCGGGACCGGCACCTTCGGGATCGTCTTCAGAGCTTTGGGACGGTCCTCGACCTCGGTGCACTCGTCGTAGAGGCCGGCGGGCGGATAGGCGCCGACGACGAGAAAGTCCTTCTCCGCAGAGAGGCACTGGTGTCCCATGCCTGCCGGCAAGATCGCGACGTCGCCCGCCTTCAGCGTAAAGATCCGCCCCTTGTTGCCGCCGAAGCGCACCCGCCCCTTGCCGCGCGCGATGCCGAGTACCTCGTGTATGCGAGAGTGGTAGTGGACGTAGTCGTAGATGCCGTCCCGCCAGGTTTCGCCCCAGCCGTTGGCCTCGAACAGGTCCTCCATGACGGCCGCCGGATCATGCCCGTCGCCGAGATCGACAGCGCCCCGGTAGATGACGAGAGGCCAGCGCGGATGGTTCGGGATGAGGCCGTCGTCCTTGAAACGAGCTGTGCGAGGCTTTCTTGGCCGCGCCTGGTCAGGAGCCTCCTTCTTTCCGGGTCGGCGCAGACCGGTCGCGCGCTGCACGTATTCCTTCACGTCCTCAAGGATTGGCATTGTCATCCTCCTTCGATGGCGACATCGGATATCCTGTCCAGAGGCGCAGGAGCCGCTCCATGACGGCACCGAGCGCGAAGCCCGCGACCACGTCGCTCGCCCAGTGCGCAAGCACCACGATCCGCGTCAGGGAAAGGCCGACCGCCAGGGTACGGATCAATCGCCGCGGCAGAGGCGGCAATGCGCCCGCAGCGGATGCCAGTGCGCCCATATGGAGAGCGTGCCCCGACGGAAATGCGTCCTCGCGCCTGCCGGAAAACGAGACCCCGTGCAGATGACCAAGCACTGTCGTGCGATCCGGGCGGGTCTGATCGAAAACCGATTTCATGCCATGAGGCGCCAAGGATGCGAGGACGGTAACCAGAAGTGCATGGTTAGCCGCGCGCTGCAGCTGCTCCGATGTGCCTCTCGTCGCGACCCAACCGGCGACCGCCAAGGCCAGAAGGATTTTCTCGTCCGCGCCCCATGTCAGTCCGCGAGAGACCATCTCCGCGCGGTGGTTCGTGTTGCGCGCCACGGCCCGCGCGATCAGCACGTCTGGCTTGGTAGGTTTGACTGTTACTGACGCCATCACCCCGATCCGTGGCGCCGATCGTGAAGCGCGCGACGCCTCGTTTGAATTGCATCTGTTGCCACCATAACGTCGGAGCAGGTTCCAAGTTCATCTGCCCGTCATTGAATCAATCGACAGAGCTCCGCGACCTAGGAACCAAGCCTGCGACGCTCCGTTGGAGCTGGCTTTCGAGGATGGAGCGATGTCAAAAGAAGACGAGCTCAGGTATGGCCCCGTGGGCGCCGAAGCGATCCACCTATGTGTCGACATGCAGCGCATGTTCGCCGAAGACACGGAGTGGAAGATGCCGTGGCTGCCCCGGGTCCTGCCGAACGTCGTGGCGATAACGGCCGCGCATCCGAATCGGACGGTCTTCACGCGCTTCATCCCGGCGCGAGCCCCGGGCCATGGCGTCGGCATGTGGCGCCGCTACTACGAACGTTGGAGCTCGATGACCATCGACGAGCTCGGTGGCGACATGGTCGATCTTGTTCCATCTCTTGCCAGCTTCGCTCCGCCGGCTCGCACCTTCGACAAGTATGTGTATTCGCCGTGGACCGGTAGCGACCTGCACTCGCAGCTGCGAAGCGCGGGCGTCGACACCGTGATCGTCACCGGCGGCGAGACGGACGTCTGCGTGTTGGCCACCGTGCTGGGCGCGGTCGACTGGGGCTACCGGGTCGTCCTCGTCACCGACGCGATCTGCGGCTCCGCCGACGAGACCCATGACTCGATGATGACCATCTACACCAATCGGTTCGGGCAGCAGGTGGAGTGCGTGACGACGGAAACCCTCCTCGCCAGCTGGCCCGGCGCCACCCGTGCGAGCGTTCAGCCATGACCGGATCCTATCTCGTCCAAATCCTTTTACCGAAAGAGACGGGTCGAGGAGAAAAAATTCCAAAGGATTGGTTCGACAACCTTGTGAAGGAAATGACCGACGAGTTCGGTGGGGCGACCAGCTTCGTCCGGGCACCCGGCGAGGGGCTGTGGCGAGGCGACGGCGGCACCGAGCGGGACAATATCGCCGTCATCGAGGTCATGACGGAGCGCCTGGTCCCCGAATACTGGCGCGCTCTTCGCGAGCGGCTGGAGACAGAGCTCGCACAGAAAGAGATCGTTATCCGCGCCCAGGAAATCATCGCGTTATGACCCATAGGAACGGGCCCCCGCGCCGGTCGTTTGGAGTGCGAACCCAACGCAGGAGGACGCCATGGGCTTTTTTACCAAGGACATCAAAACTCTGAACGACCTGTTCGTGCATACGCTCAAAGACATCTATTACGCCGAGCAGCAGATCGCCAAAAACCTGCCTGACATGGTCGAAAAGGCCACCGACCCCGGCCTCAAGAACGGCTTCCAGACCCATCTGTCCGAAACCAAGGGCCAGATCACGCGGCTCGAAAAGGTCTTCCAGATGCACGGCGTCGAGGTCCAGGGTGTCGACTGCCCGGCCATCGACGGCATCTTGCAGGAAGCGAGCGACGTCGCGGGCGACGTCGACGACAAGCAGGTCCTGGACGCCGCGCTCATCGCGGCCGCACAGGCGGTCGAACACTACGAGATCACGCGCTACGGCACCCTGATCGCCTGGGCGAAGATGCTCAGCCGCGAGGATTGCGCGTCGGTCCTGCAGCAGAACCTCGACGAGGAAAAGGCGACCGACGAGAAGCTGAACACGATGGCGCTGCGCAGCGTCAATCAGAAGGCCGCCTGAGGTCGGTTCAGGGCAGGCCGCGGATGTCTCGCGGCCTGCCCTGATGACCCAATTGCCAACCCTGATTTCGGCACAGGATATGCACGTTTAGCGTCCTGTCATTCCCCGCCAGGTCCACCTATCCTGCGTCCGGGCTACGTTTGGAACCTCAAACACAGGGCGCTTAGACGGGAGGTGGATTGACCCGTCTGCCAGGTTCGGACAACCTCACCGACCATTAGGATGTTCGCATGGCCCGCTCTCTCGCCATTATGATTGTCGAGGACGAAGCGCTGATCAGGATGGCGCTCGCAGACATGCTCGTCGAGGCCACGGCGGGGATATCGACGTCATCTCGGAGGACACGACCGGTACTACGTTCACGATTGGGCTGCCCCGGTCCTAACGCCGCAGACGAGTAATCCGCCATTTCCGCTGAGGTACGAAAATACGAATGACGCCAGCGGGCCTTCTTAGGATTCATGCCGCGCCCGCAAGCGCGAACGCGGTCAAAGAGATAGGATTTCGGCGAAGCGCTCTTTCGTCCGGGCATCAATCTCGGCGTCGAGGAAGAGTATGGCCCGATGGCAAAGCATATGCGCGAGCTGGCGCGGGCGATTCCTGGCTACTTCTCCCACAAAGGCTTTACCGCTGCAGATGGGGAACGGGTGACGATTGTCGAATTCGAATCTGAGGAGGCCTTGCAGGAATGGCGCCTTCATCCCGAGCACGCCAAGGCGAAGCGACGAGGAATCCAGAGCTTTTTCAGCGACTACAAATTCCAGATATGCACAGTCATTCGGGATCGCGTATGGACTTGCTCACCAGCGCTGCGGCGATGACGGAAGCGGAGACCCATCACACCAGGCTCGCCTCGTCCCGCACCGCGAGCAGGTGCCAGAGGCGTTCCGCCTCCCGTTTGCCGGGCTTTGCCGAACGGTAGATCCGGACATCCATGACGGTCGTCCATTCCGGCCCTCCAGCATAGACGAGCTGGCCGGCAGCGAGTTCCACCGCTACGGCACTTTCCGGTAGCCAAGTTACCCCACGCCCCTGGAGAGCCATGGCCTTGAGCGCCACCGCGAGCGCGCTCTCAAAAACAGGATCGAGAATTGGTGCTTTGGCGTGCGCGGCCACAACCCTGTTGATGAGCTTGAATGAAGGTGTACATCGAGAAGACTCTCGCGGAGCGTCCCGCCGGCCAGGCCGCCGTCGTGATCACGCACCACGCGCCGTCGCCGCGCAGCCTGCTGCGGTACCCGGCACTGACGGAGCTAGACCACTGCTACACCTCTGATCTCGAGCGGCTCTGCGTTGGTGATGCCGCACCGAGCCTGTGGCTGCACGGGCATATTCACAGCAACTGCGATTACGTCGTAGGCGACACCACGCGGGTCGTCTGCAACCCGAGGGGATATCCGGATCGTCGCCACGCGAGCGGGCGCGAGAATCCGGATTTCGACCCGTGCCTCGTCGTCGAGGTCGAGCCGCGGCCGACGCGTGGATGGAGGATGTGATGATGTCTGCGCCTCCCCAAAAGCGACAAACTTATTGCGCGGCAGCGAAATGACGCGAACAATACGCAGAAGCGGAATCGTTTCACATCCGCGCGCGTTTCAAGCGTATGTTAGGAGGGAATTGGACGGCTTCCTGTCCCAAATGGTTGGAAAGGAACCTCAGATGCCCATCGAAATGATGATCCGCAAGTTGCGGCAGCATTCTGAGTTACCCAACGAAAATATTGAAGCCCTTCGGTCCATCATCGCTCCGGTTAGGAATTTGCCGGAAGAATCAGCCATCTGCCGCGAGGGGGACCTCAGCACCCGATGCTGCGTAATTTTGAGTGGGTTTGCCTATCGATCCAAAGTCTCAGAAGAGGGCAAACGGCAGATTCTATCGTTCCACATCGCAGGCGATATGCCCGACCTTCATGGGCTGCCGCTCAAGCGAATGGACCATGATCTGATGACCCTTTCGGAGGCGCAGCTTGGCTTTATAGATCACAATGCGCTCGAACGGGTTCTTGAAGCGCGGCCGGCCTTGGCAAGAGCGCTCTGGCGCGAATCGCTTGTTGACGCCGCGTTATTCCGGCAATGGATCGTCAATCTGGGCACGCGATCGGCATCGGGTCGTTTGGCCTACCTGATTGCGGAATTGCGCCAGCGGCTTGGAGCAATAGGAATGGTCGTCAACGAACAATTTGAGTTTCCGATTACTCAATCAAAGCTGGCGGACGCGCTTGGGGTGAGCGTCGTGCATGTCAACCGCATCCTCCAATCGTTCCGCGCTCGAGGCATTCTTGATGTGAAACGCCGGATCGTCACGCTCGGCGACTTCGAAAAGGTCGTGCAACTAGGCGGATTTGACAGCCTTGTCGAGGACGACACTAGCGCGGATTAGAGTAAGCATCGCGACTACTTGGTAAGGGATTGCGCGACTTCCGCTAATGGAATGGTCCGGCCGCGCTCCCGCCCAGCCAGCAGCGAATGCTGGCAGGGGGCATCGAAGACAAGGAGCACGCCATGTCACAGAAGCTCGACACCTCGCCCGCCGCAATTGGCGTCGATATCGGTAAGAACTCGTTCCACATCATTGGCCAGAATCAGCGCGGTGCCATCGTGCTGCGGCAGAAGTGGTCGCGTAGCCAGATGGAAGCCCGTCTCGCCAACCTGCCGCCGTGCTTGATCGGGATGGAGGCCTGCGTCGGCGCCCATCATCTCAGCCGCAAACTCCAAATGCTGGGCCACGACGCCCGCCTGATGCCCGTGAAATACGTGCGCCCCTATTCGAAGGGACAGAAGAATGACTTTCGGGATGCGGAAGCCATCGCCGAGGCTGTCCAGCGCCCGACCATGAAGTTCGTCGCGACCAAGACCGCCGATCAGCTCGACCTTCAGGCGCTGCACCGCGTCCGCGAGCGCTTTGTCGGTCAGCGCACGGGCATCATCAATCAGATCCGCGCCTTCCTGCTGGAGCGCGGCATCGCCGTGCGGCAAGGCCTGCGTTCCCTGCGGGCCGAGTTGCCGGGCATCCTGGCGACACGCACCGATGTGCTCTCGCCTCGCATGTTGCGCATCCTCGAAGACCTGACGGCCGACTGGCGCCACCTGGACGCGCGCATTGAGGGTCTCTCCAGCGAGATCGAAGCGTGGGCTCGTCAAGACAAGTGTTGCGAGCGACTGATGACGGTGCCTGGCATTGGTCCGATCATCTCGAGCGCAATGGTGGCCGCGATCGGCACTGGAGACGTGTTCTCGAAAGGCCGTGACTTCGGCGCCTGGCTTGGACTGGTGCCGAAGCAGATCTCGACCGGCGACCGCACGATCCTCGGCAGCATATCAAGGCGCGGCAATCGCTACCTGCGCGCGCTGTTCGTGCAAGCCGCGTGGGTTGTGCTGGTCAAGGTCAAGTGTTGGGAGCGCTATGGCCTCAACTCTTGGATCGAAGCCGCCAAGAAGCGATTGCACCACAATGTGCTGGCGATTGCGCTCGCCAACAAGCTCGCCCGGATCGCCTGGGCGGTCCTCAACAAGGGACGCGCCTTTGAATGCGTCAAGACGGAGGGGACGGTGTCCCGGCCTGCTTGATCCTCGCGCCGTACGCGGCGCCGTCAAGGCGCAGCCTGGCAGCAGGAGAGCAAGTCGTCAGGACACCACGACGGCCGGCCTTGACGGCCCCTTGCGCGCGGCGCGTCTGCTCGCGCAGGCCGGGACGAAGGAACACCGCCAGGCACGAACAAAGGAACAAGCGCGGAAGTGAGGAGCTATCGATGACGTAACCAACATCCCTTACCCGCCGAGGTCTGCGAGAGGATAAGACGACGATGGAGGATCGGTCTTCCCGGCGCATGCGAACACTGGTGACCCAAATGGCCCGGTCGAGGCCTGTCCGCTAATCAGCTCGCATGCGCGCTGATATCCATGATGGCCCGGAGCACCACACGCTCCAAGCAGAGGCCGGATACATTGATGCAAGACCGCATCTGCCCAGGTTGACGAAACCTCTTGCAACGCGCGGCCGGACCATACATTCGGGTCATGGCGCAGCTTCGAGGCCGTCGAGTTCGCGACCCTGGAATGGGTGGACTGGTTCAACAACCGCAGGCTCCTCGAGCCCATCGGCAACATTCCGCCGGCCGAAGCCGAGCAACGCTACTACGCTATGCTGGAACAATCGGCCATGGCGGCATAACTTAAACCAAACGGCCTCCGGCAAACCCGGGGCGGTTCAAACTTGTGTAAGGTGCTCGCCCTGGGCAATTGCGCCCAAATCGATCGAGATTGATCTCGCTAGTCGGTGAGAAGACTGCTACACAGTTCACATCACCGCGCTCCCTGGCTGTTATCGGTGACTGAGAGCATTGCGCTCCCGCCTCAACATGAAAGGAGGCGGTCAGATGTCTGATCCCAGAAAATTCGACTTTCGTAAGTGGCTCGTTCCACCGTTGTTGGTGCCGATCTTCCTTTTACTGCTGGTTGCGGTCGTGGCCGTTCTCTAGCCGCAGGTCCCTCTTTAATCGCAGCGCGCCAAAACTCAGGCGGGCACTCAAGCCAAGACAGGAGTCGGAAGTGACAAACACAGCAAACATCAGGGATGCCTATGGGATCCCGGCAATTTTTGTTGGTTCGAAAACAGGACGGGACGACGCGCCCTTTGTTTTCGTCCGGGTCGGAGACGAGGAGCGTCGGATGCGTTGGTCGGAATGGGACGCTCTTCCGGCCTGGACCGGCGAGCGTCCCTCTTGGGCAACTAAAAGTAAGTAAATAGAGCTTGGATGTTCAGTATGAAGATGGCCCGAACAGGCACATGGACGGCGGCGCTTTTCCTGGCATCGGCCCTCGGTGCAGCTCCGCCAGCCACTTTCGCCGCGGAGCCGAATTGCCGTGCGATCGAAAGCACCAGCGCGCGCCTTTCCTGTTACGACGCGGCGTTTCCTCCAAAAACGAGGAGGCGCGCCGAGACCGGTACCGACTCCTCGCCAGGCTAGAAGGACCCATTCCTTGCGGAAGAAGCCCGAACCGCAGCAAAGCTAAAGAATATTTGCCGCGGTTGCTGAGTTCACCGACCGCGTAGGCGTGTTCCGAACATGTGCGCTCCAGTTCAGAGGACCAGTAAAATGACGAACGAGGACGCTAAAGGTCGCCGAATAGTTCGCCAACGAAAGCGTAAGCGTGCTCTCCATCTGGCTGGCACGGTGTTAGATGACAGGGCGGACATTTCCGCGAGCTCAAAGGACCAATCGACGAGAAAGCAGCGCCTGCTTGAAGGGCCTGCGGAATTTCGAGCGGTCCGCGTTGATCGTTCAAACAAGTGTTCGAGCGATGAAGAGTGATCCAGCCAGCGGCGAACCCGGGGGCAAATTTGCAAATAGATTGCGAGGAAACAAAACAACGCCCGGCATCTCGCAGATAAAGGCGCACTGTCCCACCGCCAACGTCCCCGGGACTACAATCCCCAATTTAAGCCTTTTCGTTCGCCAAAGCGATGAACTTCGGCACGCTGCCTGGAAGCTAATTCTTATCGGGATTTATTCTCACCCTCCCGGGGGCTGGTAAGCCGCCGCCTGCGTTTTATTTATTTAAGCGGGCGGCGTTTTTGCTTGGAATGGAACCTCCAGCCAAGGCTACTGCTCCCAAGCTGCCTTAGTCTGGTTTTTGGGCCGTTCAACTAGGAACAATCGCTGAAGTAGCGGCTTTGAACGCAATCACCTTGTCGAAGCATGGGCTATTAGGTGACTGAGAGCTTGTTGCTCCCGCCTCCAAACAGCGGGACGCGCATGTGCAACAAGTGCGACCAGATCGACTTTGAGATTGAACAGTTCCGTAGGCTGGTATCGCCGGGGATGGACACGCTTAGTCTATCAATGATCCGATGCGTCATCGAATTACTAGAGGCCGACAAAAAGGCCTTTAAGTGCCAAGGCAGCCCGCCGAACTAAGTTCGCCTCGGTTCGCAACCTTCCTCATTTTTCTCCTATGGCATAAATCCTTGGGGTGCCCGTAGTCGTCGGGCGCTAACATTGGCCCAGTTTGATTTTGGGAGTGGCCTGATTTACGAAAAGAACAATTTTAGACCGTCGTCGTTCTGGTCTGATGAAGCGGTATTATTTTGACCTCATAGAGGGTGACGAGATTTTCCCGGATGAGGAAGGTCTGGAACTCTCCACCATAGAAAAGGTGCAAGAAGAGGCAGCCCGTTCGCTGGCCGATATGGCTCGCGATGCGGTCCGTAGGCGGGGAATCGGACATAGCCATCTGATGGCGATCGAGGTCCGCGACGAGAGCGGACCTATACTCCACCTCAAATTCACATTTGAGATCGATCGGCGCAGGCAATAAGGCTGCCTCTTTTCTTTTCGACCCGATCTCGGCGCCTGTGCCTTCCCTCGGCAGGTGCGCTGTCAGGGTGCATTGAACCTTGGCATGAGTTGCGCAGACACACGGTAATCGGGATTTTACAATCTCCCTCCCGGGGCTGGACGACCGCCGCCTGCGCTTCGTTTAAGCGGGCGGCGTTTTTGGTGCCCCGCCCTCGTCGTTCTTGTAGCACGTCTTCTGCTGGAACCGGCCCATGTGCTGTGCCAATCGCTTCGGACAACAAATCTCGTACAGACAAGGCATTGGCGCCGTGCTAAGTTTCGGCATCACCGCACGGTTCGTGGCCTCTATCGGTGACTGAGAGCCGAAATGCTCCCGCCTCCTATGGAATGGGAGACGGCGATGGAAAACGAGGCCGGGCCTTTTTCAGAGACTGAGCTGACGATCGTGGAGCGCTATAAGCGCGCCGCGCTTGAGGACATGGATGGTTCCGAAATCCTCAAATTGCTCAAAGAAATTGAGGACGAGATCAGAAGGCGGGCCTTTTATACTCGGCAACCCACAGCGCGGGTTGCCGAGGTCCGCGCCTTCAGAGGTGAGAAGCCTTGAAGGCGAGTGCTGGCGCTTCCCGTGCCCTCCAGGGTAGGGCTCGCAAGGTCTAATCACTTTTACAATCAGTAATGGAGGCGGCAACGGTGCCGTCTCTTTTTTTGCCTATCGAAAGGAACGTGAATGACTACGACGAACGAGATACTCACTGAAACGGCCAGATGGCACGAGGCCCAAGCGGAGCACGTGCACAACATGAAGCGGTCGCGCATCCGCGATCGGCACCTGCGTATCGCCGAGTCGCTGAGAGGCAGATACGGCCAGAGCCAAAAAAGGAAGATTGATCGCCGCCTTCGAGGCGGCTTTTTGATGCGGAGAGCTCAAGTGCAAGACATGTTCTTTGTGATCCCGTTGGCTCGGAGAGACGACGGGAAGATCGTTGCCGATGAGACGGCGACGTTTGAGATGCCTTCCGCCGACGCCGCTATCGTTGCGGCCGAAGCTGTGGCGTCGTGTAGCCTGTATTGTGGTGCTGCGGCCTTCGCTCGCGCCTTCAATCATTCACGTGGTTGCTATGATGGCGTCGAGGTTTTGACACGGTGCGGCAACATCATCGGGTCGTCGCAAAGAGGTACTTGGGTCACTGGCTAGGACATGATCGACGATCCCGAAAGCGACGACGAGCATCTCTTCGCGACGGACTTCTACGCGCGCAAGTTCGGCGGACGGCGGACGGGTCTTGCGCGGCTTTTTGATTGGCTTCGCAGTTTTCGTCGGCGCGGCCTCCCGACCCACGCTCTGCCGCAGTGCCTCCATCAGGTCGACCACGTTCTCGCCCTTCGGCCGCTCCTTCGGGCGAATGGTCTTGCCCGCGCGCTTCTGGTTGATCAGGTCGATCAGCGCGCTCTCATAGTGGTCCTCGAACTTCCCGGGGTCGAACGTTCCGGCCTTCTGGTTCACGATGTGCCTGGCGAGGTCCAGCATGTCCTTGGTGACTTTGACGTTCTGGATCTCGTCGAAATACTCCTGCTCGCTGCGCACCTCATACGGGTAGCGAAGCAGCGTTCCGACGAGTCCCTTGTCCTTGGGTTCGAG
>JAEWFG010000156.1 GCA_023388935.1 Pseudomonadota bacterium | reverse complement strand
TCCAACTCGGAAACCGCGAACGCAGCGCGACTAGCAGGCGCGGCCAGAACTCGATTTTCATGAGGCCTACCGCCTGCGACGGTCATGACGAGCCCTCACCCAAGAGAATAGGGTTCGCCCAAACTCGATTCGAGAGGCGGGCTCCGGTCCGGCAACCGCTGCCATGATCGACGCGCGAGCCTGAATCCCACCCTAAATGAGCCGGGCGCCCTTGCGCTGCTGGTGTTTGGCCACCATCCCGAGAGGAGCTCTTGGCGATCGCCAAGCAGGAACCCGGCTCGTCCACGTTATCCGTCTAGTTCTTGCCGTTGCTGCGGTTGGTGAAGCGGGCGTTGCCAAGCCCAGTGCCGATGGTCAGCACGCCCCATCGCTTCACATCTTGCATGAACGGCGTCTCGGACAATCCCTGAACGACGCCGTCGTTGTGCATGACGATGGCAGTGTCGTGCTGGCCCATCTGCGGAATTGCCTCGACGAGGCTTGCCGGTAGGTTGAACTGGCTGCTCTCCCAGTTGCCCGGCAAATTCTGTGCACCCTTCTCAATCGAGCCATCGCTCTTGATGACCCCGGGACAGGCGATGCCGATGAAGGGAGGGAGCTTGAATCCTTCCTTCTCGGCCCTCGCGATCAGGTCCTTGAGCATCTTGACCAGCCGCTTCACGGCACCTTCGCGGCTCGGCTCGTCGTCGGCATGACGCCAAAGCTCGGATTTCCAGACGCAGGCCTTCGCCAAGTCAGGCGACTTCTTGAGCCGCGTCTCCACGACGCCCGCCCGGATGTTGGTTATGCAGAGCGCCGATGAGACCCGCGTCGTCTGGATGGTGGCGGATAGGAACCATGTCGATCGTGAAATCCTCTGCCCGGAGGATGATCTCGGTCCGGGCAATGGCGAGCTCGCCGAGGCGACTGTCGCGGAAGCCGCCGCCGACAACGATCCGCTCGGTCTGTCCCAGACCTTGGATTTAAGGAAGCGCCGGGGTGACGTAGGCGAGTTCCTGAGCGAAATCCTCGATCGCGCTGTGCACGACCGCGGAGGCTTCTGTATCGTCTCCGACCGGTATCGCGTCCAGTACCTTCTTGCTGATGGAATCGGACGGTTCCTTGCCGAACGGGTCCTGGCCGGACTTGCGCAAGGGCTTCCGCCATTTTTCGAGGATATTCCGGAAGGCACCCTTGCTGGCGCGATCTCCAATGAATCCTTTCGTCCTTCAGTTCGATATTGAAGCTGTCGACCTCGACCGACGGAAGGCGCGAGGCGCCATGAGTCGCGATACCGGTTGTCGTGATCCATTTTTCGCCCCCCTTGCACGCCACTCGCTGCCGCATGCGTACATTAGCAGGCGTCGGCGCTGGCCTCGGCAGCGCTGGCGGATGGCTGGCCGCCCTCGGTCTGTTGGCGATCCCCGGCATTGGCCCGGTCGTCGCCGCCGGATGGCTGGCGTCCACCGCCTTGGGTGCGGCTGCCGGCGCTGCCACGGGTGGCGTCGTCGGTGCGCTGACGCAGGCCGGCGTCTCCGAAGAAGAAGCCCCGCTCTACGCCGAAGGCGTGAGGCGCGGCGGCACGCTGGTTTCGGCTCGCGTGCCCGATGCTGATCGGGCGCGATACGAAGCCATCCTGAACCAATCCGCCGTCAATCTGCGTGATCGCAGCGCCGCCTGGCAGAAGGCAGGATGGACGAGCTACGATCCCTCCGCGCAGCCCTACGGCGCGGACGAAGTCCGCAAAGAGCGGCAGCTCTACAGCACCGGGGTACGTTGATTGATTAGGCGGCCCGCTTAGGGGGGCCGCCTTTTTTCAGAGCTGAAGGACGGCTGGATCGCGGGCTTCGCGTCCAACTGAAGCGAAGCCGCACTGATGCGCGGTTTTTTGGAGCGTAATTACTCTTGCTGGCTTTTCCCGCATCGTATCTTGACGAGGCGGTCGAAGATGAGCGGATCCAAGACGGCGGCCCATGTAACCGCGACTGCATTGGCTTTCGCGGTATGGACGTCGGCGGCGCCGGCACAGCCCGTGCGATGGACGACCTATGCCATTCCGAAGACAGGTACGACTGTTGCATTTCCGGCCTCGATCTTCACGGAAGAGGCGGGGCGACCGGACGGCGAAGGACAGCGTTTCCGGACGGCCGACGGCCGGGCCGACTTGACCATTCAGGCTGCCCCGAACGTGTCGAACGATACACCGGCTGCCTTTCTCAAAAAGAAGCATCCACCTTCCGGCATACAATACCAACGCGTGTCGTCCCGCTTCTTCGTGGTCTCGAGCTACAAGGGCGACAAGGTCTTCTACGACCGGTGCAACTTTTCGAGCGGGATGATTCACTGCGTGCTGATCAACTATCCCGCCCGCGAAGAACGCGATTGGGACGGCATCGTCACGCGCATCAGCCTGTCCTTGCGCGGCAGATAGCGGCGGCGGCTGTCTCGGAATAGCCGCTTGCAAACTGTCCCTTGCATTCCTGCTCGGCATCCGCCGGCGCTGACAAGCGGCGAGCGGTCGCAACATATCGAGTCCTTCCACATGGCTGGGTTGTCCCCGCGATCGTGGCCGATAATCATGTCTTGCTACTTCGTGATATGCCTCGGACGGCTCTTCGTCGTGGTCGGGCCAAACCGCTGTCTCGCTCGGTCAGTGCAGTCGATCTCGACGGCGATGCGGACGAGATCAGAGTGATTTTTGGCGCCGAGCTTGGTCTTGAGCGCCGACGTCGTGTTGGCGACGGTCTTATAGGAAAGGCCGAGTTCGGACGCGACTTCCGCGATCCGGTTGCCACGGCCCAACAGTCGCAGGATCTCGAGTTCGCGTGCGCTCATCTGCGTCAAGGGACTGGCGTTGATCGCCGCGCCGGCGAAGGTTGTGGGTTCGGCCAGACGCGGCGAGACGAAGCGCTCGCCCGCTGCGACTTTCCGGATCGCCTTGGCGAGGAGCCGCGGATCATCGCTCTTCGAGACATACCCCTGAATACCCATCTCGACTGCGCGCACCACGAACGCCGGATCCTCGCTCACGCTGAAAATGATGATCCTGGCGGCCGGATCATCCTTGCGGATCCGCCGGGTCAACTCGAAGCCGGTGAGGTCGGGAAGCCTCACGTCCACCACCGTGACGTCGGGATGCTTCTGCAGGTACACCCGGTGTCCCGCTTTCGCATCGGAAGCCTCCAGTATCTCGACGGAAGGGTCGGACGTGAATAAGGCCCGGCACCCGGTCACGACAATGGGATGGTCGTCGACGATCAGTACCCGCATGATGATCTGGTCCACATTCGCACGTCGTTGCCTCCTCTAGACGACCGCTTCCATGAAACCGCTCAATGGCAATATGGGCGCCTTGAGCCGAAAACGCGGCTATTTCGGATGCGGCATATGATTCGAACCACGAAAACACTGACCTAGTTGTGGAGAATGTCGCGAGCGCTGTAATGGTTCAAATATCTGAGCGGCACGTCGACGCGCACGGTCGTCCAGGAGATCGATTGAGTCCTCGGGGCGGGTCGCTGCAGGCAGCGGCCCCTCCCCTTCCAATCCAGCCCCCGCCGATACCGGATTCCTCCTTTGCGAGCGGCCGTACATGCCGATCATTCGTTATTTCGTCTTCGTCGGCGGTCTGCTGCTGGCGCTGCTCTTCGCTGCGGATCGGTACCTGCCGGCTCCTGTTGAACGTAAGGCCGCGGCCGATCCCGACAGGACCATCATCCGGATCAACTCGGCGAGAAGCCTTCCTGAAAAGATCGTATTCGACACACGTCCGCGCACCGACGTGCCGAAGGTCGCGCTGGCCGATCCGAGCCCTGAAGATCCACAGGAGCAGGTGCGCCAAGCCATGGCCGCCATGCCCGCAGCACCTTCCGCCGAGGTCAAGAAAGAACCGCCCGCACGCTTAGCCCAGGCACGTCCGCATCCGAAGCGCTCGGCGAAGCTGTCGAAAAGAGCGCCCGAACGACGGCTTGCCTTCGATCGGCACGATCCATTTGTAGGCGGATGGTGGTAAACGGAGAGTTCTCGGCTGCCGCCCACGGAAAAGGCCGCGCCTTTCCAAGCGCGGCCTCCATTGTGCAGTTGGACCGGTCTCACCAGTGATGGTGACGATGCCAGCGATGCCGAACGACCGGATAGGATCCGCCGTAATAGGCGTAGGCAGGGCGCACGACGCGGCGATAGCGATAGCCGTAGGAGACCGGCGCCGTGTAGTAGGTGGTGGTGTATCCGCCGCCCCAGCGATACGGCTCGTCATAGCCGTAGTCGTAGGCGTAAGGCCCACCATCATAGTCGGCTCGATAGTAGCCCGGGCCGCCGTAGTAGCCATAGCCCGGGCCCCAGCCGTAGGCCGAGGAAGCAAGCCCGCCGATGACGGCACCCGCAACCAGGCCGCCGGCGATGCCCGGTCCCCAGCCGCCCCAACCTCCTCGCCAGTGAGCTTCGGCAGGAGAAGTCGTGGCCACCGAGGCCAGACCGAGAGCGCCGACCATCAGCGCCGACATTGCAATCTTCTTCATCGAGGATCCTTTCACATTGCACGCGCCCCGCCGACAACGGGAAAATCAGGCAATGGTTTCTGCTGACCCCGCCAGCGAGGGGCAATAGGGGACTCGGCGCCGGGGCAGCGTCGCTCGAAATTTCGAATTTGAAATAACGCGTAGGTGTACGACCCGTTCAGGCGGATGCTACGGCGCGATAGCCTTCCATAGATTTGCTCGATGCACTCCTCCAATGGAGCGCCGTAACACTGTTGAATCGCCGCAGCTGGTTTTGCGGTATGCTGTCTCTTTGCTTGGGGGCTTCCCGTTCGATCCTGCCACGACGGCGCTTCTGCGCGCTGCGCTGAACGAGGTCTGCGAAGGCGTTTCGCGCTTCGGAACCGGCGCTCGTACCCAAGTCGCTTCGAGGATTCTGGAAGCCGCCAAGGGGGACGCCACGTCAGAGAGCCTGAAGCGGGTCGCCTGCGACGCTCTCCACGACGCCCCGACCATGTGGCGATAGCGGAGGGTGGGGGTGAACTTTCAGGTCACGGTACTCAAGATCCTGGTGAGTTATCCCGATGGATTCGCCGTCATGGCGGACCTCAAGCGCGACATGGCGATCCTGGCGACCAGCGGCCGCGACTGGGCCGAGGGGACCAGGCGCACCGAACCCAGTCGCTGCCAACTCAAGGCACGCCGGAAAGTTTCCGGCTAGAGCAAGGTCGTTTGCGTTTGGCTGGTGGATATCGACTCCGGCAAAGGTGCAGGCCGTCTTGCCGTCGATGGTGAACACGGGAAGCTCCTGGATCTCACGGTCGTCGTCGTCCGCCCGCCGCCAAGTCCGGATCACCGCGGCCCGTGGAACGCCGCCCCGGATAATCCACTGTACCTTGTCTCCGAAGGCCTTGCCCGCGCCGCGCCCCTGCGCCGTCGGCCCGGCGTTCGCCATCGAGCCTGTGGGCGCCAGCGTGAACGACACCATGTTGCCCTCGTCCGTGAAGCGTGTGGCATACCCGGCGGGTCCCGGGCAGGTCCACAGGCCAAGTTCAGGCTTCGACTCGTCCTTGCAGTTCCGCCCGCTGGCGGCCGTGAACGTCGTGTCCGCGAGTGCGCTACCGTTGGCCAACATCACCAACACAGCTGCGAGCTCCAATCTTTTTCACACGTTCTCCTCCCTCCGCCTCGGGCGTAACTCTAACGCTAGATGGTGAACGAATGCGTCTCTCACCAGCTAAAAGTCGACAGGACGGGCTCCGCCGGCCCGGTGTGAAGCGATCGGGTCGGTGCGGTTCTTTTCCCTTCGGGTTGAATAGGGGCAGCTAGTTTCGGTTCAGGGCGCGCATAAAGCCAATCCGGGCGAACATCGTTGGACCGCCGCGTTCCACCACGAGAAGCAGGGCTTCAATTGCAGCCCGCCATTCGGCCGCATCGTGCTCCGCCTTGGGCAACGCCGCGATGTACTCGCGGCATCAAGCAGCGTCACCAGCTTGCGCCCGCCCAACTCGATCGGATCCTCAAAAGGCCGCCCCCAGCCTTTACTCACGTCGTATTTCGATACCCCATCGCAGGAGCCATCGGCTTGCCCCAGTCGAAATTTGGCCGGACCTTGGCTCCGCGTCGGCTGCAGGCTTGGCAGACAAACCGCGGCTCGAGGTCCACAGGCGAGCCTGGAGGGCTTAAGCCTCGCCGAAGTCTCCTGTTCCCACCCGCGGGAAATCGTTGCATAGTTTTCCCGATTGTATTTGCCAGTTTCTCGATGGGGCCTTCGCCATGCCTAGTTGTATCGAAGATCTGCAGATGCTGCGTCTGATCAAGGCGTTTGAGAAAATAACCGACCAGAACGTCCGACGCATGGTCGTCCTCTACGTGGAGGAGCAACTGGCGAGGCAGCAGGCGAACGCGCGGCTGGGGGGACGAAATGAAAGACATGCAGGCGCACCTGGAGAAGCTTCGCATTCAGATAGTTGAGTGCGAGATGATCCGTGACCTTGCTACGAGCCCGTCAAAGCGGGAGCTATTTGGGAAGCTGGTTGAACACTACAAGGTGTTGGCGGCTGAGGTTGAGCGGGCGATAGCGGCCGGCGATGCCGGGTGACGAAGAGGCTGTCAAACTGAGGCCGGTCTTACCTCACTTCGGCGATTGCAGTCCGGGAGACTTGGCCCAGTCGTCCAGATGGTTCGCTATTTCGGTTTGGCGCGCTTCTTGATGAGCGCACAGGAACGAGTATCTAGGCCAGGTGTTTGAGATATCGGTCTGTGGCGCGATAGCTAGACCCTCTCGCTTCGCGCCATCCACCCGGAATGGTCCATCGTCCGACGCGCGTGAGGCGATGGGCCGGTTCTCGTAAGGTCGCTTCAGTTGACGGTCTCTATATCCAGCAGCCGCACATAAGTCCCGCTCTCGTGCAGATCCAGCCAGCCGCGTTCAACCGCGTGCTTGATGCCGGCGCCGAACTCCGATCCGGAAGCCTTGAGCTTGTAGAGGAAGGGATAGTTGATCTTCTCGATATGAATGCGCCCGTCCTGGACGGCTTCAATGCTCTTTGCGAGCTCCACTAACTTGCGGGCCGCGGCTTCTGGGTTGGCAAACGGGCGTTCGGTAGCGAGTTTCATCGATAACCTATAGCTGGTAGTGTCGGTGTATTCCAATCGAAGTGCGGCCGGATATCGGCGCCTCTTCTGCCACAAGCCTGGCAGACGAACCGCGACTCAAGATCTGACAGTCGCACATCGTCAGACCATCGATCGGCGCTCAAGGCAACGTTGTGGCCAGACCGATAGTCGACGCGATAGACCAGGACGCCACGAACGCCCATTGCACGCATCTGTTCGCAGCCCCATAGGTGCGCTGACTGCCAGTCCTGCGTTCGGCAAATTGTTCGCCACGCCCGAAGAAGGGAAGCCGCCTCCGGTCCTGCGTCGAGCGAACGAATTGAGCGCGTCGGCCGATGCAGGGATCAAACCCGCGTTGGTGAAGCTGCGCGAAGACGCCGCGCTCTTGAGCTTCCACGTCGCTCAGCTGCCGCCTCCTCGCGCCATCCGGCCCGACACGATCGACGCGAACCTGGCGGTCGGCCGCGCCAAGGTCGATGCGAGCGATACCCTCGCCCCGGAGTTGCTGCGCGGGCAGTAACCACCACGCGGACCTGCTGCGGCTCTCTCTGCCGCCCGCGACTAACAACCTCGGCAGATGTTCTTGATCTTCTTTTCCATCGCTATGTCGGCTGGATCGCGCGGCTGATCGCCAGCGGACTTACCTGCGGCCGGCTGCTCCGCCGCTGCGGTAGCGGAGCGATGGTTGTGCCTCTTACTCATTGCCTCGGCGGATTGAACCGCAGTGAGCGACGCAACGAAGACCATTAGCATCAACGCAAAAACATTCAGCAATTTTTGCAAATCTTCCCCACTGTCTTGTCCGCCTTGTTGTTCTCCTGATCGATCTTGGCGTCGCTATCCTGTTCGTTCGTGGTCGTCGGTCTGCCGATGCCGCCCGCCGGGGCGGTGTTCTGCGCGTTGGCACCCGACGAGCCCGACGGGGCCGCGGTGCCGGCCGTGTTGGTGCCCGGCGTCGATCCTGTGCTCAGCCCATTGCCAGTGCCGGTCTGCTGACTCGGAAGTTGGCCGCTCCTCGGATTGCTGCCGGTCGCCGCGTTTCCATTCGGTCCGGGGCTGCGCATAGGTGCTCCCGTCGATGCGCTTCCATTCGCCCCATTGGCAGCGCTGCCCGCGCCTCCTGTTCCGGGAGATGTCGAAGTTGCGCCTGCGGCACCTGAAGACGCGGCCCCCCCTGTGCCACCGCCGGCGGATCCCCCACCACCGCCCCCTCCTCCTCCGCCACCACCTTGGGCGAACGCGGCGCAGGGAATGAGGATCGCCAAGACTATAGGGACGCGCGAGAACTTCATGTCGTTCACTCCTTTTGCGAACAAGCCTCCTTTGGATGTTTCGTTCCTGTCGTCTGCACGCGCTTGCTCAGGAACCGGCAGAGTTCCCTCTCGTTCAGGTCGCAGCGGGGCCTCGGTCGCGTACAGGCTGACGGTGCGGCTGCTGGTCCGCCAAACCATCGAGGGTGTGGCGGGCATCGGACTCGTCTGCCTCACGCCCTGGACGTTTTCGACACCGTGGTGGTGCCCGGCGAATCCAGGGGCACCTTGCGCGTGGCGCAGCGGCTTCTCTTCGCGATATTGCTGCTGTGCAAGCGGATGCGTCACACCAAGACAGGCGTGTCGACCAGCTTCGCCTCATCCATGCTGATGGCATCCTTCGTAGCTTGGATGTTGCTGCTGCTGGCGAGCTTTGGCCTGATCGCGCACGGGCTCGAAAACTGGTTTTCCCCGCCGGCGGACAGTTTCGAGCAGGCGGCCTTCATCGCGGGCAGTTCGCTTGCCCCGTCGGCCATCGAGGCGTACGGGCCTGCGCACCGGGTGCTGGTCGCTGCAGGAATCTGCGGCCTGGCGGTGCTCACCATGGCGGTGACGTACTTTGATCAAGGTACAGGAGGGAATTTCCCGGCGGACCGCGGCGTCCTCAAGATCACCACCACTTCGGGCCAGCCGCCGTCGGCGCTCGGAATGTGCGAGCGCTACGCCGATCTGGATGCGCCCGTGGAGATTCGCCGTGTCCTGTACGACGGGCGGGACTGTGCGCTTCTATCCTGCAGAGCCACGCTTCCTCCCCACTCTATTGAAGCACTACGTCGCGGAGTATGACCTGCGGTTTCCGCTGATCGCCTGCTTCATCGGCCATAACCACAGCATCGCAGTTGGGCGCTTCCATAGGACGCCCCTCCAGAGTTGTTGGCCCGCCACCGTTGGCAGCGGCGGCAAGCTACAGCCGCTCAACATCTTCGCTGTCGGAACGAACAACGTCGGAATCCGTTTTATCGTGCGCGATGACGGCAAGATCACCACGCACCACGACGCGCCCGAAATCATGCCCCTTCAAACGTCGCGAGTTTGATCGACAGGGTAAATGCCCCGAACAACGGATGCCGTTTGCGCTTGTGAAACCTTGGCCTGCCTGAAGATCCCCAGCATCGAGCGTTAGCTTCCAAACGCTCGGATATTGGCTTCGCCCGTAATGTCGACGACGGGGAATGCGGAATGGACAGGGACCAATTAATCGAGTCGCCAACGGCAGCGGCCTATGCCTCCTCTTCGTTCGGAAAAGGCGCTTGCGTTTTGCGGCCGATGAACGTGTCTGCTATGCCGGATTTGTCCGCAATGACCCGTTCAATGTTTGTTATTAGGACCGTCAGATGATCAGCAAGCCGAGCGAACAGTTCTTTCTTCTGTGGATCGGTTGCCAAGTTCCTGATCAAATCGCACTCGGCTAATTGCACTCGGAGTTTTTCCAAGTGTCCACGCATGTCCTTCATGTCTCGCGCCCTGTCTAGAAATGAATTTTCGAGGAACCTGGAAAACTCAGCCAGTCAAATGAAGGTCCCAGCCGATTGATGCCCGTCCCCGGAGGGCCTTGCGTAATCGCAGAACGCGAGCCGCTGCAAATATCTTTCTGGTAAGGCAGATTAACTCGGCGAAAGCTTCATCCGTTTTGGGGTTCGCGCGAGCTGCATCCTTGCCGCCGCCGCTTCGGCCCGATCGTCCGGTGCTCCCTGTAGCCCCGCGCTCCCGCCGCACTGTACGGGCTTCCTGCGGCCACGAGGCTGACGCCTGCCCGTCGCCTGCGCTCCGTCCTACCGGGACTGTGGATTCCGGGAGACAACCCGTGCCCCAGCGGCGAACAAGTCTACGCTGGCGGCGCTGACTTCGGGAGGGCGACATGGAGCTCGAGCTTAAGGGCTAGGGCCTTAGAAATCCGCCTCACCCTATTCTTCGTATGTATAACCCGTCTCGCGGCGCCTAGCACCGGGGGAAATTCTGCGGATTAGGTGCGGCGCGGTACTTGGGTTTCACCAAGGTTTTCGACAAGGACAGCGTTCTACGCTGTCAGCAGGTTCCAATGGTCGGCCGTCTGCAACAGCTGCTGCAACGCTGAGCTCCCATGGCCGCCATTGCCGTCCGCGATCGCGATCTGGTGCGTGATCAGATAGGGCGTGTTCGGATTAGTCGAGACCGTGTCGATCTGCAATTCGATGCGCTCGACGCCCGTAACATGCAGTCCGTCGATGTCGAACGTGCCGGGATGCCCTTGCCTTGCCGCCTGGTCGAAGGCTGTCTCAACCTGGCGAAATTCCGCGATGAATGCCTGTTCGGCCAACGGGTTCTGGTCGTTGATGACGAAACGCAGCGTATCGTGGCCGCCGCCGCCATTGATTACCTGCTGACCGAAGTTGAAGCCGCTGCCCGAAGCGAGCAGTCCCGCGCTTTCCTTGAGGACGAAAAGGTCGTCGCCCTTGCCGCCTGACAGCGTATCGGTGCCAGCACGATTGACGATCAACGCGTCACTGCCGGCCCCTCCGACAAGCGTGTTGGTGCCGGTCGAATTGGTTTCCAGCACGTCGACGCCGGCGCCACCATAAAGCTTGGCGTTGCCGGAACCCGCGAAGATCAGGTCGTCGCCAGAGCCACCGTGAACGATCACATCGCCGGAGCCGGCGTAGATGATGTCATCGCCTTCGCCGCCATAGATCATGTAGTCGCTATTCAGCGCGGGGTTGGTCGGATCGATCGGGATCGCAAAGATGAAATTGTCGCCTTGACCGGCATGGATCACGCTTTGCGTTCCGTCGAGAAATTGCACAGTGTCCGACGTCAGCGTCGCGTCCGCGAAGGCGGCCAGCACGCCGTGACCGGCGCTGGTCGGATGCTCGCCGTCGAAGAAGGCGATCTCGTTCGGCGCAAACTGATGGGTGCCGGCCGCAAGTTGTTCCGTCCAGGTGAACTTCGGGTTCGGATTGAAGCCAAAGGCGGTGGGATCGGCGAACGCGGCTTCGCTGATTTGGAAGGCATCGACCAGCTGGACGTTGGGATGGGTGCTCGCCATCTGCTCCAGCGCCGCGTTGTTGAACAGGTCGAGCTCATGGACGAACGCCACCACTTCCGGCCCCGCGGCTTGCGCGTTCGGCGTGGTGCCGAAATCGGGCAGCGTGAATAGGATAATGTGCTCGACGCCGGCATTGGTAAGCGTGGTGATCGCTTGGTCTATACTCCCGACAACGTTCGCGACGAAAGTCTGAATCTCCTGGGACGTCTTGGGCAGGGTCGACTGCAAGAATGCATCATAGTCATTGCTGCCGATATTGATCAACGCGGTCGTGCCTTCCGGCGCCTGGTGGCCGTTAAGTTCTGCGAGATAACCCGCGATCTGGGTCGACAGATTGATCGGGAGCGGTTGTCCAGTTTCGGGATTTACGATCAGCGGTGGCGACAAGTCGCTTGCTTCCGCGCCTGCGAAGGCGCGATCGTCGAGGCGCATGTGCAGGAAGCTCGCGAGTTGCTCCGCATAGACGGGGCCATTGGAGGAACGACCCTCCCAAGCCGGCGGCTGGGGAAAGCCGATCAGATCGAAGAGATTTCCATTGTCGGACAGACTGTCACCGAAGACGACGAGCGTGGATGTGCGGTGCGACATGACAACCCCCGGCGTTGAAACGACTAAAGCAACACTTTCATCGTGGCTTCCGCCGAGGCCACAGGCTGGGTTGCAAATCCAGTTGGCGTCGCTGTTCGCTTATGCGAACGCTAACTGCCCTTAAATTTTGCGGACAGAGGTTGACGTTCTGAATTTGCAATAGGGGTGAGTATTGAGCGAAAGTGCGTCGGAATTTCGGCCGGTTGCGCAAACTCCCGACGATGTCTGCTATGTTTGCGTGTCGGCGGTTGACCGCGCTCGCAAATTCGACCAGCAGGTCGCCGTCAGCATATAACTGGACATAGGAAGGTGCGATATGACGGCAGCAGCTACGCAAGTTGTTCTTGATACCCCGGCGGCGGAGTTCCGAATTCCGGCCACCGATGGCAAGACTTACGCACTGGACGAGATTGCGGGTGAAAAAGGCACGGTCGTCGTCTTCATCTGTAACCATTGTCCCTATGTTAAAGCGGTGATCGACCGCGTGGTTTCGGACGCCCGTGTGCTGATGTCGGAGGGCGTAGGCTTTGCAGCGATTTGCTCGAACGATGCTGCGCGCTATCCCGAAGACTCATTTGAGAATATGAAGGATTTTGCGAAAGCTCACGATTTTCCGTTTCCATATCTCCACGATGAGACCCAGACAGTCGCTCGAGCGTATGGAGCGGTCTGTACACCGGACTTCTTTGGTTACAGTGCCGACCGCAAGCTGAAGTATCGCGGCCGGCTCGACGAGGGCCGCACAACTCCGCCTCGCGCCGGGGCGCCCCGAGAGCTTGTCGAGGCCATGCGTGCGGTTGCGACCACCGGTGTGGCGCCGGCTGACCAAAAGTTGTCTATTGGCTGCTCAATCAAATGGAAGGACAAATAAAGCCGAGCCCTGCAATTTTTCTCCGAAGCCCCCCGGCATCAACGCGAAATCGTGCCGATTAAGCTCATGAAACTGAAGAAGCGACCGCTTCCGCGAATGACGACGCGGACCAAGACGAGAGCGGAACGCATGAACCGATAGCTGAACTCCTCACCATCAACGATTCCCCAACACCGGCCGAACAAGCCGATACGGCCACACAGGAGATTGGCCTCCCTTTCCAAAGGAATCCCCGCGCAAACGAAGCAAGGAGCATCTGCTCTTCGTCCGGGGGCGACCGTGCCTCGTCTGCAAACAAGGCCCATCGGATGCGCACCACATCAAGTTTGCCCACCCGAAAGCGCTCAGCCGCAAAGTCAGCGACGAATACACTGTGCCCCTCTGTCGCACGCACCACCAAGCTTTGCATCGACACGGCAACGAGCGAGCATGGTGGGCGAACATGCAGATCGCGCCGCTGCCGATCGCAAAGGAGCTTTGGCATGCGAGTCCCATCCATCTCACAGAAGCCAGCGTGACCACCGCCGTATTGCAGCTCGGACCGAAGGTGCAACGCCAATGAATGGTCCGTTCGACCGTGCTCAACTGCAAACCGTTGCGGTCCTGCCGACTGAGTCCGAGGCACTGTGTCCCTCTCCCCAACTTCTGCCCGAAGAGAATATCGACCATTATCCTGCGGTTCAGGCTGTCATCATTCGCGACATCGATCCTCAATCGGCAATCGATTGGCCGCTGGCCATCGATATCGCCGAATTGTCCTGGGAGATGCAACGCTATCACGTGCTACGACATCGAATCCTGAGCGCCTGCCGCCAGAAGGCGATCGAGACAACTCTTCGTCGCATCGACGTCGCGGGCGTCGCACCTGAGTTTCAAGGTATCGCCGAATTCTACACCGTCCAGAACGCCATTGATTGGCAACTGGATCCGATCGCAGCTCATGACATTGACGGCCGCCTCGCCTCATACGGCTTCGATCAACACACCATCAGCATGAAGGCCTACGTCCAGGCGCGCGAGGTCCTGTCTGTCTTTGAGGCATTGTTGAACGGCGCACAGCTTCGACGTCTCCTACTGATAAAGGAGCTCAATAGACTGCGACGAGGCAAAGCTGATTCCCACCTCGCTTCGATCGAACGGGGCGCGTCAGGGCCTACCAAATCAATACGAGGTCGATGACACTCATCATAGTTGTTCCTTTCGACAGCAGGGAGGGCGCGCTCGAAGGGCGTTTCAGGCGGCGCGCACCCGGGTGAGGAACTGGTCGACCTGGACACGCAGGGCGTCAGCCTGATGCTTAAGCTCGCCGGCGTGGTCACTCACCATCTGCGCGGACTGCCCAGTCTCGCCGGCGGCGTTGGCGAGGCCCGCGACCTTCTCGCTCACCACGCTGGTGCTCTGGGCCACGGTCGTGACGTTGTGCGCCATCTCGCGCGTCGTCGCGTCCTGTTGCTCGACCGCTGAGGCGACGGCGGTGGATATCTCGCTGATCCTGGATATTGTGGCGCCGATGCGCTCGATTGCCGACACCGCGTCACGGGTGCTGTCCTGGATCGCGCGGATCTGGCCGGAGATCTCCTCGGTCGCGGTCGCGGTCTGCGAGGCGAGCGCCTTCACCTCGCCGGCGACCACCGCAAATCCCCTGCCGGCCTCGCCGGCGCGTGCGGCCTCGATCGTGGCATTGAGCGCGAGCAGATTGGTCTGCGCAGCCACGGCCTGGATCATTTTGAGGACGTCGCCGATTTTCTGCGCCGCACCCGCCAGCGTGTGCATGGTCGCCCGCGTGCTCTCGGCCTCCCGCACTGCGACTGCGGCAACGGTCGCGGATTCCCCGACCTTAAGTCCGATCTCGCTGATCGATGCGCTGAGCTCCTCGGCCGCGGCGGCGACCGAGTGCACGCCTTGCGAGGCCTGCGATGAGGCCGAGGCAGCGGAGCCCGCTTCCGTGTTCGCGCTTGAGGCAACTTCGGCCATCGCCTTGGCGGTATCGTGCATTTGTGCCGCCGAGCCCGTGATGGTTTCCACGACGGTCTTGACCTCGTTCTCCAGGCGACTGGCAAGCGTGAGGAGCTCATTGCGGCGCTCCTCGCCCATGCGGTTGCGCTCTGCGGACGCTTGCTCGGCCCGGAGCCGTGCCTCGCGTCGAGCGTCGCGCAGGACGCTGAGTGCCGACGCCATCTCGGCGATCTCGTCCGTTCCCCGGGTGGAGATTTCCGCGTCGAGGTCGCCGTCGGCGATGCGGGCCATGCTGCGCCCGAGGCCGGAGACGCGGCGAACCACGCTGCCGCCAATATAGAACCAGCCGAGCGCAAAGGCCGTGATCAGGCTAAACAGTGCGAGGGCGACGAGAATGACCTGGCCGTGACCGATTTCACCGGCGGAGGCGCGTGATGTCTCGGCCGCCGCTGTCTCGCTGCGCCCGCGCAACGCCGAAACCTCCCGCTGCAGTTCGCCTGCGAGCGCGCGGTTCTCCGCGATCACCTTCTCGCCGACAGCCGCGCCGGCGAATTCCTTGTCCTTGATTTCAAACATGTTGCCGTTGCGGCGCCCAACACTCAGGAGATTGGCCACCAGCTTGGTTACCTCCGGATCCTTCAGAGCGGCGGACGCCCTGTCCAGATGGCTCGCCGCCGCGACGAAGCGGTCCTTGACGGGCGGCATCTGCTCCCTGTTGCGCAGATCGGCAGCCTCGACGAGGACCCCAAGAAGCAGATTCGATTCGGCGCGCAGCTCTAGCGTCGTCTGCAGCGCAACCAGGTCTTTGTCAGCCAGCTTGCCAAGCGTGCTCCGGACGTCGGTGAGTTCGCCATTGTCGGCAGCCTGTTCGATCGCAAGCGTGAGGGCAAAAGCCGCGTCGTCCACCATTGGCACGAGTTTCTCGGCGAGCTTTTCGTGCGCGGCGCGCACCGCGCCGACCAGGTTCGCGCGCTCGGCCGCGATCGCCTGCCGTTCCGTGACCGACTGGCCCAACCGGTCGAGATTTTCCGATACGCGCCGGGCGGTTTCCTTCAGCTTCTCGGCCTCTGCGCCGGAAAGTGCGGCGACCGCATCGCTGAGCGTGGCGCGCGCGGTATCGAGCGCCTTGAGCGCACTGGCGCGCTCGTCCGCGCCGGAGGCGGCGAGCAGGGCTTGCGCCTGGCCAACCATGTCGGACGCTGCCATGGCGACATTGGAGGCGCGCGTCACATCTGGCAGGCTCGTACCGGTGACGACCTCGAGCGAACGACCGAGGCGATCGTAGGACACGAACGCGGTCGTACTCGCGAGCACTGTGATGGCCGCGACGGCGCCGAACGCCGCGAACAGCCGGCCGCGCAGGCCAAGCCGATGCCATGGTGTGGATTTCATCGTTCCCTCCTCGGCGCCAATTATTGTGCATCCGCCGCCGGCCGCGGCTGCGGCCGTGCGGCGCCTCAGAATTTCGCCGTCGCCAGGCTGGTGACGGGCTTGAAACTGCCGTCTGCCTCGATCTCAGTGAGGAAGACCTCGCTTGAGCCGCGATTGTTGTCCGGACCGTAGGCGAGCCTGAAGCCGCCAAGATCAAAGCCGCCGCTCTTCTGCACGGCTTCGACAAACGCCTTGCGGGTCGGCTCGCCGTCGATCCTCTCGAGCACGGCGACGATCGCGCAGCCGACCAGGTAGCCTTCGAGCGAGACGAACCCGGGCTGTGCGCCGGGTGCACCCGCCTTGAGTGCCGCCTGGTAGCGCGCGACCACGGGGATCGACGTGTCAAACGGGAACGGCACCACCTGGGTGACGACGGTGCCCTGGCCTTCGGCGCCCAGTTCCTTGGCGAGCGCGTCGGAGCCGACGAAGGAAATGTTGACGAAGGTCGCGTCGAACTTGATCTGCCGCGCGAGCTTGATGAACTGCGCCGCTGGCTTGTAGGGTGCAACCATGATGACCGCGTCGGGCTTAGCCCTTCGAACCGTCAGTAGTGCGCCTTTCACCGCCACCGTGTTGCGCTCGAACGTGCCCTCGGCAACGAGTCCCATCTTGCGCTTGTCGAGCGCTCGCTTCACGCCTGCGAGGCCTGCTTGGCCGAACGCATCGTCCTGGTACATGATCGCGATCCGGGTCGCTCCGAGATCCTTGGTCAGATGCGCGACCATTTCCTCGGTTTCCTCGAAATAGCTGGCGCGGACGTTCATCACCAACGGCTTGTACGGCTCGCGCAGCGCCCCGCTGCCCGTGAACGCGCCGATGAAGGGCGCGCCGGCCGCGCTCGCGATCGGCAGCGTAGCCATTGCGGTCGGGGTCCCGACCGGGCCCGCGATGGCAAACACCTTGTCATCGGCGAGCAATTTCTTGACCACCTCGATCGATCGGGTCGGCTCGTAGCCGTCATCGACGCTCTTGAGCGCGAGTTTGCGGCCCTTGACGCCGCCGGCGTTGTTCACCTCGGCGAAGGCGGCCTCCATGCCGATCTTCATACCTTGTCCAAGCGCGCCCGCCGGGCCGCCGAGCGCGGCGGCCTGACCGAATATGATCTTGTCGGCAGAGACGCCGTCTTCAGCAGCGGCCGGAACGAGGGGTGCGAGCAATATCAGACAGGCGGCCGGAATCGCCCTGAACGGTCGAATAGGCATGACGAGATCCTTCTGCGGGCCTGGAGGGCAACGCGTTCGGACCGCCATCGCCCTTGAGCGCGAGAACCGCTCGCAGACAATCCGATACAGATAGTATTCCCTACTACCGTTTCCAAAACATTGACGACTGGAAGCGACGCGCGACCCAAACGTTACCGGACGCGAGTCTCGGCGGCCGCGACACGCCACCTGTGATCCGAAACCAACCACAATGCTTGTTTTCCTGTGACCGATGTTATTGCAACGCAAACTATCTGTTCGAAGATGCGCGGGCAAAAGGTGGCGGAACAGTACGGCTTCAATTTGCGAAAGTTTGTCCCGCTATTAACCCGGGACGGACAAGGATGATCTACCAGCGAATTGTTTTTCTGACGTCCCCGAAACCGATCAGTAACGGGAGGTCGCTAGTCCTCCTCGTCTGTATTTGAGAGGAGTTTTTGAAATGACTATCATTACGCAAAGCTCGACTGTTAAGACCGTTCGCATTTGGGGATTTGGTTTGGTCGTCTTAGTCTGCTGGGTTGGAGTGCTGGCCTCTATCGTTTTGATTCAGCAGGGCATTGACCTCTACCCGGCAGCGATCGGATAGGAAATTCAGAGGTTGATGAGAGGGCATGGCATCGAGCCGTCTGGCCCTCCAGCCCCGCCGTTCCCTTTTTGAGAGGCGCCACTGGAAGATGCAATGCTATCGCGTGCTGCGACACCGGCTGCTCAGCACCTGCCGCTAAAAGGCAATCGAGGTGGTGCTTCGTCGCATCGATGTCGCGGGTGGACCCGAGTTTCAAGCCATCGCCGAATTCTACACTGCCCGGACCCCCTTTGATTGGCAACTGGATCCGATTGCAGCTCATGACATTAACGCCCGCCTCGCCTCATACGGCTTCGATCAACACACCATCAGCATGGAGGCCTACGGCCGGGCGCGCGAGGTCATCTCTGTATTTGAGGCAATATTGAATACGGCACAGCTTCGACGTCTCCTGCTGCTAAAGGAGCTCAATAGCCTTCGACGAGGCAGAGTGGAATCCAACTTCACTTCGATCCAACCGGGCCAAACAGGGACCGCCAAACTGCGGCGAAGCCTCGGTCGATAAGGTTCATCATGAATACGATCCACGAATTGGAACCAGGCCGTCAAAGTAATAGTCCGGCGCTTACTCTCCCCCAGAGAGAGGGAACAGCTATTTGACCGTCACATCTACGCGGGCATCCGTCCGAGGCCGGACTCAAACGCGCTTTTGCGCTGGTTATCGAATGCCCTTCCGTCCGAATCGTCCAAAGTTGAGATTATTTTCTGTCGAGCGCCGAAATCGAACGGGGCTCACGGGCTCGCCGGTACGCGGAAGCGGGTCTTCCCGGGGGCTGACACGCCCAAGTCAGCATCCTTGCCGGCGGGCCCGCCCGGCGGTCCAGGC
>JAEWFG010000331.1 GCA_023388935.1 Pseudomonadota bacterium | reverse complement strand
TCGGTGAAGCGGCGCTTGTTCTGCTTCCACACGCCTTCATAGAGGCAGTTGTGGAAGTAGAAATACTCCATGTGCTTGAACTCGCTCTTCGCCGCCGAGAACAGCTCCTCGACCTGCTCGATATGCGCGTCCATCGAGCCGCCGATGTCGAAGAACACCAAGAGCTTCACCGCGTTGCGGCGCTCGGGGCGCATGTGAACGTCGAGATAGCCGTGATTGGCGGTCTCGCGGATCGTGGTGTCAAGATCGAGCTCGTCCGGCGCGCCGGTGCGCGCGAACTTGCGCAAGCGCCGCAGCGCTACCTTGATGTTGCGGATGCCAAGCTCGACATTGCCGTCGAGATCCTTGAACTCGCGCTTGTCCCATACCTTCACGGCGCGGTTGTTGCGGTTCTTCTCCTGCCCGATCCGCACGCCTTCGGGATTGTAGCCGTGCGCGCCGAACGGCGAGGTGCCGGCGGTGCCGATCCACTTCGAGCCGCCCTGGTGGCGGCCCTTCTGCTCTTCGAGGCGCTTCTTCAGGGTCTCCATGAGCTTGTCCCAGCCCATGGCCTCGATCTGCTTCTTCTCTTCCTCGGTGAGATACTTTTCGGCGAGCTTCTTCAGCCACTCCTCAGGGATCTCCGCCTTCTCCATGGCGTCGAGCAGGCTTTCCAGCCCCTTGAACACCGTGCCGAAGACGCGGTCGAACTTGTCGAGGTTGCGCTCGTCCTTCACCAGCGAGGCGCGCGACAGATAGTAGAAATTCTCGACCGTATAGTCCGCGAGGTCGGCGTCGAGCGCCTCCATCAGCGTGAGGTATTCGCGCAGCGTTACGGGGACCTGCGCGTCGCGCAGAGAGGTGAAGAATTGCAGGAACATGGGTGACAGATTGCCCGTCGGCTGGCCGGCGTCAAGGGGCGGCGTCCTCCGCTGAACGCTGGACCGGCAGGCATTTTGCTCTAGAATTGGCCGTCTCAAGGGGTTGTTTGGGGGACTTTTGCCATGGGAATTCTCGCAGCACTCATCATCGGCGCGATCGCGGGCTGGCTTGCCGGCAAGATTGTCCACGGGGCGGGATTTGGGCTGATCGGCAACATGGTCGTCGGCATCATCGGCGCGCTGGTTGCAGGCTGGGTTCTGCCTCAGCTCCACATCGAGCTCGCCACCGGCACGGTCGGCGCCATCGTGGACGCCACGATCGGCGCGGTGATTGTGCTCGTCATCCTTTCGCTGATAAGACGGGTCTGACAGCCTGACCGAACCAGGAACGGCCGCCACGAGCGGCCGTTCCCTTGTCGTGACGGGGCGACGGCCCCGCGCCGACGATTACTTAAGGACGCGCAATGAAATTTACCGGCACCAAGGACTATGTTGCGACCGACGATCTCAAGGTCGCCGTCAATGCCTCGATCGTGCTGGAGCGCCCGCTCCTGGTGAAGGGCGAGCCCGGCACCGGCAAGACCGTGCTGGCCGAGGAAGTGGCGAAGGCGCTGAACGCGCCGCTGCTGACCTGGCACATCAAGTCCACCACCAAGGCGCAGCAGGGCCTCTACGAATACGACGCGGTGTCGCGCCTGCGTGACAGCCAGCTCGGTGACAGCAGGGTCTCCGACATCAAGAACTACATCAAGCGCGGCAAGCTGTGGGAAGCCTTCACCGCCGAGCAGCGCCCGGTGCTCTTGATCGACGAGATCGATAAGGCCGACATCGAATTCCCGAACGACCTGCTGCTCGAGCTCGACCGCATGGAATTCCATGTCTATGAGACCGGCGAGACGATCAAGGCGAAGCAGCGCCCGATCATGATGATCACCTCCAACAATGAGAAGGAGCTGCCGGACGCCTTCCTGCGCCGCTGCTTCTTCCACTACATCAAGTTTCCCGACGCCGACACGATGGGCCGGATCGTCGACGTCCACTTCCCCGGCATCAAGAAGCGCCTGGTGGAAGAGGCGCTGCGCATCTTCTTCGAGGTTCGCGAGGTGCCCGGCTTGAAGAAGAAGCCGTCGACCTCCGAGCTGCTCGACTGGCTCAAGCTGCTGCTCAACGAAGACATGAGCGCCGAGCAGCTCCGCGAGCGCGACCCGCGCAAGCTGATCCCGCCGCTGCACGGCGCGCTGCTCAAGAACGAGCAGGACGTGCATCTGTTCGAGCGACTGGCGTTTTTGAGCCGGCGGGAAGTGTAAGCTTCCCGTGTCCCGGACGCGCTGCAACGCTCCCGGCGATGCACAGCATCGTCCGGTGCGTTGCTGCGCAGAACCGGGACCCACGCCGCGCGAATTGCTCGGAGACGCGGGCCCCGGCTCTGCAGCGCACCGTCGAAGTGACGCTGCGCTGCGTCCGGGGCACGAGAGTATTGCCCGCTCTCTCCACCTCGTCATTGCGAGCGCAGCGAAGCAATCCAGAATCTTTCCGCGGTGACAGTCTGGATTGCTTCGCTGCGCTCGCAATGACGGAAAAGGGCATCGCGGTCGTTCTCCAACTCGCATCGTGCTCGCAGACATACGTCCGTGTCCTCGCGGCTCATTTCGCCCGAGCTTTGCTTATATCTCACCCTCCGCAACGCAGAGGGCGCAGGGAAGGCCGGGTGCCGGCTGGCACCCACGGTCCGCTGTGCGCAGGTAGCGCAAAAGGACTGCACAGCGGCATACAGGTGAAGCCCAACACACGGCCTTCCCTGCGCAGTGGTCTGACGGCTTATGCCGTGCTCTCCCGGGAGCCGAATTCCCTCTGGCCTCCCTCGCCCCGCGAAAGACGCGGAAACCGCGCCGGTTGACGCGAATGCCGCCTCCGCGAAAGCTTGACCGTAGCGACGACGGCCAGGACCACACGGTTTTGCCGTACGCACGACTCGCTTGTTCGCCGCAATATTCTCCGGCCTTGTCGACGTTGCCGAAGAATTGCCGGCGAGACGAACCTGACAGCGCCGCTCGTCTAGCACGAAGCCTCGGGCTCACGGAGAGCAATCCGCCCTGCCCTTAGCCTCTCGCACCCGACGCTGCCGCGTCCACCGCAACCCGGCCCACGTTTCGAACGACAGGCGAACCGCCCCTCTTCCTCGGGCCGGGCTGTTTCGACTTATGCCGCAATTCCGAATTTCGGTAAAGTGGAATATTTTTGTGAGGAGGGATTGACGAGGGGGCGACACACCCGTGGCCTGGTAGGATGGGCCCTGGCTCTGCAGCGCACCGCATTGGACGATGCTTCGCATCGCCAAGGAAGCGCTGCGCTGCGTCCGGGGCACGAGACTGCCCTCACGCCACCGCGGCATCCGGAATACGCGCGGCTTCCATCGGGGCCTTGCCGCGGATCAGGTCCGAGGCGCGGTCGGCGATCATCATCGTGGAGGCGTTGAGGTTCGCCGAGATCATGCGCGGCATGACGGAAGCATCGATCACGCGGAGGCCTTCGAGGCCGTGGACGCGGAGCTGGTCGTCGACCACCGCCCAAGTGGAATCCGCCGGGCCCATGCGGCAGGTGCAGCCGGGGTGGAAGGTGGTGGTGCCACGCTCGGTGGCAGCGTGCAGGAATTCGTCGTCGGTGTTGACGTTGGGACCGGGGAAATCCTCGTAGGCGTAATAGGGCGACAGCGGCGCGGACTTCAGGAGATTGCGCGCGAGCTTCATGCCGCCGACGATGACGCGGCGGTCGAGCTCGGCATCGAGATAGTTGGTCTGGATGATCGGCGGCGCGAACGGATCGCTTGAGCGGATGCGGACATAGCCCCGACTCTCGGGGCGCTGCTGCCAGGAGGCCACCGTCATGCCGGGCTCGTCTTCGAGCTGGCCCTGCACGCCTTCCTTGTAGCTCGCCGGCGTGAAGGTGAGTTGCAGGTCGGAAGAGTCGGCGCTCTCGCCGGAATGCCAGAAGCAATAGACCATGGTCGGCGACAGCGAGAGCAGGCCGCGGCGCGCGGTGGCCCATTTCAGCGCCTCGATCCAGAGCGAGAGGCCGCGGCGGAGCTCGTTGATGGTCCTGATGTCCTTGACGCGCGCCACCGTGCGCGGCGCGTAATGGTCCTGCAGGCCCTCGCCGACCGGCAGCGCATGGCGCACCTGGATGCCGTGGGCGTTCAGCAAATCCGGCGAGCCGACGCCGGAGAGCTGGAGCAGCTGCGGCGAATTATAGGTGCCGCCGGAAAGGATCACTTCCTTGTTGGCGCGCACCTCGACCGGCGTGCCGCCTCGGCCGCCCTTCATGTAGCGCACGCCGACCGCGCGCTTGCCTTCAAAAATGATCTCGGTCGCATGCGCATGCGTGTGCACATGCACGTTCGGCCGCTTCATCGCGGGCTTGAGGAATGCCGTGGATCCGGAGACGCGCAGGCCTTTGTCGATGGTGCGCTGGCAGTAGGAGACGCCTTCCTGCGTCTTGCCGTTGTAATCGGGGTTGCGAGGAATGCCGAGCGAGACCGCACCTTCCATGAAGGCCTCGCAGAGCGGATCGCGCCAGTCCATGGTCGTGACCGTGAGCTTGCCGTCGCGGCCGCGGAACGTGTCCTCGCCCTCGCCGACCCGCTTTTCCAGCCGCTTGAAGTAGGGCAGCACGTCGGCATAGCCCCAGCCGCGGTTGCCCATCTGCGCCCAGGTGTCGAAGTCCATGCGCTGGCCGCGGTTGTAGATGTGGCCGTTGATCGAGGACGAGCCGCCGAGCGTCTTGCCGCGCGGCGCGTAGATGCTGCGCCCGCCGGTCCAGGGCCCCGGCTCCTGCTGGTAGGCCCAGTTGATGCTCTTCATGTGGAAGGTCTTGATGAAACCCGCCGGCAGATGGATGTAGGGGTGCCAATCGGAAGGGCCTGCCTCGAGCACGCAGATGCTGGTCGAGGCATCTTCACTCAGCCGGCTGGTGAGCACGCAGCCGGCCGAGCCCGCGCCGACGATCACATAATCAAATCTATCCATGTTGTCCGCCAGAAGCCGCTCAGCGCGGCTTGTCGTTGAGTTGATAGTTCAAATGCGCCTGCACAGTCGGCCATTCGGCCGCGGTGATGCTGTAAACCACGGTGTCGCGCAGCGTGCCGTTCGGCGCGATCTGATGGCTGCGCAGGATGCCGTCCTGCTTGGCCCCCAGGCGCTCGATGGCGCGGCGGCTCTGGTGGTTGAAGAAGTGCGTGCGGAATTCCACCGCGATGCAATTCAGCGTCTCGAAGGCGTGGGTGAGCAGCAGCAGCTTGCACTGCGTGTTGAGCGGGCCGCGCTGGACGCTCTTGCCATACCAGGTCGAGCCGATCTCGACACGGCGGTTGGCGGCATCGATGTTCATGTAGGTCGTCTGGCCTACGATCTTGCCGCCGGCATCGAACACGGTGAACGGCAACATCGAGCCCGCGGCCTGCAAGGCCAGGCGGCGGTCGATCTCCTTGCCCACGTTCTCCGGCGTCGGGATCGCGGTGTACCAGATCGTATAGAGCTCACCGTCCTTCACGGCCTCCACCAGGGCCTCGCGGTGCTCTCGCGACAGCGGCTCGAGACGGGCGTGCGGTCCGCGCAGGGCGATGGGATCAGGCCAGGGCATTGAAACTTTCTCCTTCCGTCATTGCGAGCGAAGCGAAGCAATCCGGACTGCAAGACCCTCATCCTGAGGAGCGCGGAACGCGCGTCTCGAAGGATGAAGGCCCGCTGGTGGCCTCGCCCTTCGAGACGCGCGCTAAAAGCGCGCTCCTCAGGGTGAGGGTCTGATAGTTGCCCCGCCTCCCGTACAATGACGGCTTGGCTCACTTATTCAAAAAGTTCAACGGCAAACCGCCGCGCGGCCAGTCCATGGCGACCAGTTCGCCCTTGCCGGACAGCGTGATATAGGCGGTCTTCAGCTCGGGGCCGCCGAAGGCGATGTTGGTGGTGACGCGGTCGCCGGTCGGGACCTGCTCGACCAGGGTGCCGTCGGGCGCGATCACCGAGATGCAGCCGGAGATGAGGGTGGCGACGCAGACATTCCCGTTTGCTTCCACCGCGAGCGAGTCGAACATCTGGTAGCCGCCGAGGCCGCAGATCGGCTTGCCGCGCTCGCCGCGATAGATCACGTCGCGCGGCTTGAGCGTGCCGGGCGCCGAGAGCTCATAGGCCCAGAGCCGCCCCGTCGGCGTCTCCGCGATGTAGACGGTGTTCTCGTCGGGCGACAGACCGATGCCGTTGGCCGGCAGCACGCCGTGCACGATCTCGACGATCTCGGTCATACCTGGCTTGAGATAGTAGATCCCGCCGACATCCATCTCGCGCGCGCGGCGCTTGCCGAGATCCGAGAACCAGAGGCCGCCCTGCTTGTCGAAGACGAGATCATTCGGCCCGCGCAGATCGTGCTCGCCGCACTTCGTCACGACGGTCTCGACCTTGCCGGATTGCAGGTCGACGCGCTGGATCGAGCCGCCGCGATAATCGTCCGGCTGCGGGCCCGGCATGATCATGTTGCGGGTCGGGATCCAGGAGAAGCCGCCATTGTTGCAGATGTAGATCTTGCCGTCGGGACCGAGGGCTGCGCCGTTCGGGCCGCCCGGCACCTTGGCGACGATCTCCTTGCGGCCGTCAGGATAGACGCGGGTCAGGCGCTGGCCGCGGATTTCCACCAGCACCACCGAGCCGTCCGGTATCACGACCGGCCCTTCAGGAAATTCGAGGTCGGTGGCGAGAACGCGGACGTTGGACATTGGGTACCTCCCGGCTTGCTTGTTATGGCTTGCACGGGATGTCCGGCGTCGGCCCCTCATGCAAGGTTTGCCTGCGGTTATGACAAAGTCACCGGGGCTTGCCAAGCAAGCGGGATGGTATGCCAGCGTTGCGCGCTACTCCCTCACCGGCACCCAGATTTCGAAGCCGCCATTGCCGGTTGCGGGATCGAACTTTTCATCATAGCGCTCGAAATTCGGCGCGTCCGCGGCTTTCAGGCCTGAGGCCGGCAGCCATTGATTCCAGATCGCGTTGACGGTGCGCCGGACCGAGGCGACGTGCTCGGCATGGGTGAACACTGCATAGCGCTGCTCGGGGATGCGGATGCGACCGAAGCGGCGCGGCAGGTTGGAGAAATCGGCAACCTCGACGCCGGCGATGTAGTCGAAATTGCCGGCATCGTCGCCGTTGCAGCAGACGCCATACGCCACCTTCCCGGCGCGTGCGGGTATGTCGGCGACCTCCTGGTGGAAGCGGTGCCACAGGCTCGGAATGATGGCACCGTTGTCGCAGGAGATGCGCTCGGCGAGGCCGGCGACGAGAAAGGCCTTCGTGGTTTCGAAACGCGGGGCGGCGAGATTGTCTGATATGGTGGAGTCCATGAGGATCGGCTCCTGTAGCCTGAGATGGCTGGTGCATGTCGCGGCCCGCACCGCTTCGGGTGTCACGCCGAACTGGTCGCGGAACGCGCGGGTGAATGCTTCGTGCGAGCCGTAGTCAGCCTCCAGCGCCAGCGACAGAATGTCGGGCGCGCCGTTCGCAAGGCGACCCGCAGCTACACTCAGCCGCCGTGCCCGCAGATAGCGCATCACCGGAAGGCCGGTGGCTGCAGCAAACGCGCGCACGATGTGGAACCGCGACACGCCTGATATCGCGGCGATCTCGTCGAGCGTCATCGGCTCGGCCAGATGGGTCTCGATATACCAGAGCGCGCGCTGGGCTGGGTTCATGGTGCCTAGGCCCTCATTCGAAGCGCGGCCATCATGCGCGGAATGCCGCACGCCTCGCTTGATCGGCGTTGCTGTCCTGCAAGAGGATAATGCCGGAACAGCCACTGGCAACGACCAGGCGTTCACGTCTACACTCATGACCTTCCTTGAGCCGCTCACCAGAAAGCACGGAGGAACCTCGTCATGGAAATCACCGATGTGCGGGCGCACCATATCCGCATCCCCTATGATGCCGGTGTCGCGAGCTTTCGCCAGGGCGCCTCCGCGATCACCGCCCTCGATATGGTGATCGTCGAGGTCACGACCGATTCCGGACTGACCGGCTGGGGCGATGCCTTCGCCTATGTCTGCCCCCGCACCACGCGCAGTGCCGTCGAGGAGATGATCGCGCCGCAGGCCCGCGGGCTGAAGGTTCCTGATGCCGCCGGCATTCCCGCGGTCATGGAACAGATCCAGCGCAACCTGCATCTGTTCGGCCGCTACGGCATCACGATGTTCGCGATCTCCGGGCTCGACATCGCGCTGTGGGACCTTGCCGCCAAGATCGAGGGAGCGCCGCTGCATCGCCTGCTCGGAGAGACCAGGCGCTCGGCCATTCCCGCCTATGCGAGCCTGCTGCGGATCGGCTCGCCCGAGAACATCGCCTCCGAATGCAAGAAGGCTCTCGCGCTCGGCTATGGCGCCATCAAGCTGCACGAGACGACGGCGCCGGCGGTGTTTGCCGCGCGCGAGGCGATCGGCCCCGGCATTCCGCTGATGGTCGACATGAACTGCCCGCTCACCGGCGAGCAGGCGATCGCGTTCGCTGGGGCATGCCGGGACGCGCAACCGATGTTTTTGGAGGAGCCGGTCTGGCCACCGGAGGATTTCGCTGCGCTCGCCGAGGTGCGCAGCAAGGGCGGGCTCGACATCGCCGCCGGCGAGAACGCCTGCACGGAATATCAATTCCGCCAGATGATCACGGCCGGCGCGGTGAGCCACGCCCAGCCGTCGGTGACCAAGGTCGGCGGCATCACGGAGTTCATGAAGGTCGCCGCGCTGGCCGATCAGCGCGGCGTCAAGATCGTCCCGCATTCCCCGTATTTCGGTCCGGGCCTTCTGGCGACGTTGCATCTCCTGGCGCTGCGCGACGACGGGCTCGTCGAGATGTTTTATTTGAAGCGCGAGGCCTGCCTCTGGGGCGGCCGGGCCGATGTCGATGCCACCGGCCATGTCGCGGTGCCGACCGGTCCGGGGCTCGGTTACGAGCCCGATCCTGGCGTGATGGAGCGATATCGCGTCACCTGATCGCCGAACCAGCGCGCCTATTTCGACGCGTCCTTGCCCGCCGGCTGTGCGTCCTTCGCGTCCAGCTTCTTCTTCGCGTCCTCCGCCGTCTTCGCCTGCGCGGCCTGGAGATCGCCGAGCGTCTTCTGCAGGCCGACAACCGTCGTCTTCAACGCGTCGATCTGGCGGTTGGCAGCGTCGAGCTTCTGCTGATGATCGAGCGTTAGCTTGGTGATCGTCTTCTGCAGGAAGTCGACATTGCTTTGCAGGCAGCTCGTGCGCCGCTCCATGGTCTTCTCGACGGTGCAGATCTCGATGCCGGGCACGTCCTGCGCGCGGACCGGCGTCTGCGCCAGCGTTGCGAGCAGCCACATCATCACGAAACAAGCGCCAACGCTCCGAAAAGCCATCCGGGTTCCTCGCCAAATCGATCACGGCAATGTGCGCTTATTGCACGCAACACCCCGAGGCTACCACACTCGTACCGCATTCTCGCGTTGAGCTTGCTGCGCTTCGCTCGGACGGGGAGTGAAGATCCGCACGCGGGGGAAGTGGGCGCTCTGTCCGCGGCTTTGATTAGGGGAGATTTTTGAATGGCAACGCGTGAAAGACGACTGGCCGAATTCGATGGCGCCGGAGAACCTCCGCCTGGCCTGCCGCTCGAAGTGCTGTGCGAGGACCACAGCGGAACGTATCAACTGCCGTTCGCCTGCCGCTATGTCGAGGGACGCTGGCAGAACCACGAGGCCGGCATCGCGGTCGAAGCGACCGTCATCGGCTGGCGCCGGCCGCGCGTGAAGCATTCGAGCATGGCCTGAAGACAGCTTCTGTTTCAAAATGCAACGGCGCCGCGTTCCGCCTTAACCTTTGGAACGCGGCCCGAACGAATCACGTCCGAATCAGCGGGAACGCCTTGTACGCACCTGTTCACGGCTAGATATCGCACCGAGCCTTGTCGTACGCACAATATCTGCTCAGCGCATGATCGGGTTTGGGCTGGTCACCAGCGGCAAAAGTTAACCGCGTCGATGACATGCCGGCAGGGAATGCACGCGCCCGCCGCCGACGGTCCCCGCCCCCGAAACGGGCAGAGCCGCGCGGGTTCTGCCTAATATTCGACCTCGAGCTCCTCGATCTCGGCCGGCTCTTCCTTCGCGGCCGCGATCCATTCCTTCATCTCGGGCATGGCCATGATGGTGTCCGCATAGGTCTTCAGAAGCGGCTCGAGCTTGACGTCATAGGTGACGAAGCGCGTCACCACGGGCGCATACATCGCATCCGCCATGGTGCGCTTCGCGCCGAACAGGAAGGGTCCGCCCGACTTCTCCAGGCATTCGCGCCAGATCAGCCAGACCCGGTCGATGTCGGCCTGGGCGCGCGACCAGATCTTGAAGCCGGGGAAGTGCCCCTTCAGATTGACCGGCAGCGAGGCGCGCAGCGTGGTGAAGCCGGAATGGATTTCCCCGCAGATCGAGCGGCTATGGGCGCGCTGCACGCGGTCATCCGGCAGCAGGCCGGCATCCGGCATCACCTCGTTGAGATATTCGGCGATCGCCAGCGTGTCCCAGACCGTGGCGCCCTCATGCCGCAAGCACGGCACCAGGATCGACGATGACAACAGCAGGATTTCGGCACGCGCGGACGGGTCATCCGGCGCAGTCACGATCTCCTCGAATTCGAGCCCGGAGAATTTCGTCAGCAGCCAGCCACGCAGCGACCAGGACGAATAGTTCTTGCTGCTGATGGTGAGTGTCGCCTTCGCCATTGGACCCTTCCCTCACGCCTGATCGCGGGCACCGTGCGGGCGTGCGCGTTACCTGTGCTTCCCGTGAAATGAGCAGCAAGCGACGTGCCAGTTTTGCGGGCGCTTTGGCTCTCGTTTGGCGTCGATATTGCATAGCGCCACGGGACAGGTGGGCCTTTCAGTATGATGTCGATGTTTTATCAGGCCTTTCAGAACCATATGGACTTCACCGCGCCATGGCGCGCGGGAGCTTCGTCCGCACTCAAATTCCTCAATCTGGTGCCCCAGGGCGTGTCGGATCAGGTGGTCGGCCGGCTCTCGGCGGCACTGGAACTGATCTCGCGCTCCACCCTCACCTATCGCCGCCCCGCCTATGGCATCGACAGCGTGATGGTCGGCAATCGCGAAGTCGGCGTCACCGAAGAGGTCGCCTACGCAACACCGTTCGGCTCGCTCCTGCATTTCAAGAAAGCGGACGTGCCCGGGCAGCCGCGCATGCTGCTGGTGGCGCCGATGTCCGGACACTTCGCAACACTGTTGCGCGGCACCGTGAAGACGCTGCTGCAGGACCACGACGTCTACATCACCGACTGGCACAATCCGCGCGACATTCCCCGGAGCGAGGGCCGGTTCGGGCTCGACGACTACACCGAGCACCTCATCGACTTCCTCGGCCAGCTCGGCCCGCGCCCGCACCTCGTCGCGATCTGCCAGCCTGCGGTCTCTGCGCTCGCGGCCGCCGCCATCATGTGCGAGGACAACCATCCCTCGCGGCCCGCGACGCTGACGCTGATGGCAGGTCCGATCGATACCCGCATCCATCCGACCAAGGTCAACGACTTCGCCAAGAGCAAGCCGATCGCGTGGTTCGAGCAGAACCTGATCAACTATGTGCCGGTGCAGTGCGGCGGCGCGTTCCGAAAAGTCTATCCGGGCTTCGTGCAGCTCACTGCCTTCGTCTCGATGAATCTCGAACGCCACATCAAGCAGCATCTCGACCTCGCCAACCACATCGCCAAGGGCGAGAAGGAGAAGGCCGCGACGATCAAGAATTTCTACGACGAATACTTTGCCGTGATGGACCTGCCGGCGGAATTCTACATCGAGACCGTGCGCGACGTGTTCCAGGAGCACCTCCTGCCGCAAGGCAAATTGATGCATCGGGGACGGCCGGTGAACACCAGGGCGGTCGGCCGCATGGGGCTGATGACGGTCGAAGGCGAGAAGGACGACATCTGCTCGATCGGTCAGACGCTCGCGGCGCAAGACCTCTGCACCGGCGTGCGCGCCTATCGCCGCATCCACCACATGCAGGCCGGCGCCGGCCACTACGGCGTGTTCTCGGGCAAGCGCTGGAACAACGAGATCTATCCGCTGCTGCGGGATTTCGTTTACGTCAATTCCTGAGGCGAACCTACCTGCTCTTCACCGATATCGTGATGGCCGGCGGCATCAACGGACGGGAGCTCGCCGAGCTGATGGTGGCCGCGCGGCCTTCCTTGCGGGGCCTGTTCACGTCGGGCTATGCCTATGACTCGCCGCACTCGCAGGGACGCGCCACCAAGGGCGCGCCGCTCCTGGCAAAGCCCTACCGCAAGGCCGAGCTCGCGCGAATGCTGCGCCGCTCTCTCGACACCGCCGTCGATGCCGCCGGCGACCCGATCCCGACGCCCTATTCGGTGCAGGCGGAGGTCGAGGGTTTTCTGCGCAAGAATGCGGCTGACAGCGACGGGCGCTAGCACCCTTCCGGCGGATGGACTCCGCCCGGCGCCTGGGCAAAACTCCGGCTCAGCCGGATTTCCCATTGGAGGCGAGCCATGACTGCACTCGAGAAGGGCATCACCGCGAACGGCACGGGCTACGGCGGCAAGAGCTGGAACATCCTGGGCCAGGTCTATTTTCCCAAGGCCGTCACCGACTCCACCTTCGCGTTCGAGACCAACAGCGAGCCCGGCCAGTTC
>JAEWFG010000178.1 GCA_023388935.1 Pseudomonadota bacterium | reverse complement strand
AACAATGTGCTGGCGCTGGCCTTCGGGCTTCTGATCGTCTTCCTGGTGGTCGGCGGGACCGTCTGGATCATGGGGCATCTCAACCAGAACATGCCGCCGATGGACCAGATCATGAAAATGCAATGAGAGGGTGATGACCGCCCTTCTGAACTTACTGAAAGCTTCCAACCGAGGAACTCTCGAACGGAGCGATTCATGGGCAACGCGTCTCTCCCGAACCCGACGAAGCGCTACGAGATGAGCGGCTCCCAAGTCTTTTTGCTGGCAGTGCTCTGCGCAATCCTGTTGATCACCGTTTCTTGGACGGTCATGTGGACATCGACCAATGATGTTCCCATGTCGAAAGAAAGCTGGATTGCACTGGGCCTCGGCACGGTCTTTTCTCTTCCCATTGGTTGCGGACTCATGGTCCTCATGTTCTACAGCAGCCGTCATGGGCACGACGAGGCCGCGACACCAAAATCCAGAAAAGTCGATACCTGATGTAACGATGATTTTTGCCGGTTAGCGCTGGCCCGTAGTTTTGCTGCAGAGGACGGTGCGCGTTACCCGCCCTCAACGAGACAAGTTGGCTGCATCGTTATGCAGAAGAAAATGGACGCCCCCTCCAGTGATTCGTTGTTCAACGATTACCCCTGGCACATTCGATGCGGGAGTGGGCGCCGGCGGCTGAAGCTCGCCAAGACGCGAGCACTGTACTGAATCGTCTGCCGTCGGGGCTGGCGCGCGGTGTCTACATCGACGACGTTTCGCCCGGTATGCGGCTCGCGGTCGGCATGACAGCAACGATCGAAGTCCAGCCAAAGCCGAATAGCGCATCGGATGTCAACATTCCGGCGGACGCTAATCGATCTTCCCTCCAGCGAATTCGCCGAGCCATTTGAGCTACGATGCAAAAGGTGCGGTTCGATGGCTGGAGGCTACCGATTAGCTTCATTCGCCAATTGCCGCGCCCGTGTGGCGCGGCCTCGATCCGCGTATAGCGGTCATCATCGTCGCCGACGCGTCCGGTCGATGGCACGAATTATTTGCCTTTGACCGGCGGCCGATCCAGTGCCGGGTTACGCTCTTGTTCGACGAACACGGTCTCGCCGTTGTCTTTCAAGAACTCGCCGTTCTCGGTCTTGATTGGGAGCACCATCCCCAATTTTGACCAGGCATACGGCATCTGGTTGTAACCATCGGTGGACGACAGCGGTTCGCCGTTAGCATCGTAACCGCGGAACCACTCCTTATAGGTTCTGGTCTGGCTCGCTTTATCGTACTGGAAAACGATATCTGGTCGCTGTGTTGGCCACCATGCCTCGTTGCACGACCAGAAGTCGCCCTGCCACGGGCTTGACATAAACGCAGCGACCGACCCGGGCTCGATGTCTTTGTTCACGCGAAACGCCTCGGCAAAATTTTCCGAGTAGAGGATCAAGTAGGGGAATTCTATGCCCGGATGAAAGCCACCACCGATGGTCGGTTCGAGCGCCGAGCTATCGAGTGCATGCGGCTGTTCGGTCAACGGCAACTGCTCCAGGGATATGGGTTTTTGCGGGACACCGACCTCAAAGTTTCCGTCTGCCCAGTTCTTCAAATGATTCAACTGCCAGTCGGTCAGGCTCAAGAACTGGTCCGGAAGATTGTTACCCAGTTGCTGATTCTGTCGGGGCCTGCCCCCCGAGCCCCATAGCAGGGGCATCTTGTATTCTTCCACGGGACTCTTGAACTCTTCGCTCTTCCAACTAGTCGGTCGCTGCGGAGGGCGGGGCAGCAACGAATCGACCAGCCGTCCGCGCTTTCCGGGCGCATGCCGCATCAGATCATAGACCGTCTGTCTTATCGGCTTACTTTTCTCAAGTGGATCGGCCAACGCCGACATGTACTCGGGGCTAAGCAAGTTGCCCGGCTGCCTCGGGCCATGAGCGATGTCCTTTTTTTCGGGCGTGACGCCCGCCGCCTGGGCGCTCACCCAACCGTAGTTAACCGCCTTCTCGAAGACCGGATAGACATCACGGTAGAAATTCGTCCTCTGTCCGGCGTAGGGGTAAGACTCAGGAAAAGCCTCGTAAACGCGATCCAGAATGGACACCACATGGTACATGTAGGGTGAGAACTTCGGTGGCGCGGTGACGATCCATCCCCCTGCATGCGGATTTCTCGTGCCTTCGTCCGTTACCGATTTCACGTTGTCTCGTGTACTCAAGACAGTGCCGTCCTTGAGCGTGACCGTGACGTCGATTTCGCCACCGCAGGTGTCGTCCCACCACCCCGGAACGTTGAAATAGGCAAACTGGTTCGTCAGCGGACTTGCGCCGTTGTCCGGCCCGTTCGGGGGATCAACGGTTTCACTCGGATTTGACAACGCCACTTTAGGTGTTGTCACGCATTCGCCTTTCCCGGGCCCGGGAACGAACAGCAGACGGTCCTTGGAATCGAGGCGAAGCTGCCCCAGCTCGATATCCCTGGCAGCTTTGTAAGTGACCTCAACCTCTTTCGAACGGTCCTTCGGCGTGAAACCCTCGAAACGCAATCCGCCCGGCAACGTCCCTTTTTCAATGCCAGTGAAAACATCACCTTTCATGACGACTGGCCCGGCCTGCCCGGAGGCGATCGTATGGACACCGGGATCGATGATCAGCTTGTCGCGCTCGATCGGCTTCTTACCGGGCTGAATGGAGGGGTTTCGCAATTTGTCCGGGTCAAACAGATACGCACCCTGAAACCCATAGTTCGCGGCTTTCATGTTCCTGACGTGGACCCGCCAGCGCACGGATTGGATCAGGCCCGAATCCGACGTGAGCTCCGCGATAACCTTGTCGTTGGCATCGTAGGCATACACCCGATACCGCTGCGCCTGGCGTTTCAAACGCGCCCCGCTGTCGCGGTAGGTTCCGCCGTTCGGCCCCGGTCCACCGCTGCCGCCCGGATCGACCACGACCCCCGGCGCTTCGGGACCGATGTAAAACTCGTCGCTGTCCCCCAAGCGGGCGATGCCGATACCGGGGTGGATGCGAATGCTCTTGATCTCCTCGGGCATGGTTCATCCCCTCTACAAATTGCTGTTATTGATCCGGCGCGGAAGGCACACCTTCAGCCATCGATATCTCGACAGCTTCAGTGTTCTCACACGATAGAAATCGACAATCTGCTGACGGAAGGGGATGCGAAGCCCGAGTTGCTCAGAGAGGATCCAACGATCTTCCAGTCGAGCAAGTCGGCAGAGACGACCGCGTACCGATTGCCAAAATGTTCGATGTCGGCGTGGGTCAGTCCGTCTGATCGGGTATGAGCCCGTACCGAGAAGCCACCGCCGAAGCTCGCCTTGATCGATTTTTCGATGTCCGCATCGGCACCCGAGGCCGGTGCATTGTTCGCGTTCTCGCCCTTCGCGGCGCTGGCAATGCCCGGCAGCAGCAGAACAGAGGCGGCTGCGCATCCCTTAACGAAATCTCTGCGCTTGATGTCCATGTTCCAGCGCCTCTTTCGGTCCATCGCTATGAAACAGAACTTATCAAAGTTACTATGAAACAGGATTTGCGTAGAGGCATTGTGAAACTGGATTTGTCACGAAAATTTGTAGCGGTTTGCGGCAATGAGCCGGTGATGTTCTGATGTACGATGTTGTGCGCTAAGCAACGATAATGTTCTCCGAATGCTCTCATCGAACGAATGCTGCCGGTACGGGGACGCTCCAAAGACTTCGGACGCTTCAAGACGAGCGCAAGACTGTGGAGGCGGCATGTCGACACCTCTCAAACGAGTTCTTCGGAAAACCGATTCGGCTGAACAGGCCACGTTGACAATGGACGCGCCCGACTTCGCGGGAGCACCCGGCGACCTACGCGCCTGCAGCGAGATCTGACACAGCTTTCGACCGCGCAAGACCAGTAGAAGGACGCAACCCGCAATCATCCGGTTGCCATGATCTCAATCGGTGAGCGCGCGAAGCGGATGCCTTCGACGACGTTGGACATCTTCGTGGGGACCTTTCGTCATGAAGTCAGGTCACGCCTTTCAGGATCAGGATCTTGACCTGCCACATTGCGGCGATGCCGGCGCTAGGCTTATCCCGCCAGCACCGATGCGCGCCACTTCCTGCCTTGTAACCGCAGCAGATGTCGTCGAGCATCTACGCAACGGGTCGGCACCCGCGAGCCAGTCGCCGGGCCGCGCCCCCACCGTTCAAATCGCCGCTCCGACGCGCGTGGCAAGCCGTCGGTACCGGATGGTGCCCACTCATCTCGGTGCCGAGCAGGACGGCGCCGTACTCCACAATACTTCGCGCGCGAGTTGTCACGTCACTTCGCGCGCGAGTTGTCACGGCGCCGCCCCGGTCGGAAGCGGCCTAAGCGATACGAAACTTGCCACGCTCGTGAATTTTGTCCTGACGCTGGTCGGTGCCGCGGCGGTTGCCAAGGTGATTGACTTGGACATTGTCGCGACCAGGGCGGGACGCCGAGCAAGATCACAACAGGGAGTGCGGAGATGAGTACCGAAGCGGATGAGGCCGACGAAATGGAGGCGGCGCTGGCGCAGGTTCCCCGCGGGGCGCTCGTCCTCGCCGGCACTGCCGTCGGGCTGCTCATGCTTGCGTGGTTGTTTATCTATCTGTTCGTCTTCCTTCCGCGTGGCCAGGTGGGGTAGCCAATGCCAGCCTCGGCACGTGAGATTTTGCGAACCGAGCTGCGCTGGGCGGCCGTCATGGGCTTGCTGGTGGCGGGCATCCTCGGGCTGATCATCTACGCGGCGCTGGCCCTGCACATCTCGCCGCCCAGCAATGTCGAGTTCATCGACCCCAAGACTCTCCAGCTCTCGGGCGAGTTCACCGAGCAGAACCTCGGCACCCAGGTGTCGCGCGATGGCAGCGTCGTCGTGCGGATCGTGGCGACGCAATATGAGTTCTTGCCGCGATGCATCGCGGTGCCGCTGAACCGGCCGGTCACGCTGCGGCTGGCGAGCCCCGACGTGATCCACGGCTTCCTGATCGCCGGCACCAACGTGAATACCATGGTGGTTCCGGGCTACGTATCCCAGGTGCATGCCACCTTCACACGACCCGGCCAGGCACTGATGCCGTGCCACGAATATTGTGGTCCCGGCCACAGCGCGATGTCGGCGCAGGTGCAGGTGTTGCCGGCGGACCAGTTCACGACTGACGCTCGAGGGAGGGTCGCCTGTGCGCAACGTTAACGACATCGATCGAGGCACCGCCCCGCTGGTGCTCGCGCATATGTGGCTCGCGGTGGTGTCCTTCGCAATTGCCGCCCTGCTCGGCGGCTGGCAAATGTGGGCGCGCAGCCCGTTACCCGCGCCGTTCGACACACCGGAACACTACTTCCTGTCTGTGACGTTACACGGCACCGTAATGGCCTATGTGATGCCGACCTTCTTCATCATGGGATTCGGTTATTTCGTGGCGGTGACGTCGCTGGAACGGCCGTTGCCGGCGCGCTGGGCCGCCTGGGCCGGGTTCGGGATAGGGGTAATCGGTGTCGTCCTCGCAGCGGTGCCGATCCTGCAGGGCCGCGCGTCAGTGCTGTATACTTTCTACTCGCCGCTCTCTGCCGACGCCTCCTACTACATCGGAATCGTTCTGATCGTCGCGGGGTCGTGGATCTGGAGCGCCCTGATGATCGTGGCGATGGCGTCGTGGAAGCGGGAGAACCGCGGCAAGCCGGTGCCGCTGGTGATGTTCGCGACCGTCGCCAATGTCATGCTGTGGCTGTGGACGACGGTCGGCGTCGGCTGCGAGTTGCTGTTCCAGTTGATCCCGGGCGCCCTCGGCTGGACCGAGACGGTCGATGTCGGCCTGGCGCGCACGCTGTTCAGCTGGACGCTGCACGCGATCGTCTATTTCTGGCTATTGCCGGCCTATATGGCCTTCTACACCATGGTGCCGCGCGCCGCCGGCGGACCCCTCTACAGCGACACGATGGGGCGGATGGCCTTCGTGCTGTTCCTGCTCTTCAGCCTGCCGGTGGGCATGCATCATCTGTTCATGGATCCCCAACATGGCACCGGGTTCAAGTTCCTGCAGACAGTGCTCACCTCCCTCGTCACCATCCCAACGTTGATAACCGTCTTCACCATCAGCGCCTCGATGGAAATTGCCGGCAGGTTGCGCGGCGGTCGCGGGCTTCTCGGCTGGCTGTCGGCGTTACCGTGGGACCGTCCGATGGTGCTGGCCGCCGGATTGTCATTCGTGATGCTGTGGTTCGGCGGGCTCGGCGGCATCGTGAACATGAGCTACGGAATGAACGCCATGATCCACAACACCTCCTGGGTCACCGCGCATTTCCATCTGATCTTCGGCGGCACCACCGTGATCATGTATTTCGCGATCGCCTATGAGATCTGGCCGTCACTGACCGGGCGCACTTTGCTATCAACTCGCGCCATGACTGCACAGCTCTGGCTCTGGTTCGTCGGCATGATGGTCACCACACTGCCCTGGCACGGGCTTGGCCTCGAGGGACAGTGGCGGCGTGTGGCGGCGTTCAATTACGCCGATCCGGTGATCGCGGCCTGGGGGCCATGGGTGATCGTGTCGGTCATTGGCGGGCTGTTGCTGGTGGTGAGCGCGCTGATGTTTGTGTGGAACCTGGTGGAGCTGCAGCGCGGCCAGGCACTGATCCCGGCGCCGCAGTCCGCGATCTACGCCGTAGCCCTGCATCCACCACGGCACGTGCCGAGTGTGCTGAACGGTTTTACGACGTGGAACGTCGCAGTGCTGGTGCTCATGGTGGTCGCCTATGGCTATCCGATCGCAAGTTTCTTCATCCAACCGGCCCCGCAAGCTGTCGTCCAGCGCGCGCGGTAGGAGTGCACGGTCATGGTCGCAGACCCGGACGACCTAACTCTCGAACAGGTGGCGGCCCAGGACCGGATGTTCCGCCGCGGCGCGGCAATGGCGATCGGTGCCGTGCTGCTCGTTGCCATCGTGCTGGGCTTCCTCATCTTGCCGGTGGCGCAGGGCCGCGCCATCGGACTCGGTGCCTGGGCGTCGATCTGCCGCGCGCTCGGCGTGCAACCTGGAACGCCCTTGGCCCGGCAACCCTCCAGCGAGTCCGCGGCAACGCCGGTATCCGAGGTATCCTGGGGACCGGCCACCCTGGGGGCACTACAGAACGCGAGTGTCGAGCGCGGCGCCTTCTTGTCGCAGGTTTGCGGCACCTGCCACGGCGCCCAGGGCCTGGCGAGCAATCCGCAATTCCCTAACCTGTCGGGCCAGACCGCCTACGCGATCTTCAAGCAATTGCACGACTTCCGGTCCGGCGCGCGGAAGAACTACCTGATGTCGATCATCGGGGCCTATCGGAGCGATCAGGCTATCGCCGATCTGGCCGCCTACTACGCCAGCCGCCCGGCGCTGCAACACGGCTCCATCGATGACCCGATCGCCGCCAATCTGGCCGAGCGCGGCGACCCGGCGCGCAATATCCCCGCCTGCAATACCTGCCATCTCGGCAACCCCGGCGCTCCCGTCGAGACGCCGAATCTGATCGGACAGAACAAGGAGTATCTGCTGGCCCAGCTGAAGGCCTTCGCCCACGACACCCGCCACAACGACGTCTATGCCCGGATGCGGACAATTGCGACAGCGCTCAGCAACGACGAGATGGAGCGGCTGGCGGCGTATTATGCAGCAACGCCGCGGTCGTGATGCCGGAACGAGGCAGCTCCAAATAGGAGGACGAAGCGAAATGTTAAAACCCCCGGGAGTTGTTGCATCCGCACTCGTAATTGCCGCACTTGCAACACATGGCGCGCGAGCGCAGCTTACCGAAAAAAAGTTCTCACCTTGGCGGCCGCGCAGAAGATGGTAGAGGCCGCCCAGGCAGAAGCGGAGCGCCACCATTTAGCTGGCGTGATAGCCGTCGTGGACGATGGCGGTTGGCCGATCCTGCTGTCCCGCATGGACAATGCAGCCTACGTGGCCAGTGTAGAGCTCGCGCCGGGTAAAGCCAGGACCGCGGCCTTGTTCAAAAAACCGAGTCAAGCGTTGGAAGACTCGATCAACCATGGCCGCGTCGCAGCGGTGACTGCAAGCGGATTTATCGAGATGCAGGGCGGGCTGCCGATCGTCGTTGACGGCCAGGTCATCGGCGGAATCGGGGCGAGCTTCGATACGCCGGAGCATGACGTGCAGATCGCAAAAGCAGGACTTGCGGCACTTACGAAGTAGACCGGTCCCGACCAGATGGAAATTGCGACTTCAGCGACACAGGTCGGTGACGCCTGCAAGTGAAAACGTGGTCTAGCACCAGATACTCGTGCGCAACGTGTCGCGGTCTGCCTCACGCGATTCAAATGATTGCGTGGCATCGCTTGTATCCGTTGAACCGCTCCAGGATCATGCACCCGCTCTCGACTATTCAAAATGGTCGGTCCTCGCAGCCGATTTGGTAACCGGTGGAGGTTGTCGTCATGGCATCGACAATGGCGGAAGCGGGTGGAGGCCGACTACGGGGCAAGGCTGCGATCATTACCGGCGCGGCACGGGGGATCGGTCGTGCTACGGCGGTTGCGTTTGCTCGCGAAGGCGCGGACGTGATGGGTATCGACATCGCCGGACCGGTAAGTGCGACGCTCGAGGTCGTGCCGGCGACACAAGCCGAACTGGCTGAGACCGGCCGCTTGGTCGAAGCTGCGGGCGCCCGCTGGCGAGAAGCGCACCTTGACCAGCGCGATCTCGGTGCTCTCCGCGCTGCAGCAGACGAGGCAAGCGCCGCCTTTGGCCGCCTCGACATCCTTTTCGCCAATGCCGGCATTCAGGCTTTCAAGGCCATCCTGGATTGGGAGGACGCAGACTGGCACGACACGATTGACGTCAACCTGACCGGCACTTGCAACGCAATTCGCGCCGTTGCGCCGCATCTGGTGAGGAACGGCGGCGGACGTATCATCGTGACGTCGTCTACCCAAGGGCGGCATGGCACCAAATACGGCGCGGCCTACTCGGCTTCCAAATGGGGCATCATCGGCTTGATGAAGTCGGCGGCGCTCGAACTGGGCGAGCACGGGATCACCGTCAACGCGGTAATTCCGGGCTTGATCGACACGCCGCTCACACGGCACCGCGATCGGTATGCACAGGCGGCGGATGACTTCACGTCCCAAAAGCCGACCGCCGTCCTCGAAGCAGAGGCCAAAACGAAGCTGATCGCAAAATCGCCATTCGGCATTCCCTGGATCGAGCCTGAAGCAATCGCTCCGGTCGTCGTTTTCCTGGCATCTGACGAAGCTCGCATGGTGAGTGGCGCGACTTACGATGCGACTGGCGGAGACAGCGCGAACTATACGGCCTAGTCTGGCGGTCAGCGCCACAAATGATAGTAAATGATTGGCTGCCGCGGCGCTAACACCCGTCTGGTGAAGTTCTTCCGCGAGGTCTCGTTCTCGCGGCTTGTTTCGCCCGAGCTTTGCTTCGTCGCTCCGCACTCTCTTGAACCAAGAGGGCGCAGGGAAGGCCGGGTGCCGGCTGGCACCCGCGGTCTACTGCGCGAAGTGTAGCGCAAAGAGACCGCACAGCAGCATACAGGTGCAGCCCAACACACGGCCTTCCCTGCGCAGTGACTTTACGGCTTATGCCGTGCTCTCCCGGGAGCCGAATTCCTTTGGTCTCCCTCACCCTGCGAAATTCGCGGACACCGCGCCGGTTGACGCGAATGCCGCCTCCGCAAGAGCTTGACCGTAGCAACGACGGCCAGGACCACACGGTTTTGCCGTACGCGCGGTTCGTTGACGCCACAGGGTTCGACGGCGTTGTGCACTTTGCCATCGAAATGCTGGCGAGACGAACCTGACAGCGCCGCTCATCCAGCGCGAAGCCTCGGGCTCACGGAGACCAATCCGCCCTGCCCTTAGCTCTCGCGCCCGACGCTGCCGCGTCCACCGCACCCCGGCTCGCGAAACGTGACGACACAAGATCGCCCCTCAAGGATGAGCCGGGATGGACGACACATACGACATTTCCGAATTTCGGTAAAGTGGAATATTTTTGCGAGGAGGGGTTGACGGGAGGGAGGGTGTTTTGCCCGACGAACCTCTCTCGCTCGGCGCAGGCGCAAGTCTTTCCCGGATTAGTTCTACGACAACATCTGCAGACACTCTGCCGCAAAGTCAGCGAAGCTACCTTCGAAAGTAAAGACGCGAGGCACTTCGTACGACTCAATACTGGGAAACACTGATTTAAGCCGCTCCAGCTTCGTGTCTTTGTCTAGTCGATCAATATAGAAGATAACTTTTCCCTTTCCATCCTCTGGCTCTTCAGCGAACTGACGAATTATGAAGCGCATCAACGCATCGTCGTCTGGAAGGCTGTAACCGACTAGTATCAAGACGCGACTATCTCGCATCAACCTAACAGCTTTGGGGAAAATCGCTCTAAAATATGGGTCAGTATAATCTTGTTCTCGCGAAGCCAGCATGAGAACAGGAGGCTGTTCAATCATTTCGTCACGAGTTCGCCTACCGTAGTTCAGCATATATCGATCGCCAGACCGAAGAATTTCAAACCCCCCGTTCAACTTGAGCAGGTGATCGACCAACCAATGCTGGTGCGTAACAATTCTCGGTGAGAAATTTACTATTTCAGACGGAGTGAACCCCCGATATGTATAAAGATACAGCGAGTCATCTGGGCCCACGGTGTTGTCTAAGATCGTTTCGATGACGTAGTCATAATTGGTCGTTGCAAAATGAACACGAATACCCTCAGCGAAAGAATTCGATCCATCTGAGCACCTTCGAAGATAGTCGAAGAAAGACAAGATGTCTCGCTGTGATGATGTCGGAGACGAGAGCGGGAACTTGTTCGTAACCTCATCCCGATAATTTATCGTCGTGATCTCCTCATATCGCTTCATTACGGCCGCTCGTAACCCAGCTCGAATGATCTGTATGTTCTGCACGTCGATATAGCGCGAGCAAACGTCCGGATACTTCTCATACATATCCAGCTGATAAACCAGCTGACGCAAATCCTCAGGACTAAGATCACCTCCGAGACCGAGCATTCGCTCCAGGGAGCTAAACTCAAGAACCCCTTCCAAACTCTTCTGTTTGAGCGTGAATAGCTCATTTCCTACGGGCGCCTTGAGGTCCCACGACTTCGAAAATCCTGCACCGGCCCAGAAAGTGAAATTGGTCAGGTCAACCGACTCTGAATCCTCACCTTGTCTGTACGTATACCGCTTTACTAGCGCCGCAAACGCCTTCGCAGCGTCAGAGAGTGAAGCTTTCGGCGTCGATGATTTCGGCTCTCTTGGCAACACCATTCGCCCCACACCCCGTCAGATCTACTGGTCAAGTCTTCACTGTTTGATCAACAATTTCCACGCTTGCTAATCAAGAACGGCATTCACTTTCTTAAACAATGCTTCAAAGCGAGAGAGTGATGCCGCGTCGACAATTGAAGGATCGCGAGCAATCGCAGCTGCCGGAGTATAGTGATTGTAACCGGCCGATTGCCTGAGCTGAATGTTTTTCGATCCGATGTATCGCTCTAATCGATCTACGATCCTGTCGCCCTTTGGAAGCTTCGCCTCCTTGATAGGCTCCGACAGTTTGTCTTTGAATGCCTGGTTGAAGTAGTGAAGATACACAGATGGCTCCAGAAGATCCTCCGTATCGCTTGGCTTCTCGCTAACGCCTATTTTCGAGATGTCCCGAAACTGCGAAGCATCAAAGACGGCCTTAGATGCAATCATCCGCTCCCTCATCATGTCCAGCAGCTTCTGCTCCGGGCTTCCCCGATAGTCGTGAAGCACGGCCAGCTTTAACTTGTTGGCACCGAGAAGGGCTATAAAGGTGACAACCTTATCCAACCCGCCCGCAGGAACTATCGTAATATCGTCGCGCAGACCGACCTTGCCTTGGCCGTCCAGGAGAGACGATACCGCCTGCAGAATCACCAGATCGGCAGCACCCTCAACAAGCAGATTCCTGTCCGAAATGAAGAGATTCTGCGCAATCGTCCACCCTAAAGCGGCTTGAAGTGGAAAAATGGTTCGTGGGTCAGTCCAAGATACGTTGTCAGTGATCACAGTGCCAACTTTGGGACGGTCTTCAACCACTCGAACTTCGTTCAACCTATTCGAATGGACCATGAACGGAGAGTGCGTGCTGTATATGACTTGATGCCTATCCGCCAGATGATCAATGTAGCGAAGAAAATCCTCTTGAGCCAACGCATGCAAACTGAGACCCGGCTCATCCAAAAGCAAAATCAATGGACGCCCTGTTTGATTGTCTTGCGCCAATTGATGCTTCACGCTGTCAAACCAAACGAGAAAGCTAAAGAACCAGATAAAGCCACGACTTCGTTGCCGAAATGGCGTCGTCACTCCTCGATGCCGATTATTGGCGATGCGGATGTAAAGGTTCGGCCCATTGTTAAACGGTGGAGTGTCATGAGGATCGTTGCGTATCTCGATCTTTACTTGCAGATCTTCATTCTGCTTCCAGAACTCCATGATCTGATCCGTCAGCCCAATCGAGACGGCCTCGATCCGTGCAATGAGCGCCTCAATTGGCCCCGGATCAGCAAACTGTTGAACCGATATGTTCGCCATGCGAAGCAGCGCGAGAATGCCCCGGTGTTCGTTGGTCAGCTCGTTTGGGTTTGCTTTTTCCTCAGCGATTCGTCTGGCGAGGTCAGGCAGATTCATTTTGCTCGGCAGAACCTCATAGTCCCCAAAATACATGAACTTCGGCGTTCGGCGCGACAACCAGAGCCAAGCTTCAGCTTCAACTACACTCGGCCACTTTGTCTTGGCAATACGTGCATTGATGCGTTCGAGGTTAGCCTTATCGGCGTCGTTCAGGCTGACGCTTTGGACTGCCTCTGGTATTGAGCGCACGTTCTTCGCATTCTGTAATGCGTTACGATACTCCGTGCTGAGGCCCGCCTCACTCGCGAGATGAGAAATTTCCGGCCTCTCATCCACCGAAATCCAGATAGTTTGCGTATTGTTGTAGTAGCTATCGATTGAAAAAGTGAAATCCGATGGAATTTGGAGGTGAAATTCGTCGTTGAGCTCAGCAATCTCATCCGCAGAAGGCGCGTAGGTCAGCCTTGTTACCTTCTCAGGCTTTGACGCGTGCACCCTCTCGTAGGTGGTTAAGTTCTTTCTTGGATAGTCATCCACATAATCAAACGACGCCAAATTCAAAACGTCATTTGACTTTTGTATCGCCTGCAAAAAAACAGTCTTGCCTGACTCATTCATGCCAACCAAGACCGTCGTGCGCTGCTCGATTTTGACACTGACTGGGCTCTCAATAGACTTGATTGGACCAACACTTGCCGAAATCAACCTCACTTCGCCGCCCCCAATTTGTAAGTCTGCTTCAAATTACATACGCGCACTAAAGCCCTAGGTTGTATCCGACATTAGTTCGAGTCCAATACCGCCATTTGCCGCAAGCTCCACCTGCTAATCTTCCGGTTGCGGCAGCGTCGCGCGTGCACCGCGCCGAAGGTGAAGGTGTTTCCGACAAACATGCGCGCGCCGCTTGAGCAGCCCGAACGACCGCATGCCGCGATCACGTGATCGGATGTTATCGACTATCGAGCAAATATAGTTCGCATTCTGTTCCAGCGAGACGCCCTGGGCTGCCCACTGGACACGGGTGGGTCGCGTGCTTTTTGGCGCGATCATGAGCCTGCCAAGCGCGCTCCCTTTTAGGAGAGCAGCGTCATGGATTTAGTTTTGAAGCTTTTTGACGGTCGCAAGCCAAATCTGATCGACATTATCGATCAGGAATCAAATCGGGTTGTCGGGAGGGTAAAGTCGAACTCGAATAGCCGAGGAATTTAGGTCTCTCTGTTCGACAAGAACTATGAGGCTTCAGTTTCGACCTATCAGGACTGCTGGGGGAAATGTACGAGCTGGACAAGGCTGAAGAAAGAGCCGCGATTGGATAAGTCTCACTCACAGTTTTGACTACTACCAGCGAAACCGCGCCGCATGTTTGTCCTGTAGAGCTTATTGCTAAATTTGGAATTTGGTAGCGGGGGAGGGACTCGAACCCCCGACCCCAGGATTATGATGACCGTGCTCTAAGCGCTTGAGTCCTTGTTCGCGGCCTTTTGATCCAATTCCACCAATTTTTGCACCAAAATGCCGGTCTGATCAAGGACCTACCAGGCCGAAAATCCGCCATCGTGGCCAGCGCGGCGCTACGGATTTGCTACGGCCTCACCCTCGGGAGGACGCCATGGCGACCGCGAGGAAGGGCAAGAACTACCAGACCGAGCGCGTCAAGCTCGATGCGCGATTCGTCAAGCAGGCCATCGTGCGCGCCCGGCTCGCCAAGGATTCAACGGTGGTCTGCGACTCCTTCGACGAGGAGCTGCACTACTGGCTGCTACGCCAGCGCGGCCACGCCCTCGGCTGGTTCGTGCGTGCCAAGGGCAAGACCATTCGCATTGGCAGTGTGCGATCAAACGAGCCGAACTATCTCAAACCCGACGAGGCCCGCAAAAAGGCCGGCAAGACCTACTACGACATGACGCCTGGCGGCGGGCTGGGTTGGACCTGGGCCGACCTTGACCGCGAATATTGCGCCAGCAAAACGCGGCCGCGCCTCGGCGCCAAGGGCAAGGTCAGGCACCCGGTCAAGGACAGCCATGACGAGATCCAGCGGCATTTCCACACGCCGGAGTTTGCAAGCTGGCAGAACATCAAGCTCACCGATCTTACAGCGTGGCATCTGCGCAAGCTCTTGGACCAGGTCCACAAACGAAACTACTACGCCTGCGTCAAGACGTGCGCCTACGTGAAGGCGGCGCTCAGTTGGGCGCAGGGAGAAAAGACGCTGGAAAGCGGTCTCGGTGAAACGCCTCCCTGGTGGAAGCAGATCAAGCCGCCGCAGCCGAACGCGGATGAGATCGTGGCCATGGAACATCGCCAGAAGAAGCTGACGGCCGCAAAGAGCACGCTTACAATGGATCATCTTGCGGAGCTGCTCGTGGTTCACGAGCAGTTTTGCACTGGTCGCGAAGGCAACCAAAAGATCTCGCCAGGCATCCATTGGGGAATCTGGTGGCTGGTCCTGACTGCCAACCGGCGTTTTACCACGACGCAATTGCGCCGCGACGACCTCAATTGGGTCGACGCCTTCAATCCTCACTCCGCCCCGGACCGGCCTTGGGGAACGGCCAGCTGGCCACCGGATTCCGTCAAGGCCAAGCTGCCCTTCATGCTACCAATCCCGCCGATCGGCCTCTATATCGCCGGCGCCTGCATGTCGGATTGGCTAGCGCTCATCACCAAGAAGCGCGGTTTTCGAAGTTGCACCCAATGGGTGTTCGCCTCGACCCGGCGGCAGGCACGCAAAGGTCACCCAGAAAACCCCGATCCCAGCATCTATCGCAGCAGCATCAACGGCCATCTGCGCGCACTGGCGGGCCGCAAGCAGAGCAGCTCGAACAAGGTCAATCTCCTGGGCGAAAACTTTCCACAATTCTGGCCTCACCTGATTCGCTCGGTGACGACGAACTTCTTCGATTCTCATCGCGGAACGCTTCCCGCGGCCGCCGCGTCAGCGATGCTTGGCCATGTCCTGCCAAGCGATTACGACATCGACTGGCGGAAGATGTCGAAGACCACCATCGAGTACTATCTCACCGCCCAGCACATGGATTTGAAGATCGCCGCGATGAAGCTGTGGAGCGATGCGCTCATGAAGGCCTACTTCGAGGCCGGTGGCATCTTTCCGCTGCCCAGCGAGCCTGTCTCCCCAACGGCGGCCGTCCCGGCGCACGTGCTTCGGCTGCGACCTTGAGGAGAGAGCAGAACCGTCGGTTAAGACATGAGGACTCCTTGCGCTGTTTCAGAATCTGGGTCAGCAGCAATTCGCGCTCGATCCGTCAAAACGCCAGGGCCTGAAGACGCCCGTTGCCTTCCGGATTCTGGAATCGATGACGGAGACGGAGGGATTCTCTCCCATTTTTCCGGTAAGCCCGTTGAAGGGCCTAAGATTCCGCCGCGCGCGCCACCAAGCCTGTGACAGACCCGTGTCGCAGCACTGAAGCGAATCTGCGTCCCGGGGTCAATCCGGCAAGATGCTGATTTCATTTCAGTGGATCCAAGTAAGTCCAAGAAGCAATTACCGGAACGACCAAGAGAGAGTGCGTGTGAGTTGCGCACAGCCCCACGTTGAGACATAATAGTTGTGCACTTACGGTAAGCGCTAGCTCAGCTGGCCCGTCGAGAATTTCACATCGTTGCGGGATTGCTGGGTGCTGCGGCTGTCCCGAAACGCGATTGGCCAGCGGGACGACACGATAACACTGCGCATGCGCGTGGTCGCTTGGCCGGATGATGGGAGTATCCGCATGCGCCCGACTTTCAGAGGCTAGAGTCAAGGAGCACTTGTAGTGGTCCTGGCCGCCGTCCCCTTGCACGTACGCCGGTATGATCTCGGCTCGGCGCCGTATCAGGCGCTGCTACGGGATTACCTTTGTGGGCAGTTGTCACTCGATCGTGCGAACGCGGAAGATATTGCGCTTTCGGACGCCATCATCCGCGCGGCCGACGACCGGTTCGCCTATGTCTCGTTCCTCGCCGACCGCCGCGAGGTCGGGCAGGCCTCGACAAAGAACATCTCCGCGCTGGCCACGGGCAGTGGTCTGTACCGGCTGTGCTTGCAAACCTCGAGCGCGAATACGGCCGCAAGCAGACGGAAGCGATCCGACAAGTGCTGGCGCTGCTGGCGGCCATGGAAGAGGCACATGCCTGGGTTTTCGGCGACGGGCGCAAGGTCGATCCGGCCACCAACGGCGCGCTTACGCCGCTGCCCGAACAGTTCGCAGGGCTTGAGATCGGCTTGCTCGCGCAGCTGCTCGATCTTGACCGGCCCGAAGGGCGGCTATCGGGTGCTCGTCATATGGGAGTGCGCATCCCGCAAACCGGAGCTTGCCGCCGAGCAGATTGCCGATTTTTTCAAGGATGCTGATAGGCAGTAGGTTTCAGTGCGTTTGCTTTTTTCCTCTGCGCTTCAAGAACTCCCTCGCAGCCTGCTCCATCACGTCCCAGGCGGCGCGATGCTCGTCGATGGCAGCCGCCTCGAACCTCAGGCTATTCCCGCGTTCCGCGCAGAGCTTTCGTCAGCTTCTCCTTCTCGCTCTCCCATCTGGCGTCTTCGGCCTGTCTCCGCTTCTCGACCGTGACTCGTTCGGCTTCGAGAGATTCCGCCCGCTCTTCGTGCTCCCGCTGCGCTTTGTCGAGCGCCGCCTGCGCCCTCGCGACCAGCTTCTCGCGCTTGGCGCGCTCCTTCGCTCTTGCCGCCTCTTCCTTGTAGCGCTCGGCCTCTCGCCGCTTCTGCTCGCGCTCGAAATCGGCGGCGGCCTTGCGGGCGGCCTTGTTACTGATATTGGGAGCGGGTCGCCGTTTCGGCTCCGGACCGCGGCTCTTCTTGCGCCCGCCTGCATCTTCGTCGCCCAGGCCGGTCGGCAGGCCGGCGTGCTCGGCGAAGCGTCCGTTTGATCCAGCCGCCCGCTTGAGGACAACGCCAGGTTTCGACATGGTCGCGGCGACCACGACCGGATCGTCGGTCTCCTTGGCAACACCCTGATGGAAGAGATTGCTGCCGGCGTCCCACGCTTCCAGCGCCGCCTTCATCGACGGCGCCGCGATCGCGAGATCGTAGAAGCCGAGCGACGTCTGAAACGTTTTGAGCTTTCTCGGCATCAGGCTCGAGCTGCAGTCCGCAGCTCTCCTAGCGCCGGCGAGCCACCCATACTCCCAGCAGGAACGCGACGAAGAGCGACTGCAGCGGGGCCTTGACGGTCACCTCGCGCAATCGCTCCGACAGTCGCATCGCGACGTCTCGCGAAGGCGAGCGGAGCGGCCGCGCCTCGCCGCCCGGACGCGTGGGACTGGTAGTTATGCCTTCCGGATTGTCGACGAGGCCTGAGGCTTCCGTCATCGCAGAGGCTTCCTTCATGTCCATGCAAAATCTCCCGTGGTCGCAGCAGCGGAGCAACCGGCTCCGCGGCCTCCTGGTTCCTGCGCGAGCACATCGGTGACTGCACTACGCCGACTTCCGCTGCGATCTGGCTGGCTTCTTAGCCGCCTCTTCCTTAGCCGGCTTTTTTCCGGAGATCGGCATCAACATCTCCTTTTGTTCCGCGGCCGCCTTGCGCGGCTTCTTGGCGGGCTTTGCAGCTTTTGCCGGCGCAGCCTCCCGACCGACGCTCTGTCGCAGCGCCTCCATCAGATCGACCACGTTCTCGCCCTTCGGCCGTTCCTTCGGACGGATAGTTTTACCCGCGCGTTTCTGGTTGATCAGGTCAATCAGCGCGGTCTCATAGTGGTCCTCGAATTTCCCTTCGAACGTGCCCGCCTTCTGGTTGACGATGTGCCTGGCGAGGTCGAGCATGTCCTTGGTGACTTTGACGTTCTGGATTTCGTCGAAATACTCCCGCTCGCTGCGTACCTCGTAGGGGTAGCGCAGCAGCGTACCGACAAGACCTTTGTCCATGGGCTCGAGGGCAATGATGTGCTCGCGATTGGTCAGCACGACGCGCCCGATCGCGACCTTGTCCATCTCGCGTATGGTCTCCCTGATCACCGCGAAGGCGTCGTGACCGACCTTGCCGTCCGGACGCAAATAGTACGGGCGGATCAGATAGCGTGGGTCGATGTCGGATTTATCGACGAACTCATCGATCTCGATGGTCCGCGTCGACTCCAGCGCGATCTCCTCGAGTTCTTCCTTCGTGACCTCGATGTACTGCCCTTTGTCGAGTTCGTAGCCCTTGACGATGTCCTCGTTGGCCACCTCGTCTCCGGTATCCGCGTCGACCTTCACGTACTTGATGCGGTGACCGGTTTGCCGGTTGAGCTGGTTGAACGAGATCTTCTCGGATTCCGAGGTCGCCGGATAGCTCAATGGTTAGAGTCGACCGCTCATAGCGGTCTGATTGCAGGTTCGAGTCCTGCCGGGCCCACCATTCAGCGCATCTTCTTCTTCCCTATGTATCGGTTCGCAGCAGAACTGACTCGGATTCGCGGGCCCCTGACTCCCTGCCGTTAGCTGCACGACATCTCGCCGGACTATCTCTATCGGGATCCCAATGCGATCCGCAGGGCCATTCGCCCCATCGGTGTCCTTGTCGCTCACCTCACAAATGGGATCAAATACCTAATAAGTGCGACGGTGGTAATAACGCGTCCTTGCGAAAGCGCCTTGTGCCGAGATCGCTTTGGCGCTCCCGTCTTCATCCCAATTGCAGTACAAGATCACGAAGCGGCGGATCCCGTTCAGGAGCCCGAGATCGAAAGGCGCGGACCCATCGCGGACCATCCAGGCCGCGTAACGGGCACTCGATAACTGTCGGTTCGGCGGTTCGCCGCGCCATGACAACAGCGTGCCGTCGGAGGAACAGCGATGCGGTTGCAGGCATTTGGTCGCACGGGAATGCAGCTTTCGGTGCTGGGCTTCGGCTGCGGCGCGGTCGGCGGATTGATGGTACGCGGCGATCCTGCCGATCAAGAGCGCACGATTGCCCGGGCCATTGCCACCGGCGTGAACTACTTCGACACTGCCGTGCAGTACGGCAATGGTGAATCGGAAAAGAACCTTGGCCGCGTTTTGCAAAAGCTGAAAGCAGCAAATGTGGTCGTCGGCACCAAAGTCCGGTTGCGATCAAGCGAGTTCGGCCGCATTGCCGAGGCCGTAACAATGTCGCTCGAAAGCAGCCTGGCCCGACTAGGCCGTGACCGCGTCGACATCTTTCACCTGCACAATCCGATTACCGAGACCGAAGGTGAGTCGGCGCTGAGCGTGCGGCAGGTGCTTGATGATGTGGTACCGGCTTTCGAGCGGTTGCGTCAGCAGGGGAAGACCCGTTTCCTTGGGATTACGGCGATAGGTGACACGGCGGCACTGCATCGAGTCATCGACTCACGTGCCTTCGACAGCGCTCAGGTCGTCTATAATATGCTTAATCCATCGGCTGCTGAGGAATTGCCAACAAGCTTCCCTGCACAGCAATATGGACGATTGTTCGATCACACTAGGGCAGCCGGTGTTGGAGTCGTCGGTATCCGCGTGTTGGCCGGCGGCGCACTGTCGGGCTCAACCGAGCGTCACCCGATTGCGAGTCCGGCCCCTGAGCCGATTGGTTCAGCTATGAGCTACGACGCCGATGTCGATCACGCGCGCCGTCTGATACCGCTGGTAAATGAGGGGTTCGCCTCCAGCTTGACCGAAGCCGCCATGCGGTTTGCCCTGTCTCACCCGGCGATGGGCACTATCTTGATTGGCATCGCGTCACTGCAACAGTTCGAGGACGCACTCACGGCGGTTCAAAAAGGTCCGCTACCGAGAGCCGCGCTCGACCGACTGTCAGCACTGCTGCTGGCGTTCTCTGGCAAACCATGATGATCGCTCAGGGCAATCGCTCAGCTCCCACGCGCCAAATGCTTGTTCGCAGAGGCACCTGCCGTAAGTGTGTCAAGTGTGGTTCGACAACCGCTGTCGTTGCTGTCGGTGCCAGCAGTTGTGGGTGCGGCGACGGGGTGCAGCGACGGTCAAAGTACGTCCCCTACAAGGGCATCCCCTAATCGGGGCAAAGTAGGTCCCCTGCTCGGCGCCGCCCGCGCCGAGTGAAACAAGAAGGGTTCGCGGCGGCCTTCGGCTTCGCCGCGAAAGTGCGAACCGCACGAATCGTGAATTAGCCCGAGCGCAAGACGATCTTGCTATCGGCGGGCGGCACGATTTTCCCAAAAATGGAAATACCCTCTTCCATTTTTGGGAAAACGACGGTAGTATCCTTTCATGCTGGTGATCGGCACGGACATTGTTGAGCGCTATTTTGCCGAGCGCTCTGGTCATCGGGGCATCGATGCGGCGCGCGCTCAATACAGGGCATGGCTGGCGATTGCGGAGGCTTCGGACTGGCGGACGCCGCAACAGGTGAAGCGATCGCATCCCAAGGCTAGCATCCTGAAGGGCGGACGTGTGGTGTTCAACATCAAGGCCAATGACTACCGCCTGATCGCCATGGTTCAATATCGTGATGGCGTGTTGATGATCCGCTTTTTCGGCAGTCATGAAGACTATGACAAGGTGGACGCGGAGACGGTGTGATGAAGGCAACATTGATAATTGTCCAGAACCAGGCCGATCATGAGGCGGCCAAGGCGCTTGTCGGCAAGCTGATGCAATCGAACGAGGCTGCCGATCGAGCGCGCATGGTAGCGCAGGCCCGCCTTATCGAGGCGTATGAGCGCGCGCGCTGGCCGCGCAAAGCGCCGCCGTTGCCCGATTTGCTGACCTATCTGGTGGAGCAACATGGTTTGACGCGCGCTGATCTTGTACCGCTCCTGGGCACTGCGAGTCGCGTCAGTGAGGTCATGTCCGGCAAGCGCGAATTGAGCATGACGATGGTGAAGCGTCTGCGCGAACGTTTCCATATTCCGGCGGACTTGCTGATTTCCGCGAGCGGAAGTGTTGCGGCTTAGGTCAATCTGGACCATGACTTTCGATAGCGGGCGTACTTTGCTCGGCAGCCGTCAACATTCGCATCGACGCGAGAAAGTCAGCGCATGCGATTCCAACGACTTGCAGGGGGATTAGGGGACACACTTCGACTGGCGCCGCAGCGGGCATAGTACGTGCAAGTGCTTGCTGGCCAGCGGGCAAAGTACGTCCCCTGATAGTACGTCCCCGACTTTGGTAGAATGAGACCCCGCCCGCAACGGCGGGGTCTTTGCTTTCACGCTCTGCGTGCTGGCAGCCTTCTGCGAGTCAAGCCACGTTGTGGCCTTGGTTAACGGCGGGGGCTCCACTCGATCCGAACCCTGTCGCGGCCTAGAAAGCTCTGGTGCTGGCGTCGCTTCCGTCGCTCATGGTTGCGAATTCGGATCTTTGATGCCGATCTCGAAGGCGTAGGCGTGGAAGTCCGTTATCTGATCCGCGGACTCCAGCATTTTCCTCAATGTGGCAGCATCGCCGTAGATCGACAGCCGATCTTCGAAGGCTTCGTCGAGTGCTATTCCGCGCACCAGCGCCCTTGCGACGATCGCTTTCGCCAGAGCCCGGTTTTCTACATCTGGAGAAGGGGTGGAAATCTCCTCTACCTTGAATTTGATGCTGTCGTCTGATGGCGGCGTCTCGGCAACGAAGTCGCGTCTCGACATGGCCGCGACGCGCTCGGACACCCGTCCCTGGATGGCTTTCAAGGCCGCTTCGATGTGCTGGAGATCGACCCTGTCCTTGCCCCTCGGGCTTTGTTTCGTTAGGCGCAGTCCTTCAAGGTCAAGTACGTTGATCGGACCCCATTGCGTCGAGGTCCTTCGGACGTGCGGTTTGAGTTCATCGTAGGTAAGCCCGCACGCCGCCGGCAGAACGTCGACGACGAACTCGTCGATCACCCGGATCACGCCCGGGCCACTCGGCGTACCGGCATCCCTCACCGTGAACGGGTCGTCGGCGATCTCGATAAGCTCCTTCGCCGCACCATCCGGTAGTTCGCTCAAGGCCGCGATCCAGCGTCGGTTGTTTTCCGGGGTCGTGGGGACGAGAATATCGACGTCGCCGGTCTGGCGCGTCAGTCCGTTAAAGGAAAGCGCATAGCCGCCAACCAGCACGTACTCCGCGCCGTGCTTCTCCAGCAACTCGATCAGACGGAAGACATCGCCCCACCCGGCGTTCCGGGCGTGCTCCTCATCGGCATGGACGGGAACGATTTCAGCGGAGCTTCGGCGTGTCTCCGGACCTGTCAGCCAATTCCAAATTTCTTTCAACCATCGCATCGATCGCCCACCGCTCCGCGTCCCGGTTTGCCTCGTCGTGAGACCGATATCGGTACACGCCCTTCGGTGCCGTTCGCGGAGCCGCCATCGCGATCTCCTGGCTGGTCAAGACGTCAGCTTCGGAGGGCCCGTTCTGGCCTAGAAGCGGCATCTTTCGTTTTCCCACCACGCGCATGGCTTCCCGAACTTCAAAAATGACTTCTGAGCGCCCAATATAAGCAATCGACCGGCAACCTGGAAGGGCGCCATCCTCGGGATGGTTACTGCCACTCGGTGGGTGGCAGCAAGCCAAAGCGTCGGTGCGCCAGGTTCTGCGGATCCGCGGTCGTTGGCGGCGTAGACAGGGCCAAAGTGCCCGCCTATGGGCCTTTCCGCGGTTACTTATAGGGGACGTACTTTGCTCGGTGGTTGCCGGTTTTGGTAGGTCGGCCGCTAAAGTGAGACTTTGGATTCCAATAGCTCGCGGAAGGCATAGGGGACGTTCTTTGGTCGTGGCCGCATACGTCCCCTAATAGTACGTCCCCGCCGACTTTAGTGTAATGAAAGACCCCGCCGGAAACGGCGGGGTCTTTGGCTTCAGATCGGGCCTGCGCGCGAATCGGCTCCTGGAACGCAGGCACGCTCATACGGCTCGCCGTCCTCCATCCTGGTAATCGCGATCGCGTTCCCCTTGGCTCGAGCCAGCTCTGCGGGCCGGTATTGTCGCTCTCCCGATTCTGGATCGTCACGGCGGCGGCGGCACCGGATGCGGGTCTGGCGCGCGCACCAGTTCCTCCAGCTCGAACAGACGCACACGAGCGTCGGTTTCGGC
>JAEWFG010000290.1 GCA_023388935.1 Pseudomonadota bacterium | reverse complement strand
CCCAAGAGGGCGCCCCGGAATGACGACGGAATGTAGACCGCACCCGCAGCATTCCCAAAATGATCTGATCCTATGCATGGCGCGATTGCTTCCCACCTTGCCCTTGCCGCAAGGCCAAGGCTAACGTCGAGGGCTAACGCGCGCACTTTCAATCGCCTGGAATTGAGTTGATGACACGTATCGCCGTCGGCGGCTTCCTGCACGAGACCAACACCTTCGCTCCGACGAAGGCCACATTCGCGGACTTCCAGCATGGCGGCGGCTGGCCGGCGATGACTGAGGGCGCCAACATGCTGAAGGTAATGCGGCGCATCAATGTCGGTCTCGCCGGCTTCGTCGACAGCGCTGAAGCAAATGGCTGGGAACTCATTCCGACCATCGCCTGTGGTGCAAGCCCGTCGGCGCATGTCACCAAGGACGCCTTCGAGCGCATCGTGAAGGTGATGGTCGACGGCATTGCCGCCGCCGGTCCGATCGACGCCATCTATCTCGACCTGCACGGCGCAATGGTGACCGAGCATCTCGACGACGGCGAAGGCGAGATCCTGGCGCGCGTGCGTCGCGTCATCGGCAAGGACGTTCCGCTGGTCACGAGCCTCGACCTGCATGCCAATGTCACGCCCGAGATGATGGAACACGCGGACGCGTTGATCGCCTACCGCACCTATCCGCATGTCGACATGGCGGAGACGGGCCGCGCCTCCGCAAAGCATCTCGCTTTGCTGCTGAAGACCAAGCAGCGTTTCGCAAAAGCGTTCCGGCAATTGCCGTTCCTGATCCCGATCAGCTGGCAGTGCACCAACGACCAGCCGACCAGGGGCATCTACGAGAAGCTTGCCGCACTGGAGGGCGAAGCCGTTCCGACGCTGTCTTTCGCGCCCGGTTTCCCCGCCGCCGATTTCCGCGATTGCGGACCGAGCGTGTTCGCCTATGGCAAAACGCAAGCTGACGCCGACCGTGCGGCGGATGCGATCGTCAAGCTGATCGAAGGCCACGAGGACGATTTCGATGGCAAGATCTGGTCGCCCGACGACGGCGTGCGCCATGCGATGGAACTCTCGAAAGGCGCGAGCAGGCCAATCATCATCGCCGACACCCAGGACAATCCCGGCGCCGGCGGTGATTCCGACACCACCGGCATGCTGCGCGCGCTGGTGCGCAACAAGGCGAGCGCGGCGACTGGTGCAATCTACGATCCGGAGTCGGCTCGGGCTGCCCATGCAGCCGGCGTCGGCGCCACTGTGACGCTATCGCTCGGCGGCAAGTCCGGCATTCCAGGTGATGAGCCCTATCGCGAGACCTTCGTCGTCGAGAAACTCTCCGACGGCCGCTTCATCGCGCCCGGTCCCTATTATGGCGGCCGCGAGATGGAGATGGGCCCCTCCGCGTGCCTTCGCATCGGCGACGTCCGTGTGGTCGTAAGCTCGCACAAGGCGCAGCTGGCCGACCAGGCGATGTACCGCTATGTCGGCATCGAGCCGACCGCGCAGAAGATTTTGGTCAACAAAAGCTCGGTGCATTTCCGCGCCGATTTCGAACCGATTGCCGAAAAGCTGATGATCTGCGCCGCGCCCGGCGCGATGCCGGCCGACACTGCCACGCTGCCATGGACGCGCCTGCGGCCGGGCATTCGCATCAAGCCGAACGGCCCCGTTTTCACCCCCTCCTCACGCTAACTGGACAGGACACATGCCCACGATCGACCGCATCGACGGCTACGCCGACGAACTCACTGCCATCCGCCGCGATCTCCACGCCCATCCCGAGATCGGCTTCGAGGAAGTGCGCACCTCCGGCATCGTCGCCGACAAGCTGAAGGGCTGGGGCATCGAGGTGCATCGCGGTCTCGGCGGCACCGGCGTGATCGGCGTCATCAAGGGCAAGGGCACAAGCGGTAAGCGCATCGGCCTTCGCGCCGACATGGACGCACTTCCGATGGAAGAGAACACCAATTTGAAATGGCGCTCGACCATTCCCGGCCGCTTCCACGGCTGCGGCCATGACGGCCACACCACCATGCTGCTCGGCACCGCGCGCTACCTCGCCGAGACCAGGAATTTCGACGGCACCGTGCACCTGATCTTCCAGCCGGCCGAGGAAGGCCTCGGCGGCGCCCGCGCGATGATCAAGGACGGCCTGTTCGAGAAATTCCCCTGCGACGAGCTCTACGGTCTGCACAACGCGCCCGACCTCAATCTCGGCGAGATCGCGATCCTGCCGGGCCCGGCGATGGCCGGCGCCGACTTCTTCGACCTCCGCATCACCGGCTATGGCGCGCATGGCGCGATGCCCGAGCGCTCGAAGGATGCGGTCGTGATCGCGACGACGCTCGCGCAGGCGGTCCAGACCATCGTCAGCCGCAACATCGATCCGCTGCAATCCGCCGTCATCTCGATCACTCAGATCCATGCCGGTTCCGCCTACAATGTCATTCCCGGCGAAGCCCATCTCTGCGGCACCATCCGCGCCTTCTCGGATGAAGTCCGCGCGCTGATCCGCGAGCGCATCCGCGCGATCTGTGCCGGTATCGCGAGCGCGTTCCAGTGCGAGATCGAAGCCGACATCCGCGACACCTTCGGCGTGCTGGTCAACCAGGTCGAGCAGTCCAAGGTGGTCGAGGAGGTGGCACGCACCGTCGTCGATCCCGCCAAGGTGATCACCCGCACCCAGCCGAAGATGGGCAGCGAGGATTTTGCCGACATGCTGCAGACCATTCCCGGCGCCTATTTCTGGGTCGGCCATGACGGCTCGGTGCCCGTGCACAATCCCGGCTACGTGCTCGACGACAAGATCCTGCCGATCGGCGCCAGCATGTTCGCCCGGATCATCGAAACGCGCATGCCGGCAGGTAGCAATGCATAAGAGCGTCGAAGAGGCGGTCACCTCGCTGCACGATCTCTCCGCGGTCGATCTGATCGCGGGCTATCGCGCCAAACAGTTCTCTCCGAGCGAGGTGCTGGAGGACGTGCTCGCGCACGTCGCCGCGTGGGAGCCGCATCTCAAGGCGCTCTATGCGTTCGATCCCGACAGCGCACGGGAGGCCGCAAAGGCCTCGACCGCGCGCTGGACCGGGGGTGAGCCGTCCGGCCCGCTCGATGGCGTGCCGGTGACGGTCAAGGACAACATCGCGACCAAGGGTGTGCCGGTGCCGCTGGGCGCGGCGAGCGTCAAGCTCGTGCCGGCCGAGAGGGACGCACCGCCCGCCGCGCGGCTGCGCGAGGCCGGCGCGGTCATCTTCGCAAAGACCACCATGCCCGATTACGGCATGCTGTCCTCCGGACTTTCCAGTTTCCACGCACTTGCGCGCAACCCATGGGACCTCTCCAAGAATCCCGGCGGCTCCAGCGCAGGCGCCGGCGCCGCCGCGGCAGCCGGCTATGGCCCGCTGCATCTCGGCACAGACATCGGCGGCTCGGTGCGCCTCCCCGCAGGCTGGTGCGGCCTCGTCGGACTGAAGCCGAGCCTCGGCCGCGTGCCGATCGATCCGCCCTATGTCGGCCGCGTTGCCGGCCCCATGACCCGCACGGTCGACGATTGCGCGCTGATGATGAGCGTACTCTCGAGACCCGACCGGCGCGACGGCATGAGCCTGCCCGCCGAGCCCCTCAACTGGAAGACGCTGGAAAAGTCCCCGCGAAAACTGCGCATCGGCCTGATGCTCGATCTTGGCGTCGGCCAGAAGCTGGAGAAGCCGGTGCGCGATGTCGCGGTGAAGGCGGCGAAAGCGTTCGAATCGGCCGGCGCCGTCGTCACCGAGATCGACGGCATCCTCACACGCGAGATGCTTGACGGCCTCGACGATTTCTGGCGCGCGCGGATGTGGGACGATCTGTCGAAGCTGACGCCGGCCGAACAAGCAAAGGTGCTGCCCTATATCTTCAAATGGGGCGAGTCCGGCGCAAAGCTGTCGGGTGTCGACGTTATCCGTGGCTTCAACCAGACCATGGCGATCCGTGCCGCCGCGGCAAAGCTGTTCTGCGAGTTCGACTACGTGATCTCGCCGACCGCACCGAACGTGAACTACCCGGCGGAATGGGCCTCGCCGACCAACGATCCGATGAAGCCGTTCGAGCACATCTGCTATACCGCGCCGTGGAATATGTCGGAGAACCCCGCGGTCTCAATCAATGGCGGCTTCGACGCCAAGGGTTTTCCCATCGGCGTGCAGATCGTCGGCCGCCGCTTCGACGATATCGGTGTGCTCGGCATGGCCAAGGCTTTCGAAGGCCTGCGCGGCCCGCAGCGGCCCTGGCCGAGCCCGCCGACGCATTGAGGCCTTAGTACTGTCAGACTGCGACATGGCCGGGCTTGCCCCGGCCATTGTCGTTTGATTACTGAGGAGAGAAGACATGCCCAGTCCGCGCAAGACGGATGGTGGTGGGCATGCATGACGTCTTCACGAGACTGCGTTCAAGAAAGAAGGAAACCACCATGGCGTATGAGACGATCAAATATGAGGTCGCCGAGCAGATCCTCACCATCACGCTGAACCGGCCCGACAAGCTCAACGCCTTCAACGCGCAAATGCAGCAGGAGCTGATCGACGCGTTCGACACCGCCGACAAGGACGACAATGTCCGCGCCATCATCGTCACCGGCGCGGGCCGCGGCTTCTGCGCGGGCGCCGATCTTTCGTCGGGTGCGGATACGTTCGACCGTGACGCGCGGCGCGGACCGGTGAAGCGGCTTGCCGACGGCAAGGTCGATTACAGCGATCCGCAGGTGCGCGACGGCGGTGGCCAGGTGACGCTGCGCATCTTCAAGTGCCTGAAGCCTGTGATCGCCGCGGCGAACGGCCCTGCGGTCGGTATCGGCGTCACCATGCAGCTCGCGATGGATATCCGCATCGCATCCGATGCTGCACGGTTCGGCTTCGTGTTCTCCCAGCGCGGCATCGTGCCCGAGGCCGCGTCGAGCTGGTTCCTGCCGCGCATCGTCGGCATCTCGCAAGCGCTGGAATGGTGCTATTCGGGGCGCGTCTTCCCGGCCCAGGAAGCGCTCGCCGGTCGTCTCGTCAGCAAGGTCGTAGCCCCGGATGATCTCCTGCCGACCGCCCGCGCGCTCGCCAAGGAGTTCGCCGCGAAGACCGCACCGGTCTCGGTCGCGCTGATCCGCCAGATGATGTGGCGCATGATGGGCGCCGACGATCCGATGGAGGCTCACAAGGTCGACAGCCGCGGTATCTACGCCCGCGGCCGCTCCGACGACGTCAAGGAAGGCGTGGTGTCGTTCCTGGAGAAGCGCCCGGCGCAGTTCAAGAACAAGGTGTCCAGCGACATGCCGGATTATTTTCCGTGGTGGACGGAGCGGGAGTACAAGTGACGCGAAGCTCGTAACTACAAGGGTGGGCAAAGCGTAGCGTGCCCACCACTCTGGGTTCGATCACCGACAAGATGGTGGGCACGGCGCAAGAGCGCCTTTGCCCACCCTACTGCATCCTCAATCCATCACCAGCGCCACGCGCCCGATCGCCTTGCGGTCGAGTAACAGCCGCATCGCCTTCGCAAAATCCTTCAGCGGCAGACGGTGCGAGACGTTAGGGCGCAGCTTGCCCTCCTCCGCCCACTGCAGCAGCGCCTTCAGGCGAACTTCGCCGAGCGCGGGATTTTTCCGCACGGCTTCGCCCGCGCGCACACCGAGCACGCTGGCGCCCTTGATCAGCAGGAGATTGGTCTTTGCCGAACCGATGCCGCCGGTGAAGCCGATCACCAGGAGCCGCGCGCCCCAGGCGATGCAGCGCATCGAGTTCTCGAACACCTCGCCGCCGACGGGATCGAACACGACATCCGCGCCGCGGCCGTCGGTGATGCGCTTGACGGCATCACGAAACGGCTCGCGGTCGTAGCGCACGAGATGATCGGCGCCGCGCGATTTCGCAATGGCGAGCTTCTCGTCGCTGGAGGCGGTCGCGATCACAGTCGCGCCCAGCATCTTGCCGAGCTCGACGGCCGCTAGTCCCACGCCGCCGCCGGCGCCGTGCACCAGCAGCACCTCGCCTGGCTCGACCCTGCCACGATCGATCAGCGCGTGATAGGCGGTGCCGTGGCCGGCAAGATAGGTCGCAGCCTCCGCGTAGTCGAACGTCGATGGCATTGGGGTGAGTTGCGACGGCGTCACCACCGCTTCGTCCGTGAAGGCGCCGTGGCGCATTTTGACGATGACCTTGTCGCCGACGGCAACGCCCCTCGCCTCCGCGCCGACCTCGGTGACGTCGCCGGCAGCTTCCATGCCGGGCGTGAACGGCAGCTCGGGCTTGAGCTGATATTCGCCGGCCGCCATCAGCACGTCCGGAAAGTTCAGCCCGGCGGCGCGGATCGCAACGCGCACCTCGCCCGACTTCAGGGGGCGCGACGGAACTTCTTCCAGCCGCAACGTTTCGGGCGCGCCGAGCGCGCGGCAGACGACAGCCCGCACCATCAGGCCGCGCTCGCCTTGCTGCGCAGCAGGGCCTCGCGGATCAGCGGCAGCCGGTCGTTGCCGAAATACATGTCGGTCTTGCCGACGAAAATCGTCGGCGAACCGAAGCCGCCGCGCGCGACGGCCTCTTCCGTATTGGCCTTGAGCTGGTCCTTGACCCCCTGCTCCGCGATGCCGGCAAAGAACTTCTGCTCGTCAACGCCGACCTTCTTGCAGATTTCGGCGAGCACCGCGTCCTGCGAAATGTCCTTGTCGCCGCCCCAATAGGCTTCGAATACGGCGGTCGCGAACGGCACCATGTCTTTGCCGAGCCAGATGCAGCCACGCATGGCCTTCACGCTGTTCACCGGGAACACCGTCGGCGGCATCTTGATCGACAGACCGGCCGAGCGCGCCCAGTCCTGAAGATCCTTCTTCATGTAACGCGCCTTCAGCGGCACCGGCTTCTCGCGCTGCGCGTAGACGCTCGGATTGACCGTATTGAAGATGCCGCCGACCAGGATGGGTCGCCAGGTGATCTCGACGCCGAGTTCCTTGGCCAGCGGCTGGATGTTGTGGAAGGCAAGATAGGTCCAGGGACTGGAACAGTCGAAGAAGAATTCGATCATGGCGTTTCCTTGTGTCGTGTTTGTTACCTTCGTCATTGCGAGCGAAGCGAAGCAATCCAGGATCTTTCCACGGAAATAGTCTGGATTGCTCACATGGGGATTTGGTGTGTCAAGGTGTTTGGTCAGCTCTTTGTTCGATTGCAGGCCAGCTCTTCGCCCCGACCGTGGGACCTATCGGATGGCGCGCGCAGGTCGGGTCAAGAC
>JAEWFG010000257.1 GCA_023388935.1 Pseudomonadota bacterium | reverse complement strand
GCCTGGATCGGCATGCAGCTCCTGATGCGCCGCCCCGAGGTCGAGGGCTTCATCTCGATCGCGCCGCCGGCCAACCTCTACGACTTCTCGTTCCTCGCACCCTGCCCGTCCTCAGGGCTCATCGTGCACGGCGAGAAGGATGCGGTGGTGCCGCCGAAGGACGTCAACACGCTGGTCGAGAAGCTGAAGACGCAGAAAGGCATCGTGATCGACCAGCAGGTCATCCCCGGCGCCAACCACTTCTTCGACGCCAAGCTCGAGCCGCTGATGGAAACCATCACCGCCTATCTCGACATGCGCCTCGCCAACGTGCGCTGAGGCCTCTTACAGGCGTGCCCGCGGCATTGCTGCGGGCCGTCATGCCAGGAATGGCAAGGGATGAAAGCGTATTTGGTTCTAGACCTGTCGGTGAACGATTTCGCCGGCTTCAAGACGTATGTCGCTGAAATCCCGGCGTTCATTGCCAAGCATTCGGGACGATACATCGTTCGCGGCGTCGAGCCGACCACGATCGAGGGCGGCTGGACGCCCGAACGTCTCGTCATCATCGAATTTCCGGAACGCGCGAAGGCGGAAGCATTCCTGAGCGATCCCGACATTCAAGACCTGTTCAAGCTGCGCCACGCGACAACAACGAGCAGATTGCTGCTTGCCGACGGGTGCACCTGAGCGCCGCGAGGGCGTACGCTCATCAGGCCGCAAGCCTGAGCAGATGCGCGTCGTGCCGCGACAGGAAGGCGCGCAGCAATTGCGGATAGTCCGCGCCAACCGCGGAGCGCACGCTCGGGCGCTTTGCTAGCTCAGCGCGCCACGCGCGGACCTTCGGCAGATCGGTAAAGATTTCGAGCTCGGCAAGCTCATCGAACACATCAAAATAGCGGAAGATCGGTGCGAAGACCGCGTCGACCAGGCTGAACGCATCGCCTGCGAAATACGGACCTGCGCCAAGCGCGGCCTCAACACGCGCGAACTTCGCCGCAAGTGCCTGGCGCTTGGTTTCGAATGTCGCAGGATCCGTCGTCGTCTCCAGCCCCCAGAGATCACCAAGAGTCGCCGAGCCGAATTCTATCCAGGCGCGGTGCTCGGCACGCTCAAGCGCATCCACCGGATGCAGCTTCACACCGCCTTGCGTCTCCTCGATGTATTCGCAGATCACGCTGCTCTCGAACAGCGCGACCTCGTCCTTGCCGGTCGTCACCACCAGCACCGGCACCTTGCCGAGCGGCGATAGCTTCAGAAACCAATCGGGCTTGTTGGCGAGATCGATGTCGATCCGCTCGAACCGTACGCCCTTCTCGGCGAGCGCGATCACGGCGCGCTGGACATACGGACAAAGCTTGTGGCTGATCAGTTTGAGCGAAGCGGTCATGGCCAATCCTGGCGATTAGATGCAACTGCATTAAACATAGATGCGCTTGCATACACCCGTCAAGATCGATGCATCTGCATCAACCGCCAGTGACCTCAAGGCCGCGCGATCACCCCGCCCGTCATCGGCATCGGCACGCCCGTAGTGGCCGGATAGGACAGCGGCAGGCCTTTCATGCCGCGGGCGGCGAGGAAGCCGAAGGCCTGCGCCTCGATAGCGTCGGAGGCCCAGCCGAGCGTCTCGGCGGCCTCCACCGTCGCCGAGCCCACCCGCTCCCGCAGCATGCGCAGCATGGTGAGGTTGCGGGCGCCGCCGCCGCAAACGATCCAGCTGCGCGGCCGCCGCGGCAATTGCGGAATGATCCGGGCGATCGCAGCCGCGGTGAAGGCGGTCAGCGTCGCGGCGCCATCAGCGGGCGGGACGTCGCCGAGCTTGAGCGCCGCAAAATCGTTGCGGTCGAGCGATTTCGGCGGCGGCAGCGCAAAGAACGGCAACTGCAACGCCCGCGCGATCCAGGCTTCATCGACCTTGCCGAGCGCTGCGAACTTGCCTTCCGCATCGAACGGCTGGTTCATGATGCGGTACATGAAATCGTCGAGCAGCGCGTTGCCGGGCCCGGTGTCGCAGGCGATCAGCGTGTCGTTACCATCGACATAGGTGATGTTGGAGACGCCGCCGATATTGACCACGACGATCGGCCCTTCGCGCTCCAGCGAATGGGCGAGCGCCCGGTGGTAGACCGGCACGAGCGGCGCGCCCTGGCCTCCGGCCTCGACGTCGGCGGCGCGGAAATCATGCATCACGGGGATGTGGATCGCCTTGGCCAGAGCCGGCGCATCGCCAATCTGCACCGTCAGCCGCTTCTCCGGGCGATGCAGCACGGTCTGGCCGTGGAAGCCGACGATATCGATCTCCTCGGGCTTGATCCGGTTCTGGGCTGCAAAGGCGGCCACGGCCTCGGCATGAGCCAGCGTCACCGCGCGCTCGGCCTCGGCCAAAATCCCCGGCCGGGCATCGCGTTGCGGCAGGTGCACGGCCTCGCTCAGCGCCAGGCGCAGCAGATTGCGCTCGGCCGGGCTGTAGGGCCGGTAGCCGGACGGCCCAAACGCTTTCACCAGTTTTCCGTCGGTTTCGACCAGCGCGACATCCACCCCATCCAGCGAGGTGCCGCTCATCAAACCGAGTGCCGTCAACATCATCGTAGTCAGCCTCGACGCCCCCTGCCCCGACGCCTGACTTGTATCAAACAAGCACATCTTATAATGCCACAGCGCGCCATGCTGCGGCAGCCCGAAGGGCACGGGTTCCGCAACTTGCGTCAATTACCGTAAAATAAGAATGATCAGGTTCGCCGACAGATGACTGCATTTAAATCGGATTTCCTCAATACCTTGCAGGAACGTGGATTCATCCACCAGTGCTCCGATTTCGAGGGGCTGGACGCACTCGCCGCCAAGGGCGAGGCGATGGCCTATGTCGGCTACGATTGCACCGCCCGCTCGCTGCATATCGGCAACTATTTGACCATGATGATGCTGTACTGGCTGCAGCAGTCCGGCAACAAGCCGATCACGCTGATGGGTGGCGGCACCACGATGGTCGGCGATCCCTCCGGCAAGGACGAGACGCGCGCGATGCGCACCGTCGACGAGATCGAGGCCAACAAGGCCTCGATCCGCGGCGTATTCGCAAAAGTGCTGCACTATGGCGACGGCAAGAGCGACGCCATCATGCTCGACAATGCCGAGTGGCTGACCAAGCTGAACTGGATCGAGATGCTGCGCGACGTCGGCCGCCATTTCTCGGTCAACCGCATGCTGACCATGGACTCCGTGCGCCTGCGCCTCGAGCGCGAGCAGGAGATGAGCTTCATCGAGTTCAACTACATGGTCTGTCAGGCCTACGACTTCGTCGAGTTGGCCAAGCGCACTGGCTGCCGTCTGCAGATGGGCGGCTCGGACCAATGGGGCAACATCATCATGGGCGTCGATCTCGGCCGCCGCATGGGCACCCATCAGCTGTTCGCGCTGACGACGCCGCTGCTGACGACGGCGTCGGGCGCGAAGATGGGCAAGACTGCGCAAGGCGCGGTCTGGCTCAACGCCGACCAGTTCTCGCCGTACGACTTCTGGCAGTACTGGCGTAACACCGAGGACGCCGACGTCGGCAAATTCCTGAAGCTGTTCACGACGCTGCCGATGAGCGAGATCAGGAAGCTGGAGGCGCTCGCCGGCTCGGAGATCAACGAGGCCAAGAAGGTGCTCGCCACCGAGGCCACCGCGCTGCTGCACGGCCGCGATGCCGCGGACGAGGCCGCCGAGACCGCGCGACGCACCTTCGAGGAAGGCGCGCTGGCCGAGACCCTGCCGACGGTGGAAATTCCGCGAAGCGAGCTGGACGCCGGCGTCGGCGTGCTCAACGCCTTCGTCAAGGCAGGCCTTGTCGCCTCCAATGGCGAGGCACGGCGCCAGATCAAGGGCGGCGGCCTGCGCGTCAATGACGAACCGGTCACCGACGAGAAGTTGGCGCTGTCGGCGGGCAATCTGACGCCGGAAGGCGTGATCAAACTGTCCTTCGGCAAGAAGAAGCATGTCCTCATCAAGCCTGCATAGGCGTATGAGCTTTTGATGCTTGTCAGGGCGCGCCGAAGCGCGCTCCCTGATCAGGAATGGATCAGAACACGCCCAAGGAACAAGCGACCTCGCAGCAGAGTGCCGTGCGCACCGCGCTGGTCGTGCTCGCACTGTGCTTCACTTTGGCGGTTCTCGGCCGGGGCCTCAGCGAGAGCTTCACCGTCTTCCTGAAGCCCATCTCGGAAAATTTCGGTTGGGACCGCGCGCAGGTCGTCTCGATCTACTCGCTGACCTGGCTCGTCAGCGGGCTGACCGCGCCGCTGGTCGGACGCCTGTTCGACCATTCCGGCCCGCGCATCGTCTATGCGCTCGGACTGTTGCTGCTCGGCTCGGCCTTCCTGATCGCGAGCCATGCGCAAGCGCTCTGGCAATTCCAGCTCTCGATCGGCTTGTGCGTCGGCATCGGCGTCGCCTTCATCGGCAACGTACCGAACTCGATCCTGCTCGGACGCTGGTTCGGGCCGCGGCTGCCGACCGCGATGGCAGTGGTTTACTCGGCGATGGGCGGCGGCGTGCTGGCGCTACTGCCGGCCTCGCAGCTCCTGATCGATCATCTCGGCTGGCGCGAAACCTATCAGCTGTTCGGCTTCGCCGCCCTGGGCCTGCTGGTGCCGCTCATGCTGCTGCCGTGGCGGCTGTTCGCCTCTGGCTCGCCGCATGTCGTGAAGAAAACCGATCCGGATTTCGTCGACAACGGCTGGACGCTTGTCAGCGCGATGCGCCACCACGCCTTCTGGGCGCTGTTCTCAACCTTCTTCTTCACCGCCGTCGGCATGTATGCGATCGCCGCGCAGATCGTGGCCTATCTGATCGATGCCGGCTTCCCACCGCTCCAGGCCGCGACTGCCTGGGGTTTTTCGGGCGTCGTTCTGGTGTTCGGCATGCTGGGCGTGTCCGCGCTCGACGGGCTGATCGGGCGCCGGCCGTCCGTGCTCCTGAGCTACGCGATCTCGATCCTCGGCATCTTCCTGCTCTGGCTGCTGCAGTATTGGGCTAACTTCCTTCTGCTCACCGGCTTCGTCGTCTGCTTCGGCAGCATGATGGGCTCGCGCGGCCCGCTGATCACGGCAACCGCGATGAAGATCTTCAGGGGCAAGCGTGTCGGCACCATCTACGGCACGATCTCGATCGGCAGCGGACTTGGCTCGGCTTTCGGCTCCTGGAGCGGTGGCCTGATCCATGACGCCACTCACGGCTACAACGCGCTGCTCGCCTTCGCTCTTGCGAGCGTCGTGCTCGGGATGATCCCGTTCCTCATCGTGCCCGCCTTGCGGAGGTAGGTCTCCCAGAGGTAACCTAAGTACAGTCGCGTCACCGGAAAATTACCGAAAAATGACGGATGGGTGCGACGCAAATAGCCGCAAAAAAAGCGGAACGTGGGCGGCTGAAACCCCGGCCTGCGGTGTTTTGTCCGGCATGACAAAAATGTCAGCTCGAATTGACCTTGGGCGACTTGCAGAGTGGAACCGAATGCGGTCCAAGTCGCAAGCATTGGATGGAGGGCAAAACCAATGAACTTTCCCTATCTCACTCGCTTTCAGCCGGTGCTCTTGAGCCTGTTTCGCTTCATCACCGGCCTCTTGCTGTTCCAGTATGGCGTCGCCAAGCTGTTCAAGTTTCCGGCGCTGCCCTACTTCGCTGACATCCCGCCGCTGATCTACGTGGCCGGTACGCTCGAGCTCGTGCTCGGCGCGGCCCTGATGCTGGGCCTGTTCACCCGCCTCACGGCTTTCATCCTGTCAGGCGAAATGGCCTTCGCCTACTTCATGGGCCACATGCTCAAGACCGGCACGCCGGTGTTCCTTCCGCTGCTCAACGGCGGCACCGCCGCGATCCTGTTCTGCTTCGCCTGCCTGTACATCTCCGCAGCCGGCGGCGGCCCGGTCAGCGTCGATGCGCTGATGGGCAAGGAGAGCGACGCGGCCGGCGGCGCGTTCGCGCGGCGCTGAGACGACAACGAGATCGACCGGCACCGGCGCTTCTCGCCGGTGCCGCCTCATCGATTGCCAAGCACGTTCCAGATGACCGCCAACGCGGCCGCAAGCAGGAAAGCCATGATGATCCGGTGCACGAATCGGCTCATGGCCGGTTCCGGCTGATCAGACCGATGGCAGGCCGGCGAGCGCAGCAATTGCTCGCAGCCGGATCTTCACTCCGCAAATCCACGTAGTTCATCGCGCTCCAGCTCATGAGAGGAAAGCAGCTGCGTCGCTACCGCCGCGCGAGGTTGCAGCCGTTCGATAGCTGACGTGTCGATCCGGTCGAGCCGTCGTTCGACTGCGACGGAAACTCTTCGAACGGCGAGCTCTGCTTGCCGGTGTTGAATTCGAAGATCTTGCGGAACAGGCCGGGCGCCATCGCCGAAATCGGATTGACGCGCATCACCGGCGCGGCCGGCGTGCCGACGACCTCATAGGTCACGCCGATCAATCCCTCATTGTTGCCGCCGCCGAGGAAGATGCCGAACAGCGGGATCTGGCCGAAGATGTTGTTGACGCCATACATCGGCACGAAGGTGCCACTCATGCACACCTGGTTGCCGGGATAGTCGATCGAACCCTCGATGGTGGCGCCGATCATCGGCCCCTTGACGACGCCATCGCGGATCGTGAGCGCGCCGTTCTGCCGGGTGAACTCGGCGCGCAGCGCGCTGAAGGAGACGCCACTCCCGGTTCCGTTGGGGGCGCCGGCGGCGACGCGTTCGAGCTGCGCCTCTCCCTTCACCGTGAAGTCGCGGACGTTGATCAGGCCTTCTTTCGCGGTTGACGACTCCGACGTCGGCGGCTCCATCGCCACCACGATCTGGCCTCCGACGGCCTTGCTGTAGATATCGGTGAAGCGCAGCAGCGCGCCGGCATCGTTGCTCTGGAGATAGACCACCTCGCGGCTGCCCTGCGCGCGCCCGCCGCGCAAATCGGCCGCCACTGGCGTGTTCTGACCGATCTTGCCGCTCAGCGTGAGGGCTTTGACCGCGCCACTGCGCCGAGACATCTTCGCATCGACGCTGCGCATGGCCTCGCCGTTGAAGCCGGCGACCGCACCAAGCTTCACGTCGATGTCAAAGTCGACGTTCTTGAGCTTGCTCTTGGGATCGTCCTTGGAATTGCCAGAGATCGCCGACTTCAGGAAGCCGCGGCCGTCGAACACGTCGCCGCGCATGGCGCCGCGCACCACGCCGTCCTGGCCGCGCTCCACCTTCAACGAGGCCTTGTCGCCATCGGTCGGCGCATAGGTCGGGAAGTTCGCGTTCATGAGGTCGCCGTTCGGATCGATTTCCACCGAACCCTTGATCGAAGCGCCGCCGCCTTCGACGACGATGTCCTCGAGGCGCGTCGTTTGCGCGGTCGGCACCACCTTGAAGCTGGCTTTGACAGATTTGCCCGGCAGCTTGACCCAACCAGGGAGGAGGTTGTCGAGCTTGAGCGAGGTCAGGTCGGCCTCGACACCGAGCTTCGTCGTCTGGTCGGGACCGCCGGCGATCTTGCCCGAGAGCTTGATCGGCAGCGACCCGCTGACGGCGGGACCGAGGTCGAAGCCGAGGCGTGCGCGGCCCGCATCGTCCAGCGTCGCCTGCAATCTGACGTCCGCATCACCCTCGACCGGTTTGCGATAGTCGACCGTGGCCGCCTGCCCGTTGATCTTGACGTCGCCCTTGACCTGATAGCCCTGGTTGTTGGCGGCGATCTTGAGGTTGTTGGCCTCCAGCTTCTGGTTCATCACCAGCTTGTCGGCAGCAAAGCCATTGACATCGGCGGTGACGGCGTAGGTGGTGTCGGCCTTCGTGAGCTCGCCCTTGACCGGCATACTGAGCTGGATGTTCGCCGAGAACGTTCCCTTGCTGGTGTTGGGATCGACGACGGTCGATGACAGATCGCTCAGGCGATCATTGGAGAGCATTTCCGCGGCAGCCGGCACAGGACCGTCGACCCGGAACCTGGTCCGCGATGGCGACGGCTTGGGCGCCATGTCCGGCACCTCGAAGGTGAAATCGGAGATCGTGATCTTGCGGCCGGCGGGCGTGTCGGCGATGCCCTGCCCGATGTTCACGGTCGCGGCGCGCCCGGTCACACGCGCCTTCAAGTCGGCATCGTGCACCACAGGCATGCCGTCCACGGGGCGGACTGCGACGCCGTTCGCGACAATGTTGACGGAGAGACCGTCGTCGGGAATCGGCGGGCCCTTGCGCGGAAGATTCTTCACTGGCGAATTGATGCCGACCTCGATGCGCTGGAGCGTGCCGCGCTCGATCCGTTCGATCACCCATTGACGCAATTCCGGAACGATGAGCGTTGGCCACATCCGTTTCAGCGCGGAGGCCGACATCGGCGTTCCCGCAAAGCCCAGCGTCAGCTGCGGCTCGCCCGAATAGTCGATGGCGCCGGTGCCGGCGACGCCGATCTCGCCGTTGGAGATATTGGCCTGCGTCAGCAGGAAGCGCTTGTGGTCGGTATCGAAGCGGAAGCCGATTGCGATGCGGTTGAAGACCAGTGGCGGCTCGTTGTCGATACCGCCGAGGAGGATTGATCCACCGCTGAAGCCGAGCTGCCAGTCATTGACGCTGCCATTCGGCGGTTCGAGATGCGCCAGGAGGGTCAGGCGGTTGGCGCCCGAGAGGATCTTGAACGGCGCGACCAGCACGCGCCGGCTCGAATCCCACTCGACATTGATTTCGGCCGAGTCGATCGCCATCGGATAGTCCGGCGTATCGGTGTCGATGATGTCGCCCGCGCCGACCGCGATCTTGCCGCGGAAGAAGGTCGGCACGCCGTCCCGGCCGAGTTCGCCCTTGAGCTCGCCGGTTAGCGGCAGGTCGGCGGTGTAGGTGAGATCCTTCACCCGCATCGCCAGCAAGATGTTGGAGGTCGAAACCTTGTCAGCACGGATGTCGATCGAGCGCACGCCGTTCTCGGCGGGGCCGATCGTGGCGCGCAGCATCCACGGGCGCGCGCCCTCTTCACCGAGGCTGAGCGCGACACCGCCGCGGCTAGGTCGGCGGAGGCTCAGGCTGATATTCTCGAACGTCCATTTGCTGCCTCGCTGCTGATCGTCGACGATCAGGTTACCGTTCTTCAGACCGATCTCGTTGAGGTTCTGCCCGTCGAGGCCAGTCATGCTCAGACTGTCGAGCCAGTCGAGGCCCTGAAGGATTCCGCTCTGCGCAGTCGTCTGGGGTGCAGCCTGGGACGCGTCCGGGCTTGCAGGCGCCGTCGCCAACGGCGGCGGCGGGACGCCATTGCGCGGGAATGTCGGCGGCAGGCCGGCATCCTTCTTGGAGGCAACGCCGGTTGCCAGCGGCTTTGCGGTGTCGCCGGCGGACACGGTGACAGTCCCGTCAGGCGCGATGCGGATCGCGAGCTCGGCGTCGACCAGATTGAGGCTTTCGGCGCGCAGGTGCCCCATCAGGAGTCCCGCACCCGACAGTTTCACCTCGGCCTTCGGCGCGCTGGCGACGATGGCGTGATCGCGATCACGGACAATGATGTCGCGGATGCGCACGGCGACACGGACCCGGCCGGCACGCTCGATCTGGGTACCGCCGACCTCCACGGTGTTGCCATGGCCGATATTGTCCTCGATGGCGGCTGCGAGCCAGGGCGTTGCGATGTCGAGATTGATGGGACCGGCTCCAAGCCGCCACCACAACGCGCCGAAGCAGCCGACGAAGATGACGACGAGAGCGCCGACGACGACGGCCAGCCGCTTCAGCCAGCGACCGCCGCCCAGCCAGCGGCGGACCGCCGCAAACCCGTCACGGAAGCGATGAAAGCCCGAATGGGAACGGGACAGCAGCCGGCGCGCCCGATGACCCGCCGCCGCTTCCTGATCCGGATCCCAATCGGCGTCGTCCCATTCCTGCGGCTCTTGCTGGCCACCGCGCCGATCGAAATCCCGATTGTCGTCCTGGGGCGACTTATTCCTTGCCATTGCCTCTCGATACAGGCGCCCGTCATAGGATTGAGCGCCGCCGGGGCCGCAGCCGTCCACGGGAGGCGAAGCTCCCTGTGTCGGCATTGCCGCCATACCTCGAATATTCCTGCTGTTCGTCATTTCGCCCCGGGCGCGCGTTCAACGAGCAGTGGGGTGGTGCGTGGAATTCCTTGTAACCATACTCCGGCGTCGTCAGACTTGCCCAGCCGAGGGCACGATTCCGGCACACCGGACGCGAGCTGCAATACCGCTTCGGTTGACCCGCCGAAAGCGACGAAAGGAAGGCGTATGTCCAAGAAGTCCCGAAAGAAATCGTCCAAGGCGCCCTCCGGCAGTCCGACAGCAAAAAGGAAGACCCTGAAAGCGCGGGCATCGACTCAGACAAAGTCCGCGAAAACACCGCGGACACCGGCGAGCAAATCAACCAGGACCATAGCAAAAGCAGCATCGCATGAGGCCGCATCGAAACAGTTAAATTCCTCCAAATCGGCCCCGGCAGCGAAGGCGGTCTTGAGCGAGGGCCAGAAGGCCCCCGCCTTCCGCCTGCACCGCGACGGCGGCGGCGTGGTCAAGCTCTCGGACTATTCCAGCCAAAAGCTCGTCCTGTTCTTCTACCCTCGTGCCGATACGCCCGGCTGCACCAGGGAGGCCATCGACTTCACCCGCCTTGCGGATGCCTTTACCGCGGCCGGCACGGCCGTACTCGGCATCTCCGCCGATCCGTTAAAGGACCAGGAGAAGTTTCGCGACAAGCATAGTCTCGGCATTCCCCTCGTCTCGGATGAAAAGCACGAGATGCTCGAGGCGTATGGCGCCTGGGGCGAAAAGTCCATGTATGGCAAGAGCTTCCTCGGAATTCTTCGCACTACGGTGCTGGTCGGGACCGACGGCAAGGTAGCCAAGATCTGGCGCAATGTCCGGGTCAACGGCCATGCCGATGCGGTGCTGGAAGCGGCAAGAAGTCTCTAACCAGCCCGTTAAATTCGAGCGGTTCCGTTTTCGGAAAATTAACCATGACCGCCCCAGATTGCTGCGGCAATTGAGCCGCAAGGAACCCATCCGACCGGCGCGGGAGTGCCGATGTCGAAAAGTTCTGCCCAATACTCGCAGTCCCCCCAGCATCATCCTCACGCCCACGGGCGGCCCTACCATCGTCGTCCTGCCGCCGCGGCGGCAGCGACTGCGATTCCCCTTCCCGCGGCAGACGACGCCTACACCATCATCCACGCGGGCAAGCAGGTCCGCTTCGGGCCCGTGGTATTCTGGATCGTGGTCGGCACCATCGTGCTGCTCGGGCTTTGGT
>JAEWFG010000170.1 GCA_023388935.1 Pseudomonadota bacterium | reverse complement strand
TGCCGTAGATGTCGTTGTAACTCTGCCAGTCGCCGAGCCCGAGCGGCACGTTGGTCTTGCCGACGATGATGGTGCCCGCGTCCTTCACCCGCGTGATCGGCAGTGCGTCTTCGCTGGCAATGAAGTCCTTCTGCGCGGGAATGCCCCAGGTCGTCGGCAGGCCGGCGACGTTATAGGATTCCTTGACCGTCATGGGCAGGCCGAGCAACGGCTTGCGCTCGCCACGCGGCAGCGCCGCGTCAGCTTCGCGCGCGGCGCTGAGCGCGCGGTCAAAATCTCGGATGCAGATGGCATTGACCTTGCCGTCGTGCCGTTCGATGCGGTCGATCGCGTCCCGCGTGAGTTCGACCGCGGAGACCTTCTTCGCGGTCAATGCAGCCGACAGCTCGACCGCGCTCTTGAAACTCCATTCCGACTTGGCCACGACATGCTCCTGCGTTTCATTGCCCGACAATGATGCGCAGTTTTATATGATGCCGCAACCGCCGTTTGATCGCGGTTGACCTGTCCTGAGAGCTACCCCGGCAGCATCCGCTGCATCACGCGGTCGCGATAGATGAAAATGTGTGCGAGCGCGGCAACGATGTGAATCCCGATTGTGATGAGGAGCGCCCATTCCGTCGCTTGGTGCAGGCCGTCTATGGCGCGGCCGGCGGCAGCATTGTCGGAGGCCAGCATCGGCAGCGGCACGAGATAGAAGAACGAAACGGACCATCCCCGGTAGGAAGCGAACAACCAGCCCGAGATCGTCGTTGCCAACACCAGTGCATAGAGCAGCCAGTGCACAGCCTCCGAGGACAAGCGCTGCCAGACTGGTAGAGAACTCTCGGGCGCAACGGGATGGGTGAGCCGCCAGAGAAAACGGACGGCGGTCAACGCCAGAACTGCAATTCCGATCGAGATGTGAAACGTCATCCCGGCGCCGGGTGTCATCCCGCGATGGATATCCGGCATCAGCCATCCGATCGGATATTGCACGGCGATGAGTGCGACGATGAGCCAATGGAAGACTTTGGCGGGTGTGCCGTATTGCAGACGAGCTGTCATGAATGCCTCAGTATTGAGCCCTGCCCTTGGGTCAAGGTTGAAAGCTTCGCGCGCTCGCATGCGTGAACGGGTTCATCGGGCCGCTGCTGCTCATGCGCGTATTGCCATCCGATTTCTGCCCCGGCACGGGAAAGGCGTAGCCGATGATCGTCTTGACCACGAAGCGGTCAGACGCCGGCGTCAATCCGTAGCCGACGCCAAAATTCACGTCGAATACGCCGGCCTTGAAGTCGGTGACCGCAAATAGCGTGTGCTGCTGGTCGGCGAGCTTGTTGAAATTCCCGATTTCGCCGAGATCCGCATAATATTCGAACCCCGCGAATACGTCGTTGCCGAAGTTCCGTGCCAGCCGGGCGGCGGGCGCGAAATCCACTTCGCCCTTGCTGCCGAAGCCGATGTCCACGATCGGATTCACGATGAACTCATATTGCGAGTTTCGCACGCCGATGATGGGGCGGATCTCCAATCCCCACCGCGTTTGCGCGAATTTCGGCATCTCGTAGCTGAGTTCGAAATTCACGCCGTAGAAGAAGTTCCGCTGCTCGGCGTGCGGCGAGACGAACAGCGTGCGCAGCTTGAAGGCGTTGGAGAGGAATTGCTGGTTCTGCACCGAGAACGGCAGATACAGCCCGAGCTCCCACCAATCGGTCATGCCATAGGCGAATTCCGGCGTGCCGTTGAGGCTGCCGTTGGACGGAATGCCGCCGGGGAAGGGCGGCTCCTTCTGTCCGATCCCGACATAGTTGAGGTGCTGCTGGATCGTGAACTGGCCGACTTCGGCGATGTTGGCGTTGTAGACTTGGATCTCGTCGGTGGCGCGCGCGGCCTCGCTCGAGGCCAGCAGGAGCAACGTGCAGGTCAGGCTCGCGGCCGTGACAGTGTATGAACGGTGCCTCGTCATCGCTGCCACCACCGCCTAAGCCGCTCCGATCAATATTCCCACGGCGAGCACGATGGCGCCGCCGAGCACGATCTGGAACACCGCTTGGAGGAACGGCGTGTCCATGTAGCGCGAGCGGATGAAGGCGATCGCCCACAATTCGATGAACACGACGACGCCGGCGATCGCGGTTGCGATCCAGAACGCGTTGGGCCAACTATCCGGCACAAGATAGGGCGTAGTATGGCCGAGCCCGCCGAGCGTTGTCATCGCGCCGCAGGTGATGCCGCGAAGCCAGGGCGAGCCACGTCCGGTCAGCGATCCGTCATCGGACAGCGCTTCTGCAAAGCCCATGCTGATGCCGGCGCCGATCGAGGCGGCAAGGCCGACCAGAAAGGTCTGCCAGTTCTGGTGGGTGGCGAAGGCGGCCGCGAACAGCGGTGCCAGCGTCGAGACCGAACCGTCCATGAGGCCGGCGAGGCCCGGCTGCACATATTGCAGCACGAACATCCGCCGCCGCGTGCGATCCTCCGCGGCGCGCACGTCCGGCTTCAGGATCTCGTCGGTCAGCGCGACGGCGCGGTTCTCGTGATGCTTCTCTTCCTCGGCGAGATCGCCAAGCAGGCGGCGCACGCCGACATCCTCGGCCTGCTCGGCGGCGCGCGCGTAAAAGCGCTCGGCCTCGAACTCCATCGTCTCGACCTCTTTCCGGATGGTGTCGAGCGGCAGGTTCTTGGTCAGCCAGATCGGGCGCCGGCGCAGAAAGCCTTTGACGTCCTCGCGGCGGATCGGCGGCAGATGCGCGCCGAACCGCTCTTCGTAGAGCTGGAGCAGGCGATGCCGGTGGCCGCGTTCCTCCTCGGCCATCTCCTCGAAGATCTTGGCCGTGTCCGGATATCGCTCCCGAAGATCTTCGGCGAAAGACATGTAGATGCGGCTGTCCTCCTCCTCAGAGGAGATCGCGACCGCAAGCACTTCGCGTTCGGTCAAATCGGCAAAGTTCTTCACGACGGTCCTGCCACATCATTTAGAATGATTCTAAGTTAGATAGAGTATCCACTATGGGAGGTCAATTCGCATCCCAAGCCCGGCAGTTGGAAGGAACCGAAGCCAGGGAACGGTCGTTCGACATACCGCGCGCAGATGCGCGGGGAGGGTGCCGTGGACAAGGTCAAATACCGCTTCAACGCGCCGCGCCTGGCCCCGCGGCGGACCAAGCTTGAGATTCCCGGCTGGGCCGGAACGCGCGAGCCGCGCGCGAATGGTTCTCACGAGCAAGTCTGGCACTGCGTGCCGTTCTCGGAGGGAGCCCAGTATGGCATCGAACTGTTCTATCCCTACGACAACGAACTGCACGTCAGCACCAAAGACGGTCAGTTGATACTGCAAGGTGATTGGGGACCGGCGCCCGAGGAAGGCCTGCAGTGGCCGCCGTTTCGCAACTTCGGCGACGGCTTCTATACCTATCAACTCCTGCTCGACCTCAAGGTCGAGAAGGGCATGGCGATCCGCACCGAACCGCATCCGCGTTTCTACGTCGATCGTACGGACACCGTGCCGATTGCCGTGCCGGCCTTGATCCGCAACTGGTGGCCGATGATTTTCTTCTGTGTCTTCAAGTCGCCTGCTGAGGGACGCACGCACATCTTTCGGCCGGGCGAACCGTTCGCCCAGATCATCGTCATCCCCGAAGACGCGAAGTTCGAATTAGAGCCGATGAGCGAGGAGGAGGCGGCCGAGCGCGAACTCCAGTCGCGCCGCATCTATGCCAACCGTCCCGCGCTCGCGGCCGGCACTGAATGGACGTCAACCACCGACACCGTGTTTGACGGCACGTACCGGCACCTGCATCGTGCCGCCAAGGAAAAGACGAGGCAGGGCTGAGGCTCGACGAGAGCGCCGGACGCGAGCGCCCGGCACTTCATCAATTGACTCGTCCGTTCATCAATACCGGTAATAGTAAGCACTGTGGTGGTGATGATGGTGGTGATGGTGGTGATACCGCCGGCGCGGAACCACAACGACACCGCCGCGCCAATAGCCATGATGATGGTGATGGTGCCAGTAGCCGTGATGATGATGGTGGTGATGGTGGTAGTAGAATTGGGCTACCTGTACATTGGCTTCGGCCGGCTTGGCAGCAGCTTGCTCTTCGAGCGCTTGCAGCGTACGTGCCGCGTTCGGAATGGGTTCGAGCAAATCCGCATAGGAATTTGCCTTCAGCACGTCTGACGGCGCCGACGTAGCCTGCGCGCCGGCCAATGTGCCGAGCGCCGCCACCGCTCCCAACAATCCGGCGATCTTCTTCTCCATCAGGGAATCTCCTCCTGTGCGCGCATTGCCCAAAAGCGGCAACGCGTCGCAGTGAGGAACGTTCCTGCCCTGTGGCGCAGCGTTACGCTTGCCGCGCGGCCTGTTGCAGGAAATCGATGAGCAACCGGCTGACCTCGGCCGGCTGCTCCTGCTGCACCCAATGGCCGGCATCGTCGATGAGATGGCAACTGAGCATCTTCGTGCACGCGTTTGTTTGCATCGTCTCGAATACGCCGGGGCGCTGGTAAGTGCCCCAATCCTGCTTGCCTGAGATGAAGCAGGACGGCACGTCGATGCTACGGCCGGCGAACAATTGCATTTCGCTATTGAGAGCGCCCGATGTGCCGTAGCGGTACCATTGCAGGCCGCCCTGGAATCCGGTGCGGCCGTATTCGGCGCTGTAGTACGCAAGCTCGCTGTCCGGCAGCCATCGATTGGCGGCGATCGCGGCCGGCGATGGCATCTCCTTTGCGACCGTCTCGGGCATGGTCTCGCCGGCGTCCATCACATAGTAGGTCGGCAGCTTCGCCAGCTCGTTCGCCGACCACGATTTGAGCGGATATGGCTTGTTGTCGATCCAGTCCGCGCTCTTGTGATGGTAGTAGGCGCGCAGGAAATCATGCACGCCCTGCGGTGCGCGATGCATGTCGGCGTTGGCCGCGCGTGTCGAATAGTACCAATGATAGTGCTTTCGCGGGCGCGGCAGCGCGGCGAGCTCGCGATGCACGGCATCCTCGGCCGGTGGTTTCGCCGGCGCGTCGACTGTGTTGAACGGCAGCGGCGGCGGGCCGCCGAACGGCGCGCTCATCATCGTCACCGAGCGGAACACGTCAGGCCGGATCAGCGCGCACCAGGCCGCGACCGGACTGCCGAAATCATGTCCGACCAGATCGACCTCCCTGTGGCCGAACGCGGACACCAGCCCGAGCACATCACGCACCAGGTTGAAAAGCGAGAAAGGCTTGAGATCGGCGTCGTAATCGGCGCTCCATCCCGTCGTGCGACCATAGCCGCGCTGGTCCGGCGCGATCACGTGATAGCCGGCTGCAGCGAGGGCCAGCATCACCTTGCGCCAGGAGAAGGCGAGCTCAGGAAAACCGTGCAGCAACAGAATGCAGGGCCGCCCCTTCGTCTCGAAGCCGGCCTCCAGCACATGCATGCGCAAGCCGTTGATGCCGTCAACGTAACGCGAGCGGATTCCGGCGGGGAGGGGGATGTCGGGGAGCGCTGTCATCGTGTCCTCCGTGAGCCGGGGTTGGACGGAATCGGGTGGGCAAAGGTGCGCTTCGCGCGCCGTGCCCACCACTCTTTCGCAACACGCCTGGCATGGTGGGCACGCTTCGGTTTGCCCACCATGCCAGCGTTTCCGACTACACCGCCGCGCAGACGAACGCGTTGCCCTTGCGCCTGATCTTGCCGACCGACGGCGAGGGGAAATGCGCCGTGCAGCACAGCGTGTCGGTGTCGCAATAGCGTTCCAGGAAACTGCGGCGTGTTTTTGCCGCCGCGGCCGGATCGACGTCGAACTTGATCGACAGCTCCGGATAGAGCGTCTGCAGCGGCGAATGCATGAGGTCGCCGAAGAACACCGCATCGTCCTTGCCGCGCCCCATCGTGAACGCGACATGCCCAGGCGTATGGCCCGGTGTCGGCAGGATGCGGACGTGATCGCCGATCTGATGGTCGTTGCCGACGATCTCGTGGCGCTTGGCCTCGACCACCGGCAGCACGCTGTCGGCGAAGGGCGGCACCTCCGCCTTCGCGTTCTGCTCGGACCAGTAGTCGAATTCCTGCTTGGCGAAGACGTAGCGCGCCTTGGGGAAAGTCGGCACCCAACGGCCGTTCTCAAGCCGTGTGTTCCAGCCGACGTGATCGACATGCAGATGCGTGCACATCACGAAGTCGATGTCGTCGACCGAGACGCCGGCGGCGCCCAGCGCACGCAGATAGGTGTCGTCGGTCTTCATGTTCCATTTCGGCCGCTGCGGCCGCGTCTTGTCGTTGCCGATGCAGCTGTCGATCAGGATGGTGTGGTGCGGCGTCTTCACCACATAGGACTGGAAGCACAGGAGCAACACGTCCTGGTCATCCAGCGCCTTGGCCTCCCGCATCCACGCCCGGTTCTCGGCCAGCACCTCGGCCGTCAGTCCGGGCAGCATGTCCAGCGCCGGCACGAACGAGGTTTCCTGCTCGATGACGCGATGGATGGTGAGATCGCCGACCGAGTATTTCAGGCTCATGAGAACTCCCGGGATTTATGCAGCAGGCGGCACCGAGATTTTCACGGAGGGCCGCTCCAGCATCTTCTGATGGAAGGCGTCGAGCTTCGGATAGGCCTTGCGCCAGCCGCAATCGGCGAAGCGGAAATCGGCATAGCCGAGCACACAAACGAGGCTGATCTGCGAGATGTCGAACGGGCCGTTCAAAACTTCGGGCATGTTCTCGAAGCGCGCCATGCCGGTCCAGGCCCGGTTCCAGTGATCGTCGGACCACGCCTGCCATTGCAGGCCCTGCGGCCGCACCATCTTCTCGTAGCGGCACAGCAACATGGAATCGAGCATGCCGTTGATCAGCGAATGATTGGTCTTGGCCTTCCAGCGCCGCGGACCATATTCCGGAATCAGGCTGCCGCCGGCCATTTCGTTGAGATATTCAACGATGACGTAGGAGTCCAGGATCACGTCGCCATCATTGGTGATCAGCACCGGCAGCTTCTTCAGCGGCGTGATGCGCGAATAGTCCTCGTTGGCCGTGCCCGGCGCGACCGTTGCCGGCGTGAATTCGATCTTGTCGATCAGCCCGAGCTCGATCGCGGCGATGCGAACCTTGCGGGCGAAGGGCGAGGCGGGGGAGAAGGTGAGCTTCATTTGAAATAACCTCTATCCAGACAGACGGTCCTCATCCTGAGGAGCGCGCCCCTTGGCGCGCGTCTCGAAGGATGGGCAACGGGAGGTGTTCTCTCTCTTCACCCGGCGCGACCGTCGGGTGGCTGTGTTCTTGGCGCATCCTTCGAGACGCGCGCGTTGCGCGCTCCTCAGGATGAGGACGGAGACCTTACGCCCCGACGATCTCCTGGCGCTGCTCGCCGAGGCCTTCAATGCCGAGGGTGATGACGTCGCCGACATTGAGGAACGTCGGCGGCTTCATGCCGAGACCGACGCCGGGCGGCGTGCCCGTGGTGACGATGTCGCCGGGCAGCAAGGTCATGAACTGCGAGACGTAGGAGATGCACTTGGCCATGGAGAAGATCATGGTCTTGGTCGAGCCGGTCTGCCGGCGCTGGCCGTTGACGTCGAGCCACATCGACAGGTTCTGCACGTCCTTGATTTCGTCCTTGGTGGCGAGCCACGGGCCGACCGGGCCGAACGTGTCGTGCGACTTGCCCTTGGTCCACTGGCCCAGGCGCTCGGTCTGGAAGTTGCGCTCGGAGACGTCGTTGCAGACGCAATAGCCGGCGACGTAGTTCAGCGCGTCAGCTTCCGAGACATACTTGGCGCGGGTGCCGATGATCGCGGCGATCTCGACTTCCCAGTCGAGCTTGGTCGAACCGCGCGGCTTCTCGACGGCGTCGTTCGGACCGGAGAGGGAGGTGTTCGCCTTCAGGAAGATGATCGGCTCGGTCGGGATCGCAGCGCCCGTCTCCTTGGCATGGTCGCTGTAGTTGAGGCCGATGGCGACGAATTTCGAGATGCCGGTGACCGGCGCGCCGAACCGCGGCTTGCCGGAGACGGCGGGCAGCGAGGCGGGATCAAGGCCCGCCAGCTTCTTCAGCGACTCCGGTGAATAGGCTTCGCCGGTGAGGTCCTTCACATGCGCCGACAGGTCGCGCAACTGGCCGGATTTGTCGATCAGGCCGGGCTTCTCCGCACCCTTTTCGCCATAACGAACAAGCTTCATTCTCGTTTCTCCCTAGGATGGACCGATCAGTTAAATAGCTTCATGGAACAGGGCGGCGGGAAATTCAACCGCTCAAAATGAGGCGCATTGCAGACTTCTCAATTCGGGAGGTGCCTCCGTGTCCCGGACGCGGTGCAGCGTGCAACGCTGCTCCGCAGAGCCGGGATCCAGATCGCTGTAACCCAGTTTGGCGCAGCATGGGCCCCGGCTTAGCAGCGCACCGCTTCGCGCTGCGCAGCATCCGGGGCACGAGATCATCCCAGTGCCACAAACTTGAACGCATCGCCCTGCCGCTTGATATGCCCGGCCGAAAAATGCCCGCCGATCACCAGCGTCGGCGTGTCGGCAAAGCGGCCGAACAGTTCGCGCCGCGTCGTGGCCGATTGGGTCTGGTCGGAATCCGCGGTCGAGGACCAGCCAAGATGCGCCATCTGGCAGGGATGATGGGCAACGTCGCCGGTGAGCAAGCCCTGTTCGCCGTCCGATTGGATGAGGATGCTCATATGGCCGGGGCTGTGGCCCGGGGTCGGGATCATGCTGATTTCGTCGGACAGCCGATGGTCGCTCGGGATCAAATCGGCGCGGTCGGCCTCGACGATCGGCTTCACCGAATCGTCAAACACCGCCTGCTTGTCCGGCTCGGTCGAATGGTCGCGCCAGTGCTCGTATTCGGTCCTGCCGAAGACATAGCGCGCCTTGGGGAAAGTCGGTGCCCATTTGCCGCCGACAAGCTTCGTATTCCAGCCGACATGGTCGACGTGAAGATGCGTGCACAGAACGGTGTCGATGCTGTCGGGGGCGAAGCCCGCTGCCGTCATGGTTTCCAGGAACGGCGTGGTGCGGTTGTTCCAGGTCGGGACGTTGCGGCCCTGCTTGTCGTTGCCGAGGCCGGTATCGACCACGATCCGGCGCGACGGCGTCTCCACCACCAGCGAATGGATCGACATTTTCAGCCGGCCCTCTTCGGTGGCGAAGTGCGGGATCAGCCAGGGCAGTTTCTGGATTTCTTCGTTGCTCGCCAAGGGCAGGATGAAGCGGGTCGAGCCGACCGTCTCCAATTCCACCACCTTGGTGATTTTGACCTTGCCGACCTTCCACTGCATGCGGCGTGTCCCCATGTTCTTGCTTAGCGCCCGAACATGCGCACTTTCCGTCCGCGAGCGCAATGGATCATCCGGTGCGATGCCGCGTTATCGGGGAACCCCAGGACAGATGGACGGATAGAGAGACAGCTGAACGAGGGAGCGATGCCAGAGCTTGCAATTTCCGCCGAGAAGGTCGCCTTCATCATCGAAAAGGTGCGTGAATTCGACGTCAAGGAAGAGGCCTCCGATCCCGACTCCGGCTCGAATCCCTCCGATGACGACGAGATCGATGTTCTGGAGGACACCAATTCCGATCCGGTCGCAAGCGAGTTGACCGGCTTCATCGGGGCGCTGAACGAGGACGAGCAGCTCGATCTCGTGACATTGATGTGGCTCGGCCGTGGCGACGGCACGGTCGACGAATGGAACGACCTGCGTGCCCGTGCCCTCGAGGCGCGCGGCGAATACAAGAAACCCCGGCGCGAAACGGTGCAATATCTCCTGGGCGAGCCGATGCTGGGCGATCTGTTGGCCGACGGTCTCGACGAACTCGGCATCGACTGGACCGGCGAGCGGACGACGCCGGTTTCCTGACGCTTATCGCGCGCAGTCGACGATCACGGTGCCGAGCTTGTCGCCCTTCTCGACGGCGAGATGGGCCTGGGCCGTGTCCGACAGTGCAAACTGCGCCGCGACATTGTGGATCCGCTGGCCGGCGGCCAGCCATTTCGAGATGTCGGCTTGCGCCGCTGCAAGCAGTGACGGCGGCAGCGCGAACAGCACCAGCGCGCGGAGCGCGATGCATTTCTCCATCAGCTCGCGCATCGGCACAACCGGCGTGCGGTTGCCGTTGGTGGCATAGACCGCGATGGTCGAATTGACCGCCATCAGCTTCAGCGTGGTCGCGATGTTGCCGCCGAAGTCGACATCGACGACACGATCGACGCCGCATCCACCTGTGAAGGCCATCGCCTTGGCGGCGACGTCTTCATCCCTGTAATTGACCACGAGATCGGCGCCGGCTTGCCGTGCCTGCTCGCCCTTCATCGCCGAACTGACGGTCGCGATCACTTGCGCGCCGCCCCATTTGGCCAGCTGCACCGCATAGTGGCCGACCGCGCCGGCGCCGCCGGTGACGAGCACGGTCTTGCCGACGATCGGTCCGTCCGCGAACAGGCCGCACCACGCCGTCATCGCAGGGATTCCGAGCGTCGCGCCCTCCGCGAAGGAGAGATTGTCCGGCAGCGGCGTCACGAGCTGCTCAGCAAGCGAAATATACTCGGCCGCCGTGCCGAAAGCGCGGCCATTGCGCTGGCCGTTGAATAGCCAGACCCGATCGCCGATCTTGAACCGCGTCACGCCGTCGCCGACCTGGTCAATGAAACCCGCGCCGTCGCTGTTCGGAATCACGCGCGGGTATTCCATCGCGCGATAGCTGCCGCCGCGCCGGCCGACATCGGCCGGGTTGACGCCGGAGGCTTCCAGGCGAATGCGCACTTCGCCTGGACCAGCGACCGGCGTCGGCATCTCACCATAAGTGAGGACGTCGACGGCCGGCCCTGTCTGCTCGTACCAGACCGCTTTCATCTGGGGCCCGCTTTCCGAAGTTCGTGAACCATTGCTGCTACCTCGAACGCGAACTTCGGAAAGCGGGCCCCAGAAAGAAATTACAAGTTCTAGTGCCGCTTATCGATTTGAAGTTCCTGACAGAACTTGCGGCGTGCGCCGCAGGAACTTCAAATCGGCGGCACTAGAGTGTGCCCGGGAAGGCGCCGCCATCGAGCAGGATGTTCTGCCCGGTGATGAAGCCGGCCTTCGCGCCGCACAGGAAGGCGCAGGCATAGCCGAACTCGTCGGGGTGGCCGAAGCGGCCGGCGGGGTTGAGCTTGGCGCGCTCGGCCAGGATCTGGTCCGGCGTGACGCCACGCTTGTCGGCCTCCCCCTTCGCGGTGCTGCGCAGGCGGTCGGTCTCGAACGGGCCGGGCAACAGGCCGTTGATGGTGACGTTGTTGATCACGGTCTTGCGCGAGAGACCGGCGATGAAGCCGGTGAGGCCGGCGCGCGCGCCGTTGGAGAGGCCGAGGATGTCGATCGGTGCCTTCACCGCGGCCGAGGTGATGTTGACGATGCGGCCGAACTTGCGCGCCATCATGCCGTCCACGGTCGCCTTGATCAGCTCGATCGGGGTGAGCATGTTGGCGTCGATCGCCTTGATCCAGTCGTCGCGGGTCCAGTTGCGGAAATCGCCGGGCGGCGGGCCGCCGGCATTGTTGATCAGGATGTCCGGCTCGGGGCAGGCCTTCAGCACGGCCTCGCGGCCGGCCGGCGTCGTGATGTCGCCGACGATCTCGGTGACCGTCACGTCCGGATAGGCCTTACGGATTTCGTCGGCCGTTTTCTTCAGGGCATCGGCGCCGCGCGCAGTCAGCGTGACGTGAACGCCGGCTTCCGCCAGCGAGATGGCGCAGGCGCGCCCGAGGCCCTTGCTGGATGCGCAGACGATGGCGCGGCGACCTTTGATCCCAAGATCCACTGTTTCACTCCCGTAGTGTCAGGCAGGTTTTAGAGGCCGCCACTTTAGCCAACCTCGACGCCGCTGGTAAGGGACGGGCCCGCGTCAAAATGCATGGCGCGCCGTGTGGCGATGCAAATGAGCGGGCTAGATCCCTCGCTCCTGCTTGAGACGGTCGATCGCGGAGGCGGCCTCCGGTGGCAGCGACTTGAAGCCCATCTGGCCCACCGTCGAGAACAGCGGTCGCAGATGCGAGCCTGCCAGAAATGCAGGCTGGCGGTTGGCCGGCACGATCTGGTCGAACACAAGCACCAGCGTGGTGGCGACGAGTCCGACCCTGATCGCGCCGAGCGCGGCGCCGCCGAGGCGGTCGCCGATGCCGGCCTCGCCAATGGTGTCGTTCAGCGCGATGCGGCCGATATGTCCGAACAGCATGCCAACCACCACGAAGATGCCGAAGAGCCAGATCCAGTTCTGCAGCAGCGGCGAATTCGGGTTGCCAGCAATCTGTGGTGCTATCAGCGGCATCAGCGCAACCGCGATCGGCGCGGCGAGGAGATAGGCGAGGATGGTCATGGCACTGCGGAGCAGGCCGGTCCTGAAACCGAAGCCGATCGCAATGGCGAGCGCTGCATAGACCGCGAGATCGAAACTATTCATGAGGAGCCGCCTGCCTTGATGGAACGAATGAACGCAGAGCGGATCATTCCGGTTTCAGATCGCTAAAATCGTCTGTATTGATGGGCTCCAAAAGCGCAAGGGTTACGCCAATGTCAGACCTATTCGACGTCAGTAAAGAAACCATCCTCGTAACCGGCGCGAGCCAGGGGCTGGGGCGGCAGTTTGCCCGGGTGCTGGCGGCGCATGGCGCGGCCGTCGCGCTTGCCGCACGACAGACCGACAAGCTGAAAAGCCTGGAAGAGGAGATCCGCGGCAAGGGCGGCCGGGCCGCCGCCGTCGCGCTCGACGTCACCGACACCGCCTCGATCGCGAAGGCGGTGGATGCGACGGAAGCAGCGCTCGGTCCGATCACGGTGCTGATCAACAATGCCGGCATCGCGATCGAAAAGCTCGCAACCGAGCAGACCGAATCCGACTGGGACGCCGTGATCGGCGCCAATCTGAAGGGAGCCTATTTCCTCGCGACCGAAGTCGCGCGGCGCATGATCGCGCGCAAGCAGGAGGGCAACATCGTCAACATCGCCTCCGTGCTCGGCACCGGCGTCCTGAAGGCGGTCTCGCCCTACGCGATCTCCAAGGCCGGCATCATCCAGGCAACCCGGGCGATGGCGCTCGAGCTCGCCGGCCAGAACATCCGCATCAACGCGCTCGCGCCCGGCTATATCGACACCGAAATGAACCACGCATTCTGGTCGACGCCAGCGGGAGAGCGATTGGCAAAACGCATCCCCCAGCGCCGCGTCGGCGCCGAGTCCGATCTCGACGGCGCGATTTTACTGCTGGCCTCGAAGGCATCGCGCTACATGACGGGGAGTGTGGTGACGGTCGATGGTGGTTTCCTGTTGAATTGAGCCCCGCTGTCGTCCCGGACAAGCGAGCGGAGCGAGCGCAGATCCCGGACCCATAACCACAGGAAGTTGTTTGGCGAAGACTCGGAGTTGCCAACTCGCGCAGCAACTACTCCCAGTGGTTATGGATCCCCGCTTTCGCGGGGACGACAGCGGAAAATGACGCGGGAGCTTCGCTCTTCGTCGGGACGACAGCGGAGAATGACGGGGGAGCGTTACACTACCGCATCTCTCCCCTGATCATATCCGCCGCCTTCTCCCCGATCATGATCGTCGGTGCGTTGGTGTTGCCGCCAATCAGCGTCGGCATGATCGAGGCGTCGACGACGCGCAAACCCTCGACGCCGTGCACTCTGAGCTTCGGATCGACCACCGCCATCGCATCCGTGCCCATCTTGCAGGTGCCGACGGGGTGATAGACGGTGTCGACGCGCTCGCGCAGCAGTGCGCGGATGTCGTCGTCGGTGCGCACATTTGCGGTGAACATGTCTTTGGTCTGGAGCGCGCGCAATGCGGGGGTCTCCAACAGGCGGCGCGTCGTCTTGAAGCCCGCGACCATGGTCTCGAGATCGTCCGCTTCGCCGAGGAAGTTCGGGTCAATCAATGGCGCCTGCATCGCATCACGGCTTGCGAGTGCGACGTTGCCGCGGCTCTTCGGCCGCAGCAGACAGACGTGGCAGGTGAAGCCCGTGCCGCGATGGCGCTTGCGGCCGTGATCGTCGGCCAGCGCCATGCCGAAATGCAACTGGATGTCGGGAATATCGAGGTCGGGCCGCGTCTTCAGGAAACCGCCGCATTCGGCGAAGTTCGACGTCATCGGGCCGGTGCGGTCGCGTCGGTACTGGCGGATGGCGCGCAACAGCCGCGGCAGCGCCTTGAGCGAGATGCCGTTGAAGTTCGGGTTGTCGGACATGTAGCCGAACACGAAGTCCGGATGATCCTGGAGGTTCTGGCCGACGCCGGGCAGGTGATGCCGGCTTTCAATGCCGAGCTTGCCGAGCGCCGCACTGTCGCCGACACCCGAGAGCATCAGCAGCTGCGGGGTCTGGAACGCGCCCGAGGACACGATCACCTCGCGCCGGGCGCGGAGCTGCTTCAGCTCCTTGCCCTGGCGGTATTCGACGCCGACCGCGCGCTTGCCCTCGAACAGGATGCGGGTGGCGTAGGCCCCCGTCTCGACGCGCAAATTGGCGCGGTTTTTCATGTAGGGATAGATATAGGCGCGCGCGGCGCTACAGCGCTCGCCGTTCGTCTGCGTCAGTTGGTAGATGCCGAGGCCCTCGTGCTCGTCGGCATTGAAATCCTCGCGCAGGCGAAACTGCGCCTCCTGCGCGGCCTGCATGAAAATCTGCTGCACCGGATTCCTGGTGCGCGATTTGTTGACCGCCAGCGGTCCGCTCTTGCCGTGATACTCGCCGTCGAAATCGGTATTGTTCTCCGCGCGCTTGAAATAGGGCAGCACGTCGCTGAACGACCAGCCGGGATTGCCGAGCGAGGCCCACTGGTCGTAATCGCTGCGGTGGCCGCGGATATAGACCATCGCGTTGATGGCGGAGGAGCCCCCGAGCCCCTTGCCGCGCGGCTGATAGCCGATGCGGCCGTTCAGCCCTTTCTGCGGCACGGTGTTGAAGGCCCAGTTGTTGACGTTGCCGGCCACCATCAGCACCAGCGCAAATGGCGTGGTCACGACCCAGTTGTCGTTCCTGCCGCCGGCATCGAGCAGCGCCACCGACGTCGCCGCATCCTCCGACAGCCGTCCCGCCACCGCGCAGCCGCCGGAGCCCGCGCCCACGACGACGAAATCGAATGTGTCTGTCACTTGTGTTTCCCCCTTGGCTATTTTTCTTCTCGTCATTCCGGGGCGCGCGTAGCGCGAGCCCGGAATCCATTCGTCCGCATCAATGGTGGCGAAATGGATTCCGGGTTCGCCTCTTCGAGGCGCCCCGGAATGACGGTGCTAGTCGCTACGACATGAATCGCATCATCTTCTCCAGCCGCGCGATCTTGCCGCCATAGGGCGGATAGAGATCGGCGAGGCGGTTGAACTTGGAGCGGTAGAACACCGGCTTCAGCTTGCTGAACGTCTTGAAACCCCATTCGCCGTGATAGGCACCAGTGCCGGATGCGCCGACGCCGCCCATCGGCTGGTTGATTTGCGCGAAGTGGAACAGGCAGTCGTTGACGGTGACGCCGCCGGAGACAGTGCGCGACAGCACCTCGTCGCGCGCAGTGCGGTCCTTGCCGAACCAGTAGAGCGCGAGCGGCCGGTCGCGGCGATTGATGAAGGCGATCGCCTCCGTCGGCTCGCGATAGCCGAGCACCGGCAGGACCGGCCCGAAGATTTCCTCCTGCATCACCGCCATCTCCTCGGTTGCGCCGGCGATCAGCGTTGGCGGGAATTTGCGGTGCGCCTTCCAGTTCGGATCGTCGGCCTTCGCCGGTTGCAGGATCTTTGCGCCGCGCTGGGCGGCATCCGCGACGAGGCCTTCAAGCCGGGCATAATGTCGGTCGGATATGATCGACGTGTAGTCCTTGTTGGTGGGATCGGTGCCGAACATGCGCCGCATCTGCGCGCGCACTTTCTCGGCGAAGGACTGCAACGAGCGCTCGGGCACCAGCACGTAATCCGGCGCGATGCAGGTCTGCCCGGCATTGAGCAGCTTGCCGTAGGCGATGCGCTCGGCCGCCTCTTCGAGATCGACCGAGGCATCGATGATCGCCGGCGATTTGCCGCCGAGCTCGAGCGTCACCGGCGTGAGATTGCGCCCCGCGGCCTCCGCGACCAGCCGCCCGACCCGGGTCGATCCGGTGAACACCAGATGATCGAACGGCAGCACCGCAAAGGCTTTTGCGATCTCGTCCTCGATTCCGGTGACGAACAGCTCGGTCGCATCGAATTTTTGCGCGACCGTCTCCTTCAGCAGCGCCGAGAAGTGCGGCACCAGCTCGCTCGGCTTGATGATGATTCGGTTGCCGGCGGCGATGGCGCCGATGGCAGGCGCGAGCGTGAGCTGGAGCGGATAATTCCAGGGCGCGATGATGCCGACCACGCCGAGCGGCTGCGGGATCAGCCGGTTACGCGCTGGCAGGAATTGCAGCGCAGTGGCGACGCGCTGCGGCGCCATCCAGGTCTTGAGGTGTTTCGTGGCATGCCGGATTTCGGAGAACACCAGCATCGCCTCGGCGATGGTGGTCTCGACCGCGGAGCGGTGGCCGAAATCGGCCGAGATCGCCTGCCGGAACCGCTCCTCGTTGTCCGCGATCACGTTGCGCAGGCGTGCCAGCCGGTCGAGCCGCTCGGCCAGCCCAGGGGGCGGTTCGGTCCGCGACCGCGCGACCATGGCATGGAAAGTCTCCTCGAGGGCCCGAAGCGGGGCACCCGTCGGGGATCGGTCCAAGGTGCGGTCCACCGCATTCCTCCCTAAAATGGCGTTTGCCCTTGTTTTGTTGCCGCAAGCTGGCCCTTTGTGGAACTTCTGGCAAGAGCGCGCCAAACGGACCGGAATTCGGCCCGCTCGCTTGTCATAAAGTCGAAAAAAACGTGCCCGCAGCCCTTTCCAAAGGCACCCCGGGTTGGTACATACGCCCCGCACCCGACGGGCTTTGCCCCGGGGTTGCCTTCCAAGGAAGCCTTTGGGACGCGAGAGTAAGCCACGCGAACAGCGTCGGCCCTCCATCCACCGTCCCCGGCATTTCGGCGAAGGCGCGCAACAGTTTAACGCGGGGTGGAGCAGCCCGGTAGCTCGTCAGGCTCATAACCTGAAGGTCATAGGTTCAAATCCTATCCCCGCAACCAAGATAAAGCCTGGCATCCCCGAAGGGATTGCCGGGCTTTTTCTTTGGGCCGGAAAGCCCTGTTCTGCGGCAAGAGCGGCTAACTTTGTTCCTCGGCCCGCTTGGCGTGCGATCGTACCGTCGTTGCTTTTTTTGCCCGACGTGAGAAATGGATTTCACAAGTAGGACAATAGCTTAGCGCGTCGCGGCTACTTTGCATGGGGTTGTTTTCGATGTTTTTGCGCAAGGCGTACCGCTTCGGCGGCCCGGCGCTTGTGCCCGCTCGCCGTGATGACGAAGCCCCTTGCACGGACGCCAAGGTGGGCTACCGTTGGCACCAGCCGCAGGTGACTTTTCATTTAAGTTTTTGAGCATCCGATTTCTTTGGCGCCGCGATGGCGCGACGCCCACCGGAAGAGGCGGGGCCATGAGCATACGGGACCAGTCAGCTCTGTTGGCTCCGGTCGAGCGCGACCTGCGGCTCGATCTCTTCCGCGGCATCGGCCTGTGGATGATCTTCCTCGATCACATCCCGCACGACGTCGTGGCCTGGCTCACGCTACGCAATTACGGCTTCAGCGATGCTGCCGAGTTCTTCGTTTTCATCTCCGGCTATCTGGTCGGATGGATCTACGGGCCGATCGTTGCCGGCGGCTGGTTTCTCGCCGCACTGAAGCGGCTGTGGCGGCGCGCGACCGAGTTGTATGTCGCCCACATCATGCTGTTCCTTCTCTTCACGGCGCAGATCGCGCGCACCGCGCGCCGTTTCGACAATCCGATGTACGAGCACGAATTCAACGTGTTCAATTTCCTGGCGCATCCGGACGAGCTGATCGGGCAGGCGATCCTCTTGAAGTACAAGCCGGTCAATCTCGACGTGCTGCCGCTCTACATCACGCTGGTGATCGCCTCGCCCTTCATGGTGTGGTGCCTGGTGCGCCGGCCGAACCTGACGCTTGCTGCGTCCGCGGTGCTTTATGTCCTTTCGCGCTGGTTCGATTGGAACATCGCCTCCTATCCGCCCGGCACGACCTGGTACTTCAACCCGTTCTGTTGGCAGTTGATGTTCGTGTTCGCGGCCTGGTGCGGCATCGGCCAGATCAACAAGATCGCCGAATGGGTCTGGTCGAAAGCAGCGATGGGACTGGCCGCGGCCTGGCTGGTCTTCGCCCTCCTGATCGTGATGTCGTGGCACATCCACGCGCTCGAGGCGCTGATCCCGAAATGGATGGTCAAGGCGATCTACCCGATCGACAAGACCGACCTCGACATGCTGCGCTTCACGCATTTCCTGGCGCTGGCGCTCTGGGTGATCTATTTCGTCCCGCTCAAATGGAAGGCGCTGCACACGGCCTGGCTGCGCCCTGTGATCCTGTGCGGCCAGCATTCGCTGCCGATCTTCTGCCTCGGCGTCTTCCTGTCGTTCTCGGCGCACTGGATCCTGACCCAGTACACCAAGGGCGCCTGGGAGCAGCTTGCCGTCTCCTTCGCCGGCATCGCCATCATGATCGGCGCGGCGTGGCTGCTCGACCGCGCCGAGCGTGTGCCGAACCTGTTCGTGAAGGTGACGGAGGTCGAGGACGCGGTCGGGAGCACTTCGGCTGCGACCGCCGCGGTAGCGCCAGTGGGACGATGACGACATCTCGGCGTCAGCCTGCATTTTCTTGGAGAGGTCCATGCCCAGACGTTTGTTGACGGTCGCCGGCATCCTTCTGCTCCTGGTCTGCGGTGCACAGGCGCAAGCGCCGTCGCCGGAGGCAATGAACGCGGCGCGCAAGCTCATCGTTACCTTGAGGATTGCGGACCAGTATCGCGCGTTGCTGCCGCAGCTCCTGCTCAAGCTCAGGCCGGTGGTCGCGCAGGACAGGGCGGAGATCGAGCGCGATTATGACCTGATGACGGCGCCCGGCGCCCAGATCTACGCTCCGTTCCTCACGTCGATGATCGACCAGATCGCTGCCCTCTACGCCTCGAGCTTCACCGTCGACGAGCTGCGCCAGATCGAGGCGTTCTACGCCCAGCCGGCCGGGCAGAAGTTCCTCGAGAAATCCGATGCGCTGGCGCAAGCGAGTGCCCAGATCGGCCAGGACGTCAGCCAGAAGGCCGCCGACGAATTGAAGCAGCGCATCATCGAGGCGCTGCGCCAGAAGGGACACAAGCTGTAGACGGCCGCCTTAGTGAATTGCAGCGTACATGATCCTCTCCTCCGTCGCGTCCAGCGCGGAGAATTCCTCCACGACCTTGCCCTGGCGCGAGACCAGGATCCGGTCGGAGAGAGCCATGATCTCGGGCAGGTAGGATGAGATGACCACGACCGCCTTGCCCTCGTCGGCGAGTTGGTTGATCAACTCGTGGATCTCGACGATGGCGCCCACGTCGACGCCGCGGGTCGGCTCGTCGAAGATGATCAGGTCCGGCTCCTGCACCAGCGACTTGGCGATCACCACCTTCTGCTGATTGCCGCCGGAGAGCTCGACCACCTTGCCGTGGTCGCCGATGGCGCGCACCCTGAGCTTCTCGATCCAGGTCTTGCCGACAGCGTCGGTCTCGCGACGCGACAGCATCATGCGCCCCCCGGGAAATTTCGAGAGCAGCCCGAGATAAATGTTGCGCGCGATCGAGGACGTCTCGAAGAAGCCCTCGACCTTGCGATCTTCGGTGACATAGGCGATGCCGGCCTTCACCGCCGGCGCCGGCACCCGGTAACGCACCGGCTTGTCGTGCAGCAGGATCTCGCCGCCGTGGAAGAAGTCGCGCTTGAGCACGCCGGAAACGATCTTGAACGTCTCGGTGCGTCCCGCGCCGACAAGGCCGAACACGCCGGTGATCTGCCCTGCGAATACCGACAGGGAATTGTTCTTCACCATCGGCGCCATTTTCAGGTTCTGCACCGTGAGCACACGCGCACCGGCCGGCCGCACGCTGCTCTTCCGCGCGCCGTAGAGCGTGTTGGAGAGGTCGCGTCCGACCATCGCCTGCACGATCGCGGCGCGGTCAAATTTGGCGGCATCGTCCGTCACGACGTGCTTGCCGTCGCGCAGGACCGTGATGCGATCGGCCAGCAGCAGCGCCTCTTCCAGGGCATGCGAGATGAAGACGATCGAGACGCCGCGCTTCTTGAGGTCGCGGACGAGGTCGAAGAAATATTTCTTCTCCTCCGGCGTCAGCGATGCGGTCGGCTCGTCGAAGATGATCACCTTGGCGCGATGCAGGACCGCGCGCGCGATCTCCACCATCTGCTTCTTGGCCGCGCCGAGGCCGCTCACGGTGGCGGTGGGCGTGACGTCGAAATTGAGCGATTGCAGGAACTGTTGAGCAGCGATGTAGATGCCGCGCAGGCGGTTGTAGAACTTCTCCTGTCCGAGAAACAGGTTTTGAGCCACGGTCATGGTCGGCACCAGGCTGTTCTCCTGGAACACCATGACGATGCCGAGATTGCGTGCCTCCAGCGGCGTCCTCGGCGCGACGTCCGCGCCGTCGATCATCATGGTGCCGGAGGTCAACGTCACCACGCCCGCCATCACCTTGGTCAGGGTCGATTTGCCCGCGCCATTCTCACCGACGAGCGCGTGAATCTCGCCGCGGCGGAGATCGAAGTCGACCCCGTCGATGGCAGGCACGCCGGCGTAGAGCTTGGTGGCCTTGCGCAGCGAGAGCATGATGTCGCTCATGAGCAGAACTCCTCGGCAAGGCCAGCGAGGGGCAATCGCAGGACGCGGCCCGGTCCCTTGGCGATCAGGACGAGATCGTTGCCCATCTCGATCGCCGCGACGACGCCGTGATTGACGCCGTCGACCCGGCTGTGCAGCGAATAAAGCGGCTGGCCATCGGCGTTGAGGCGGATGACGAGGCCGTAGGAGCGCGGCGGCGCCCACGGCTTGATGACGCCCATGGTCTTGATGTGCGCGCCCTGCATCGGCTCCTTGAACGAGATGCCGGAGCGCAGGCGCGGCGCGACCCAGTACGCCGGATCGATCTCGGCCATCATGCGGCGGCGATAGGCCGGCTCGCGCAACACGAACTCGACGAGCTGTGTGCGCGCAGTGAAGGCGGTGAGCCAATAGCCACCACCCGAGGCCTTTGCCAGCCGCGACGGATAGACCGGAAGGTGAGCGAGCACGGTCCGCGGCGATGCGCCCGGCGCCACGAGAACGAGGCGATGACGCCAGCTCTCGCTGACCAGCACGCCGTTGCCATGCGCGCAGGCGCCGAAGGCATGGCCGAGCCCCTGGGCCAGCGGTGTCACGGCTGTGTTGGCGGGGTCGAGCCTGAACACGCGGCCGGTCCGGTTGAGCTCCATCAGGTCGCGCGCCCAGTCGTCGACGCCGCATGTCATTGAACCGTCTGTCGCGATCAGCGTGTTGTCATCCGCCAGCGTGAGTGCGTTGATGGCGTTGAAGGCGGCATCGGCAAACGTCATGCTTGGCTGCTCGGCCGAGGCGTTTGCGTAGAGATGTACCTCGCGTCCTCCGAGCGCGACCGCAAGGCCGCCGCCGGGAAGGGAGCATAGGGCCGAGATTGGCCGCTCGAAGCTTCGGACCTCCGATGCCAATCCGGCATTCAGACACATCAGCCGCGGACCGTCCGCAATGAAGAGGTTGCTGCCATCGGTGGCGAGGTCCTCGGGCGCCTCGCACGTCAGCAAAGTCTCGGCGAATTCCAGCTTCTGGTTGGGTTTCAGCGCACCGTCGAAGGACGGCACGGTGATGGTGGCGTCGCCACGCCCGAGAAAACGGTTGGCGAAATTCCTGACGGCCGCGATCACGACAGCTTCCCCCACCTCTTGTCATACTGGACGAAGTTCGGGTCGGCGTTTTCGAGCTTGTAACGGCCGATCCGGTTATTAAGGATGCCGCCGAGATAGAGATAGCCGCGATGCTCGCGCATCGAGGTGATCATCGGATGGTTCTCGCCGTGCAGGTCCCAGAGCGATTCAACGATCTTGCCCTGCTCGTTGAACTTGACCACACAGCCCGTGTTGATGTTTGGGAACAGCCACTCGTCCACCGGCACGCGCTTGGCCATGCGACGGCGGAAGCCGGGCATCTTCCAGGCGAGGTCGAGCGAGGGGCTGCGCATGCCCACGAGTGCGAGCCAGTAATTGCCGTCGGAGGCGAGATTGATGTTGTCGGGGTAGCCCGGCAAATTGTCCATGACGACCTGGACCGTACCCTTCTTCGGACCCGCGAACCAATAACGCTTGATCGAGCAGCCGAACGTCTCGGCGAAAAGGATCGATTGGCCGTCGCTGGCGACGCAGATGCCGTTGGGGAATTTGAGGCCGCGCAACTCGGTGCGCGTAGCGCCGGTCTTGGTGTCGAAGCAGATGATGCGGCCATTGCCGCGCGCCTCGAGACCGTCGATCGGCCATTCGTCCATCTCGTAACGCACGGTGGCCTCGGAGAAGAAGATGAGGCCGTCGTCGGTGATGTCGAGGTCGTCGGCGAGCCGCAGGCGGCTGTCGTCGTTGACCGAACGCATGCTGCGGTTGGTCTCGTCGGTCGCTTTTTCCACCGTACCGTCCGGCTTGATCCGGTAGAGCCCCATGCCGCCGATGCAGATGTAGAGATTGTCCTGGCGGTCGAAGGCCATGCCGAGCGGCTGGCCGCCGATATGTGCGAACACTTCCATCTTCTGATAGTCGGGCGCGAGAAAGCGGATGACGTCGCCGTGGCGCGAGCCCGCGTAGAGGTTGTCGTGGCGGTCGAGGATGACGTCCTCCGGCGCCTCGATGCGGCCGAGGCCGATGAGCTCGACGTTACGCAGCTTGTCGTTCTGTTCGAACGGACCGCCTTGCCCGATCTCTGTCGGGGGAGGCGGCGGCAGCGCGTGATAGGTGGGCGCGACATAGACCTTGCTGATGATGCGGGTCCGGTTCTTCTGCCAGCGGATATCGACCATCGCGGCGACGAGCAGGATGCTGGCGAGCGCCATCCGGTTGACACCGCCGCGCGCGTTCATGGTGGTCAGGCCGTTGGTGATCAGGAGCACGATCAGTACGCCGACCGCCGATTTGGCGACCGAGCCCTTGCCGCCGCCGAGCGTGATGCCGCCGAGCACGGTCGCCGTCAGCACGATCACCTCCAGCCCGACGCCGATGTCGCCACCGACGGTTCCGAGCCGGGACGCGAAGAACAGCGCGCCGATGCTGGTCAGCACGCCGCTTGCGACGTAGCAGAGCGCGATCGTGCGGCGGACCGGGATGCCCGAATTGTAGGCCGAGCGACGCGAGCCGCCGATCGCCGTGATGTGCCAGCCTGGACGCAGCCGCGTCATGAAGATGTGGCCGAAGATGGCGATGACGATATAGACGAGCGCCACGGTCGGAATGCCGAAGACACTGCCGTTACCGATGAAATCCCAGGATGGAATGTCGGGGAAGGCCGATGCGATCGCGTTGGAGTAGCGCTGGATCAGGAGATCGTAGGCCGAGCGGTAGATGATCAGGGTGATCAGCGTGGTGATGAAGGCGCGCAGCCGTAGATATCCGATCAGGACGCCGTTGACGGCGCCGAGCAGGGCGCCGCAAAGCAGCGTGGCGGCTACCACCGCCGGGACCGGCCAGCCCAATACGTCGAGCAAATAGAGGGCGGAGAAATTCGTCAGCGCAAAGATCGAACCGACGGAGAGATCGATGCCGCCGACGATGACCACCAGCGCCAGCCCGAGCGCGATGAAGCCGATTTCTCCGGCCTGGCGCGCAGTGTCGGCGAGGCTCGCCGGCGACAGGAAGTTGTCGATGGACCGGCTGAGCGCGAAGCCAACGATCAGGAGAAGGATGACCGGAATGGCCGTCTCGGTCCATCGCTTGGATAGGATTTCACCGAGGAGATGATCAGGCCAGTAGCGGTAACGCAGGCTTGTGATTGTGTCGCGCATCGGCATTCCAGCAGGGCATGGAAACTATGGGAAGTGAGATCCCCGGGATTTTCGGTGCGCCGGGGATCTCAGGCGTCAGCGCCGGACTATTTCTTGAGGTCGCTGAGGTTCCAGCAGGACATCGGGTTGTCGGCGTTCTCCTTGGTGATCGGAATCAGCGTGGTGTATTCCGAGCCCTTGACGGAGCCGGGCTTGGCGCCTGACGACAGCAGCCACTTGATGGTGCCGGCCATCTGCGCGGCCTGGGTTGGCACGTCGTAGCTCATGTTGAGATCGAACGCGCCGGACTTCACCAGCTCGCACGCGCCCTTGCGCTCGCCGCCGCCCGAGGTGGTGACGAACACCTTGCCGGTAAGGCCGGCTTCCTTGACGGCCGCTGCCGTGCCGATGTCCATGCCGTCCCAGAAGCCGACGATGCCGCAGAGATCGGGATTCTGCTTCAGCACCGTTTGCGTGATCGCCTTGGCCTTGGCGGCGTCCCAATCGGCGGCTTGGCTGGACACCACCTTGATCTCGGGATGCTTGGCGAGGACGTTCTCGACGCCTTTGAGCGTATAGGCGCTCGCGGCCGCCGACAGCGCACCCTGGATGATCGCGATCTTGTTCGACTTGCCCTCGCACGCCTTGACTACGCCTTCGGTCTGGCGTTCGCCGATCTCGACCCAGTTGGCACCGACGAAGGCGGAGCTCCGATAGGCGGAGCCCATGTTGATCTGGATGACGTAGATACCTTCGTTCTCGGCGCGCTGCAGCAGCTTGGCGTAAGTCTGCACGTCCGGATTATGGACCACGATGACTGCCGGCTTCTCGGAGATCAGCGACGTGACGGCCTGCGCACCGGCATTGGTGTTCCAGTTGGCATCGCGGATCACGAACTTGACGCCGAACGGCTCGAGCTCCTTCTTCAGGCCGGCGTACCAGCCCTCGGTGAGGTCGAAGTTCATGGCGACCGGAACATAGGCGACGGTCTTGCCGGCCAGCGCTTCCTTGAACGGCTTCTGGAATGGTTCGTCGAGGCCCTGCTGGGCCAGGGCCGGTGCGGTCATCGCCGCAAGGCCGAGTGCGGCCACAATTGCCTTTGTCGGGCTGCCGAAATGCTTCATTGCTTCCTCCTTGGTTGTGGTTATCGGTATTTTGTCGGGTCGTTCAGATGTCGCCCTGTTGCGCCGTTTCCTCGTTGCGCGGATTCAGGAAGGAGTCCGTGATGACGGCAAGCAGAAGCACCACGCCCTTGATGAGATTCTGCCCGGCGTAGGAGATGTCCATGATGGTCATGCCGTTGAGCATCGTGCCGATCAGGAGCGTGCCGATGACGACGTTAAGCACGCCGCCGCGCCCGCCGGACAGGCCGATGCCGCCAAGCACCACGACCAGGATCACATCGTAGATCAGCGTCGAGTTGAAGACGCGGGTCGGCATCGAGTTGACGGATGCGGCCATCACAAGGCCGGCGAAGCAACCGATCAGCGCGGCGACGACATATTGCAGGACGATGATCGGGCGAGAGGGTATGCCCGTGACGCGCGCGGCGTAGGGATTGTCGCCGATGGCATAGATATAGGCGCCCCAGCGCGTCCTGCGCAGCAGGAAGGCGACCACGATGCAGGCGGTCGCGAACATCACGATCGAGGTCGGGATACCGAGGATGGTTCCCTGCCCGAGCCGCTCGAAGCCGTCCATGCCGGGACTCCACTGTACGACGTCGAGCTGGAACAATGCCGCCTGCCCGAGCCCTGCGAGCAGCAGGCCTGTTGCGAGTGTCGCAAACAGCGAGGGGACCTCGGCGTAGGCGATCAGCCAGCCATTGACGAGGCCGAAGGCGATCGTGAGCAGCACTGCGGTCAGAAGCGAAGCCGGAAGCGAGTGACCATTCTGTACCATCTGCAGCACGAGTCCGGGCGGTACCGCCAGAGCTGCGATCAGCGAGATGTCGATGCCGCGGCCGATCACGACGATCGCCATGGCAAGTCCGAGGATGCCGAGCACCGCCACGTTCTGGAGCAGCGTCAGCATGTTCTCTGTCGTCAGGAAGCCGCGCAGGAAGATCGAAAATACCAGGAACAGCAGAGCGAAGACGGCAAAGACGATTTCCTGCTGATTGAAACGAAAGCGCTTCATCCTTGTCTTGCCTTTCTTCGAGGTCGGCCTCTGCGGGTCTGTCAGGGCGATCGGGTCTCTACGCGATAGGTCTGTGGAAGTGTCGCCAGGCTTTCGATGAGTTCTTTCGCCCGATCCTGATCGCTGGAGTCCACCGAGATGTGGACGAGCGTGTTCAGCCTGGCGTCCTTCTCGACGAGGATGTCTGCCGCGGTGTCCGGGCCGAAGATGCGATCGATCTCGGTCCTGACCTTCTCCCGAACAGCCAGATCGCGAAGCGTAGGCTTGAAGATCTTGCCGACCGCTGTGACCGGGAGGGCGTCGAGCAGCACGACGCGCTTCGGCCTCGCGGGAGGTTCATTGACGTTGCGTTCGAGGTGCTCGCGCAGTCGCGGCAGGTCGATCGTCTGTCCCGGAGACCGTACCACGAAGAGGATGGGAACCTCTCCGGCGTAGGCGTCCGGCATGCCGACGGCCGAACTCATCTGCACCCCGGGGAAGGCATTGGCAACGTCCTCGATCGCGGCGGGGTCGATATTGTGACCGCTGCGCACGATCAGGTCCTTCTCGCGCCCAGTCAGTACCAGCCGCTGATCCGGGGTCAGATAGCCGACATCGCCGGTGACGATCCAGTGGTCGTCAGTGAGCACGCCCCTGTTGTGCTGGGGATCGAGGTAGCCGGGAAATACCTGCGGTCCCCTGACGAGGACGAGACCGCTGGAGAGTGCTGGGCATTCCTCGCGCAAATCGGCATCGGCCAGCGCGACGATCTTGGTGCTCGCAAACGGGGCCCTGAAGCCGACGCTGCCTTGCAATGGCGTTCCGCGGCCGGGATTGAACGCGATCGCCGCCGCGGTCTCCGTCATCCCGTAGGTCTCGAACAATTTGATGCCGGTTCGCGCCTGAAACCTTTCGCTGACGGCCTTCGGAGCCACGGCCCCTCCGGTGAGGGCCATTCGAACGGTGCTGATGTCCGAGGATCCGATGGGTATCTCGGCAAGAGCGGCGATCGACGTCGGCACGCCGCTGACAATGGTCGCGCCAAACCGCTCGACGGTGTGCCAATAGTCTCGGATCGCATCGGGACTTCGGAGACTGTAAGGCGAGGGAATGATCACGTGGCCGCCGGCTGCAAGAATCGACAGGCCGACGGTCATCGTGCCGCCGACGTGAAACAGCGGGAAACCGTTCACGGCGGCATCTAGCTCATCCAGTCCGTGAACCTGGGCAAAGCTCCAGGCCGCATGAATCTGGTTTCCATGCGTCAGGCGAACGAGCTTCGGCCGTCCGGTCGTCCCGCCCGTATGGAAGAGCGCGCACACCGTTTGCCGATCCGTCGACGGCTCGAAGTCGAGGCTGTCGCGTGCACCCGCAACCGCTTCGTCGAAGCTCAGAAAACGGCCCGTCATGCCGCCGTTCGCGCCGATCACGAAAATCGTCTTGAGCGAGGGGACGCGGCTCGCAACGTTATTCGCCTTGGTCCAGATCGCGTGATCGGCCGCGGACGCGACGACCAGAACAGTTGCGTTCTGCGCTTCGAGCAGGTCGGCGATCGCATCTTCGTTCAGGAGATAGTTGATCGAACTGGCGACGCCCGCGACCTGGGCACCGAGCAGTGCCGGGAATAGCTGCGGAAGGATCGGGCAGAGAAAGGCGACCGTTCCGCCGCTCTGACCGATCCCGTGCGATCTGAACAGATTGGCCGCGCGCGTAATCTCGACGAGCAACTGGCCGTGCGTCAGCGTGACATCGCCTGATGCGCGCGAGCCCTTGGTCAGGACCGTCAGCGCAGGTCGGTCGGGGTGCAGGCGCGCCGTCGCTTCGAAGAGATGAAAGAGATTGCGGGCGGGGATGAGGGAATCATAGGGCAACCGCTCCAGCGCCTCGATATCGGCGATGCCTTTAATCGGCTGCGTGAACCGCGTCGTGATCGGCGGTGACAGGGCGCGGCTCACGGGCACCGCCATTCAGGCGGCGCGGCAAGATGTGCAGCAGTTGATTTGACCTGACGCAAGCGAACGTTTCCCGCATATCTCGTTGATCGCTTTTTGTCCTTCATAGGCCACACGCCCGGACACGGCTTGCTTGGGAGCGCAAAGCTTTTGCTTGTGCGTGCAAACGGTCTTGCGTGTAGGAGGCGGCGATCTAGAATTTCGATGCTTGGCCTGCTTGTGCGATGCACAAACGGTGTTTCGCAGGAAGTTCGGGCACAGCCCGTCAGACTTTCGACGCCGCTAAAGCGCGATGAGATCGGGACGAATCGTCATCGCGCTTTAGATTATTGTTCGAGCATGATCTCCGCGCAAACGCGTTCCGCATTTGTCGCGAGGGAAAACCGCTGCGCACTTTGCGGACTATGCTTTAGAGGACCTGCAGCGCGCGAGGCGATGCAGGTCCATCGTCGTGAAATGTTACTTCACCAGCGGACAGCCGCCGTCCTTCAGCGGCCGGAACGCCTGGTCGCCGGGGACTTCCGCAAGCAGCTTGTAATAGTCCCACGGACCCTTCGATTCCTCGGGCTTCTTCACCTGGAACAGATACATGCTGTGTACCATGCGGCCGTCTTCGCGCAGCACGCCGTTGTCGGTGAAGGCATCTTTCACCGGCAGCTCACGCATCTTCGCCATCACGGTCTTGGTGTCCTTCGTACCAGCGGCCTGCACGGCCTTGAGGTAATGCAGCGTCGCGCTGTAGGTCGCGGCCTGGTTCATGGTCGGCATGCGCTTGACGCGCTCCATGAAGCGCTTGCCGAAGGCACGGGTCTTGTCGTTGAGGTCCCAGTAGTAGGCCTCGGTGACGATCAGGCCCTGCGCCAGCTTGAGCCCAAGGCTGTGCACGTCGGAAATGAACATCACGATCGCAGCCAAGTTCTGGCCGCCGGCGACGATGCCGAATTCACCGGCCTGCTTGATCGCGTTGATGGTGTCGCCGCCGCCGTTGGCAAGCCCGATGATCTTGGCCTTGGAGGCCTGGGCCTGGAGCAGGAAGGACGAGAAGTCCGCCGTGTTGAGCGGGTGCTTGACGCTGCCGAGGACCTTGCCGCCCGCCGCCCTCACGACGTCGCCGGTGTCGCGCTCGATCGAGTGGCCGAACACGTAGTCGGCGGTGAGGAAGAACCAGGTGTCGCCGCCGTTCTTGACGATCGCGCTGCCGACGGTGTGGGCGTTGGAATAGGTGTCATAGGTCCAGTGCGCGGTGTAGGGCGAGCAGGATTTTCCGGTGATGTCGGAGCTTGCCGCATCCGTCACGATCATGATCTTCTCGTACTGCTTTGACAGCTCCATCACCGCAAGCGCGGTGGCCGAGGTCGGCAGGTCGATGATCATGTCGACGCCGTCGGTCTCCCACCATTTGCGGGCGATGGTGGAGGCGATGTCGGGCTTGTTGAGCACGTCGGCCGCGACCATGTCGATCGGTTTGCCGAACATCTGCCCGCCAAAATCCTCGATGGCCATCTTGGTAGCCTCGACATTCCCCTGGCCGCCGATGTCGGAATAGACGGAGGAGAAGTCAGAGAGCACGCCGATCTTGAGCGGCGCCTGCTGGGCGGACGCGGGGACGATCAGGGCAGCCGACAGCAAGCCGGCCGCAGACACGAGTGCTGCGATGGGTCTCATGGATACGTTTCCTCTTGTACCGGGACTATGCTGTCCCTTTGTCCGACAAACTTAGAGCGAGGTACCGCAGGAGTCAATTTGCTGCACGTGCGGCATCAATGATGCGGTTTGACGCATTAGGAGGCGCTGCCTATAGTTTGTCGGACAACCGCCATTGGAGATCGGTCTTGCCCATCTCGCCGCTGTTTCGACCGATCGATGTTGCGCCGGCCTATCAGAAGGTCGCCGACGCCATCGAGCGCGAGATCGTCAATGGACGGATCAAGCCCGGCGATCCCATCGGCACGGAGCACGAACTGGTGCGGCAGTTCGGCGTCAACCGCTCCACCATCCGCGAAGGCATTCGCGTGCTGGAGGAGGGCGGCCTGATCAGCCGCGATTCCTCGCGCCGCCTGCACGCCTGCCTGCCGCGCTACACCAAGCTTGCGAGCCGCCTCAGCCGTGCGCTGGTCCTGCACGAGGTAACGTTCCGGGAGCTCTACGAAGCGTCGATGACGCTCGAGGTGGCGAGTATCGAAGGCGCGGTGGCGCGGGCGACGGAGGAGAACATCGTCGAGCTCACTGATAACCTCGCACGCAGCGTGGCCGTGGTCGGCGATTCCGCAGCGCTTGCCGAATGCGACGCCGAATTCCACGTCCTGGTCGCAAAGGCCTCGCAGAACCGCGTTCTCCAGCTCGCACGCGAGCCGGCAGCGCAGCTGTTCTATCCGACCACCGAGATGATCGTGACCGGCGTTGCCGAAGGTGGGCGGCGCCTCGTCGACGCGCACCGCCATCTCATCGAAGCGATCCGCCGTCGTGATCGCGAGGCGGGCGTGCTGTGGACGCGCCGGCACCTACAGGACTGGCGGCGCGGTTTCGAAAAGATCGCTTCGCTCGACCGTTCGGTCGAGCACATGTACATCGAGCATGCGCAGGCAGCCCGGCGCGGATAGCGCCGCAAGAATTCGAACGAATTCAACGAATAAGCATATCAAACGGAGGGATACATGACCGGCGACATCGCAGCCACCATCTCGAAAGCCCGCGAGCATTCCATCGGCGATCTCCTGCGCCGCTCGGCGGGGCGCGAGCCGAACAAGCTTGCTGTGAGCTGCGGCAATGTGAGCTGGACCTTTGCCGAGATGGACGCGATCTGCAACCGGCTCGGTCGCGGCCTGCTCGGGCTCGGCGTGAAGAAGGGCGATCGCCTCGCCGTGCTCTCGCGCAATTCGCACGCGTTCGCCGCGCTGCGTTTCGCGCTGGCAAGGATCGGCGCGGTGCTGGTGCCGATCAACTTCATGCTCAATCCGGACGAGATCAATTTCATCCTGAAGAGCTCCGGCGCAAAACTGCTCGCGACCGGTCCGGATTTCGTCGAGCCCGCGCGCGCGGCGAGCGCCAAGGACTGCGCGGTCGAGAAGATGATCTGGCTGCCGAGCGAGGATCCCGCCACGGCGCCCGCGGGCCTCACCACTTTCGACGATCTCCTCGCCGCCGACGGCTCGGTGCTGGAGACGTCCGTCGATAGCCGCGATCTCGCGCAGATCGTCTACACCAGCGGCACGGAGTCCCTGCCGAAGGGCGCGATGCTGACCCACGAGGCCGTGATGTGGCAGTATGTCAGCTGCATCATCGACGGCGGCATGAGCGTCGACGACAAGTTCCTGCACGCGCTGCCGCTCTATCACTGCGCCCAGCTCGATGTGTTCTTGGGGCCGCAAATCTATCTCGGCGCTTCTGGCGTCATTACGGGCAAGCCGACCGCCGACAATATCCTGGCGCTAATTCAGGCCCACAGGGTCACGTCGTTCTTTGCGCCGCCGACGATCTGGATCGCGATGCTGCGCTCGCCGAATTTCGACAAGACCGACCTGTCGACGCTGCAGAAGGGCTATTACGGCGCCTCGATCATGCCGGTTGAGGTGCTGCTCGAGCTCCAGCGCCGCCTGCCCAACGTCAGGTTCTGGAATTTCTACGGCCAGACCGAGATCGCGCCGCTCGCGACCGTGCTGCGGCCCGAGGACCAGCTGCGCAAGGCGGGCTCTGCCGGCAAGCCGGTGCTCAATGTCGAGACGCGCGTGGTCAATACGTCGATGGAGGACGTCAAGGTCGGCGAGGTCGGAGAGATCGTGCACCGCTCTCCGCATCTGCTTTCCGGCTACTACAACGATCCCGTCAAGACCGCCGCGGCGTTTTCCGGCGGCTGGTTTCACTCCGGCGATCTCGCCACCGTCGATGCCGAGGGCCACATCACGGTGGTCGATCGCGTCAAGGACATGATCAAGACCGGTGGCGAGAATGTCGCGAGCCGTGAGGTCGAGGAGATGGTCTATCGCATCCCTGAGGTCTCCGAGGTCGCCGTTGTCGGCCTGCCAGATCCGCGCTGGATCGAGGCGGTTACCGCGATCGTCGTGGTCAAGACCGGCGAGAAGCTCGATGAAGACGCTGTCATCAAGCATTGCGCCGGCCAGATGGCGCATTTCAAGGTGCCGAAGCGCGTGATCTTCGTCGACAGTCTGCCGAAGAACCCGAGCGGCAAGCTGCTCAAGCGCGAGCTGCGTCAGCGATTCGTCGGCGGCGAGACGCTCGACAAGGCGATCCAGAAGAATTTTGGCACCTGAGATGGAGCGATAGCCATGAAAGCCTGGCAGGTCGCGCGCGATTGGTCGATCGAGGGGATGGAACTGGCCGATCTCCCGGAGCCCACACCTGGCCCGGGCCAGGTCGCGGTGCGGATGCGGGCCGCGTCGCTGAATTATCGCGACCTGCTCACGGTGCAGGGCAAGGGCGGCGTCTCCAGACTGCCGCTGATCCCGTTCTCGGACGGAGCAGGCGAGGTGATCGCCGTTGGCGAGGGCGTTACCCGCGTCGCGGCCGGCGATCGCGTCTGTCCGATGTTCTTCCAGTCCTGGATCGACGGAAAGGTGTCGGCGACCAGTCGCCGCTACGCGCTCGGCGGCACGCGGCCGGGCGTATTGCAGGAGGTAATGCTGCTCGATGCCGAGGGCGTCAGCCGCATCCCGTCGCATCTCACGTTCCTGGAAGCCGCGACGCTGCCCTGCGCCGGGCTGACGGCGTGGCGTGCGCTGTTCGAGGAGGCCAAGGTGCAACCCGGTGACACCGTGCTGGTGCAGGGCACCGGCGGCGTGTCGATCTTCGCGCTGCAATTCGCAAAGCTCGCAGGCGCAAGCGTGATCGTGACGTCATCGCGTGACGAGAAGCTCGAACGTGCCAAGGCGCTCGGCGCCGATCACACCATCAACTATCGTTCGGTGCCGGAATGGGGCAACGCCGCGGCGGAGTGGACCGGCGGCGGCGTCGACCACGTCGTCGAGGTCGGCGGCAAGGACACCTTTGCGCAATCGCTCGAGGCGGCGCGGGTCGGCGGGACTATTCTGGTGATCGGCGTGCTCTCGGGCTTCTCACAGCAGATCGCGATCCCGAGCCTGTTTTCCAAGAATTTGCATGTCATCGGCCTCTCCGTCGGCAGCCGCCGCATGTTCGAGGGCATGGCAGCCGCGATCGGACGCAATGGAATGAAGCCCGTGATCGATCGTGTGTTCGCCTTCGACGCCGTACCCGATGCGTTGCGGCTGATGCAGCAGGGCGGCCATTTCGGCAAGATCGTGGTGGAGTTTCCTTAAAAGAGCGCCTCCAGATGAGTTGGGACGCGCCGCTCGTCCCACATCGTCATTGCGAGCGCAGCGAAGCAATCCAGAATCCCTCCGCGGAGACAGTCTGGATTGCTTCGTCGCCCCGCTCCCAATAGTGACGGTCCTTAATACTTCTTCACATGGGCCCCGAGCGCCAGCCACAGCGCCATTGAGGCGAGCCCGAAGCCGCCGAGCAGCACGAAGGTCGGGCCGTAGCCGATCCATTGCGCGATCCAGCCGCCGAGCGCGGGACTGAGACTTGCGCCGACACCTTGCACGGTGATGACCGCGCCCTGGCCGAGATTGATGCGGCCGGTGCCGTTGAGCGCGCGCGCGACCATGCCGGGGACCGCGACCGTTTGTAGTCCCGTGCCGATGCCGTCGAGCACCTGCATCGGCACGACGCCCCACCACCCCGCGACGAAGAAGGCGAGCACGCCGCGAATGGGCAGCATCATGAAGGAGACCAGGATCACCGGCCAGTAGTTGCGCTTGCCCGCAACCTGCATGCCGATCAGCGAAGTTGCGATCATCACGCCCTGTGCGATCACGACCGTGGTCGCCACGAAGCTCGGACCGTTGGCCTGCGCCTCTGCCACGGCTGCGAGACCATAGAGTGGGACGATCGCGGCATTGCCGAGATGGAAGATCGCGAGCGCCAGCGCCAGTACGAGCAACGGCTTGTGCTTGACGAGAATGGACAGGCCGCTGGGCGGGCTGTCGGGATCGTCCTCCTTGCCGCCGCGCGCGGCGCGATCGTCGATCGCTTTCGCCGGGATCATTAGCACGCAGGCGACCGCGACGGCGCCAAATGCGGCGGCGAGGACGAATACGGTGACGTAGCCGTATTTGTAGCCGAGGTAGCCCGACAGTGCCGCGCCGACCATGTTGCCGGCGTGGTTGAAGGCCTGGTTGCGGCCGTTCAGCGCGTTGAATCCCTTCTGCTTGGCGATGCCGAGCGTGATGCCGGTCACCGCCGGCACGATCGCGGCGCTCGCTAGCGATTGCGCGACTTGCGAGAACGTCACCGCCCAGAAGTTTTGCGAGATCAGGATGATTGCGGACGCCAGCACCACGCAGACGCCCGGGATGACGACCCACAGCCGCTTGTTGCGGCTGGCGTCGATGAAGCCGCCGATCGGCGTCGTGACCAGCATGCCTGCGACATTGCCGATCGTCATGGCGGTGCCGATCCATCCGCTGGCCCAGCCGCGCTCCTGCAGGAACACGCCGACGAACGGCCCGATGCCCGACTGCATGTCGGCCATGAAGAAGTTAACTGCGTAGAGGGGCCAGAGGCGGGGCGAGGAAGAGCGCGATGTCATCGAGACGCTGAACGTGATGTTGTCGATCGAATGTGGTCTCGCGCAAGCCGAGATGGACGGCCGATTGTGCCGGTGCGGACCAGAAAGTAACCAGCGCTGACCGCCTTGGTTCCGACTGCACTTGCGATCGCAGGACAGCGATGTCATTTCATTGCGGCGACGGTCTCATTTCTGGATCACGGCCATGCCCTGCTGGACCTGCGAAACCTGCGGCGCGCAATTTCCGGACAGCGGAAGCCCGCCTTTCTCGTGCCGGATCTGCGAGGACGAACGCCAATATGTGAACTGGAAAGGCCAAACCTTCCTCACGCGCGAGGCCCTGGCTGAGAGCCATCGCCTGGTCCGGCGCGACGATCACGGCCTGACCGGCCTTGCGCTCGAGCCGAGCTTTGCCATCGGCCAGCGCGCGCTGCTGGTGCCGCTCGCAGACGGCTGTGTGATGTGGGACTGTGTGCCGCTGGCAACGCCGGAGGCGATCGCGCATGTGCGCTCGCTCGGCGGGCTGAAGGCGATCGCGATTTCGCATCCGCACTACTATGGCGCGCTCGCCGACTGGAGCGAGGCGTTCGGCGGGGTGCCGGTCTACCTGCATGCCGACGATCGGGAATGGGTAACGCGTCCGCATCCGTCGATCGTGCACTGGACCGGCGATAGCCTCTCCATCTCGGATGACCTGCTTCTCCTGCATACCGGCGGACACTTCGCCGGCGCCACGATGCTGCATTGGTCGCGCGGCGCGGATGGCAAGGGTGCGCTGCTCACCGGAGACATCGTGCAGGTGACGATGGATCGTCGCTTCGTCAGCTTCATGTATTCCTATCCGAACTACATGCCGCTGAACGCAACCGCAGTCCGGCGGATCGCGGCTGCTGTCGACCCGCTTGCCTTCGACCGCATCTATGGCGCGTGGTGGGGCCGCAACATTGCCGCAGGCGCCAAGGCCGCGTTCGCGGCGTCGGTGGCGCGGTACATCGCGGCCATCGCCTGAGCCGTGCGTCGCATTGTTCGTGATCAGCAACGAAATGCGCCGCGGTCAGGCTTTTCGCGCCGCCGCGTGATAGCGCGTTGCCATCGCCTGGGTCAGCTCGGCCATCTTCTCGCGGAGATCGGCAGGCTCCAGCACTTCCACCTCGGGGCCAAGCCGCAGCAATTCGGACGCGGCGTGCCACGAGGTCTTGCCGGTCGGCACCCTTGCGATGCGCCAGCCGTCTGCGTCGGTAGTCTCTTCAAGCTGCGTGCGCGCCCTGACGTAAGGCTGGCTCAGCGCGGCGAGCAGCTTGACGCCGAACGGCGACAGCCGGACGATTGCGACATTGGGATGCATCTCGGCCTCGAGGCGCAGCGTCGCGGCCTGCCAATAGGCGGCGAGTTCGAAATCGGCAGGACGGTCGAAGCGATCGTCGAGCGCTGTGCAGTCGAGCACGCGCGCGACGCGATAGGTGCGCACGCTGCCGTCGACTTGCCCTGCGAGATACCAGCTGCCGCCCTTCAGCACGAGGCCGAGCGGCGCGACGCGGCGCTGTTTCTCCGCGCGCCAGCTTTGGTAGCGGATCTTGATCAGCCTCCCGCGTAAAGCCGCAGCGGCAATGGTGCGCAGATGCTTCGGCTCTTCGGCCTCGCCGAACCAGCCCGGCGCGTCCAGGTGAAACCGCTCCTGCATCCGGCCGGCGTCTTCGCGCAAGTTGGCTGGCAGCGCCGCCATCAGCTTGTTCTGGGCGGCGATCATCGCCGCATCCAGTCCGAGCGCTGCGGCCGGGCCCGGCAGCCCGGCGAGGAACAGCGCCTCTGCTTCGTTCCGCGACAAGCCATTCAGTCGCACGCGATAGCCGTCGAGCAGGCGATAGCCACCCTCCGCGCCGCGGTCGGCGTAGACGGGAACACCGGAGGCGGCGAGCGCGTCGATGTCGCGATAGATCGTGCGCACCGAGACCTCGCAGGCTTCCGCCAGTTCAGGCGCGGTGACCTGTCCCTTGGCCTGGAGGGTGGTGAGGATCGACAGCATCCGGCTCGCGCGCATGATCCCTTAAACCATACCTGACACAGGATGTCAGGTATGGTTCGCTACAAGATGCGCGTCGCCAGCCGGCCAGATGGGAGACCTGCCATGACCGATCCGAACCGCATCACGCTCTATTACTCGCCGCAAAGCCGCGCCACCGGCACGCGGGTGCTGCTCGAGGAGCTTGGCGCCCCCTATGATCTCCACGTCCTCAACATGAAGGCCGGCGAGCAGCGCCGGCCGGCTTATCTCGCCATCAATCCGCTCGGCAAGGTGCCGGCGATCCGGCACGGCGAGGCGCTCGTGACCGAGCAGGTCGCGATCACGATCTTTCTCGCCGACCTGTTTCCGCATGCAGGGCTGACGCCCGCGCTGAACGATCCGCTGCGCGGTCCCTATCTGCGCTGGATCGCCTATTACGGCTCATCCTTCGAGCCGGCCCTGATCGACAAGTTCATGCAGCGCGAACCTGCGCCGATCACACAATCGCCCTATGCCGATTACGACACCATGCTGGGTGCGCTCGAGGCGCAATTATCGAAGGGCCCGTATCTGCTCGGCGAGCGCATGACCGCCGCGGATGTCCTGTGGGGTATCGCGTTGAGCTGGACGATGATGTTCGGCATCGTGCCGAAGAAGGACGTCTTTGTCCGCTATTCCGGGCGCATGACCTCGCGACCTGCGTTCCTGCGGATCAATGCGGCCGATGATGAGATGGCCGCGCAGCATGCTGCGGCTGCGGGGGGATAAAGAGGGTAAATCACATATGAACAAGCCGATCCATACGACCAACTGTTTCGACACGTTCATCCGGGTTGCCGAAGACTGTCCGGCACGCTCCGGCGAGGAGCCGCCGCTGCGCGCAGGACAGCCGACGGTGGCTGGCCTGCAATATGCGATGATCGTGAAGGCGCCCTACAAGTACACGTCCGACGATGTGATCTTCGCGACCTCAGCGCCGGGGCGCGAACTCGATGCCAGGGCGAGCAAGGCGGAAAAGAGCGCCGCCCGCGCAGCATTCTTCTCGCGTGGGCAGGCCTGCATGCGTGCCTCGAGCCTCGGTAAGCGCTTCGGCTGGGGCGTGCATGCGGACAGCGAGGGCCGGATTGCGATCTATGCCGTCGCCAGCACGCGCTATCAGGCGCTGGCGCGCGATCCAAAGCTCATGCAGACGCGCGCGATGCGGTCGAAGCGGGGGTAGTCCTCAAAACCGCGGCGGTCGCTTCTCCGCAAACGCCTTGATGCCTTCCTTGATCTCGTCGCCGCGCATGCTGTCGCGGTGGCGCTGGTCGGCAGCTTGCTCATCGAGCTCACCGCGGGCGAATTCGTTGATCGCGCGTTTCATGCCGCGCATCGCCTGCGGCGCGTTGCCGGCCAGGGTCGCCGCGAGCCTGTCGACCTCCTCGTCCAAAAATTCGACCGGCACCATGTCGGTGAGATAGCCGATGCGCAGCATCTCCGGCGCGCTGATCTTCTGCGCGGTGAGGAACAGCTTCTTCGCATTGTCGACGCCGAGCCGCGTCACGTAGCGTTTGATGCCGCTCCTGTAATAATGCAGCCCGAGCCGCGCCGCCGGCATGAACATCTCGGCGGTGTCGACGCCGATGCGGAAATCGCAGGCGAGCGCGAGATCGGTCGCGCCGCCATAGACGCCGCCGTTGAGCCGGCAAATCGTCGGCACGCCGAGATCCTCCAGCCGGTTGACGACCACCTCGAACGCCGAGCCCGCGCTCTGCTGCTCTTTGACGCTCACCGCGCGTTCGGCGACCGAGTTGAGATCGTAGCCAGCGGAGAAGGCGCGTCCGGTACCGGTCAGCACCAGCACGCGGATGGCCGGATCGGCCTCAATTCGGTCGAACAATGTCATCAACTCGCCGAGATCCTCCGCCTGGAGCCGGTTGAGATGCTTGGGCCGGTTGAGGCGGATCGTGGCGCGTGCGCCATCGAGTGCGAGCACGGGGCCGGAGGCCGCGTCGGCTGTATCCGACATTCTTGTCTCCATTTACTTGATTTACTTGTTTTCGAGCGCGCGGCGCTTCGCTTCCGCATCGATGGTGTTGGCGAGATCGGGATGTCGCGCCATTAGCACGCGGAAGTCGACGAGGTCGAGCACCAGGAGCCGCGAGACCTTCGTTGTCGAGACATTGGCGCCGCGCATATTGTTGCCGAGCAGCGCCATCTCGCCGAAAAAGGCGCCCTCGCCGAGTTGCACCTTCTTGCCCGGCAAGTCGACCTCGACTTCGCCGGCAGCAATGAAATACATGCAGTCGCCCTGTGCGCCTTTCCGGATGATCATGGTGCGCGCCGGCAGCTCCATGGTGCGCAGCATGTGAGTGACGTCGGCGATCGCCGCAGGTCCGAGGGCCGCGAAGAACGGCACCTTGCTGACGGATTCCCAGGTCTTGAGGAAATTGTCGCGCCGCGTCTCGGCGGCAAAGCCGGTCGCCAAAATACCGGTCCACAGCCCGAATACGCCGAGGCCGCAGATCATCACCAGCGCCGCCACCATGCGTCCGAGCGGTGTGACCGGCACGACGTCGCCGTAGCCCGTCGTCGTCAAGGTCACCACCGCCCACCACAGCGCGGCCGGCACGCTGCCGAAGGTCTGCGGCTGCACGTCCCGCTCGAGGAAATACTCGGCGACGGAGGCGAGGAAGACCACCATCAGGAAGATCACGAGCACGCTGAACAGCGGACCCGATTCCAGCACCAGCACACGACGGAGCTGCCGCAGGCCGGGAATGCCCGGCACGACCTTCAGGACCCAGAGCACGCTGAGCAGCCACGCCGTCTTCGGCTCGACGCCAAGAACAAGCGCGACCGGCACGGCCAGCGCTCCGATCGCGTCGACCAGTCCGGCAGACGACGACATGTAGAGCGACAGACGCCCCTGCCGCGCCATGTGGCGCAGTCGCACCACCCATTCGAATACGAAATAGACGAGGCAGGCCCACAGCACGGCATCGACCCAGCGCTGCGGCGTCTCATCGGCCCGCTTGAGCGTCAGCAGCACCATGCCGAGCACGCCGATGGTCACGGCTACATAGGCCACCTTGGTCATGTTGCGGCCGGCCGTGGCGGCCACGAACTGAGCCAGAGCGGGGATCAGCGGCTTGGACATGCGGGTAGGCGGCTCGGTCTTGCTTTTGCGGTTCCGGCTGGGACCTCGGTGCCAAAGTGCCTGCCTGGGCCGAGGCCGTCAACGACGGGTGCGGGCAGCTTGCAACATCTGGGACGGTTCCCGAATTCCGGCAGGTGATTCACCGGGAAAACCCGCCGGCCTCGTCCAGAGGGCGGCGGACGGGCGGATCATCAGGCGCTTTGCGCCGTCTTCACCACCACGACATTGCTGTCGTCATGCTGGGGAGGGCCGGTATCCCGGGCGCTCTTCTCGGTCTCGCAGGCATGACGTTTCAGGTAGTCGCGGCGCATGCCGATCTCGTCGCGGACCAATTGGTAGCCGAGCTTGAAGGTGTCGAGCCCGTCGGTACTGATCGTGCCGTCTCTGAGGCCGATGACGGCGCCACGCAAGATGCCTTCCAACTCGTCCTGGAGACATTCGAGCTGATCCAGCGAATGGGCGTGTTCGATGCGCTCGCCGATATCGAGGATGGCGGTGGAGAGCTTGCTGGCCCTCTCCGGCGCGATCCGGGTGATCTTGGCGTAGATGGCGGCGAAGATCGAGCCGATGATGCTGAGCGCGGCGGCGCCCAGATACATCAGGTCGCTGTATTTATCCATGAACGACTTGGTGTCGTCGTTGATGTAGTCGGCCGCCCCCTGATGCGCCATCACGAAGGCATCCTTCTCGACGGAAGCCGGCTCGATCTTCGTGGCAAAGCCATTGTCGAGCCCGAGGGCGGATTTGTTTTCGTAGACGATGCGAGCGAGGCCCCCGGCCGTGGCCGCCGACATCCTGGATTGCGCTACCAGGAGCCATTCGAGCCCGATCGTGTCGAGGTCATCGTCGGGAATTTGAGGCGAGGACGACAGCGTGCCTGCCGTCAGCGTCTCGTCGTAAATGCCCGGGAATTTGCGCGCCAGCGTCTTGGCCTCGTCGATCGCGTTCAGCGTGAAGCCGCCGCGCTTGGCGACCTGCTCATAAGCCTTGTCCCGCACCGCCTTCGAGGCGTGGACGATGGCGACCACCGCGCCAAAGCCGCTCGCCGGCGCAAACAATTTGTCGAGCGTTGCGCCCTGCGGCGCCATCTGGATCTTGGCGGCGTCCGATCCGTCGGGAATGTCGAGAATGCTGCGGACGAAGGCGAGCGAGGAGTCGTTCTCGGCGAGGACGGCGACCTTCTTCTTCTTCTTCAGCTCGGCGAGCGACTTGATCTTCTTGTTGCCGGGACCGAGCAGGAGCACGAGATCGTGCTCGAGGACTGCGAGCGAGCGCGCCCGCAGCGGCACCTTGGCGTCGGTGCGCAGGACGGCGAGGTCGGCCTGCCTGCGGTCGAACTGTGCGATCGCCTTGGCGTTGTCGGGGTTGTTGACGACCTTGATCCGGAAGCGCGAGCCGTTGTTCTTCAGGACCGTGGCGAGCTTGGTCGCGAACACCGCCTCGTCACCGTTGGAGGCGCCGACGGCGAAGGTCAGCGTCTCCGAATTGTGCAACAGGGCGCGGCCGCCCCAGACGGTGGCCAGCGACAACAGCAGGGTCAGCACGACGTAGAGAAAGACCTGCTGCTGATTGGTCTGGATCACTTTGGACCGCCTGGGCGGCGGTTCGATTGGCGATGAGGTGGGGCCTTCAGTACTCATGGCAGCACTCTGGCCCTATTCTCGGCCGGCGGGCCGGCTCGCGGATGTGATCGCTGCGGGCGCCTGAAATTCGTAAACGTCTGAAAAAAGAACAATATTCTCTACTGGCAATGATAGCGCGCCGGTGCCGGAATGCAAATTTCGAGCCGAAGGTAACCTTACTCGGCTCGGGCGCGGCGATTGGTCATCCTATCACCGTTTAGCCACAGTTGGCGATTTTCCAGTTGCCCCCGGCTGCAATCCGCCGCAGGAGATGTCATAAATCGCGGGTCCCGGCGATTTGCCCGGTCCAAGAAGAAGTTGCGCTGAACGCTCCAATTTTTCTTCTCACGTCATGAGGGCGTCGGCTTTGTCGTTTCCATCCTTGTCATCGGCGGTTCCGGTCGAAGCGCTCGCCGGCTGGATGTTGCTGCTCACCTTCAAGCACATCATCGCCGACTTCGTTCTGCAAACTGCCTGGATGGCGCACGGCAAGGACCAGAAGCACGGCTGGGCCCTCCCGCTTTTGGTGCACTGCCTGGTTCACCTCGCGGTCGCGCTGCCGCTGATCCTGATCGTTGCGCCGAAATTCTGGTTCGTGGCGCTGATCGATTTCGCGATCCACATCACGATCGATCGCGCCAAGGGGTTCGTCTCGGCCAATTTCGGCGTCAACCAGGAGCACCCCTGGTTCTGGACCCTGATCGGCGTCGACCAGGCGCTCCACCACCTGACCGGTTTCGGCCTCTCGATCTTCATGGCCGCGGACTGATGCCAGCTCCTTTCGGCCGTAGGATGGCCGCAACGGCGGTCCCCGCCGGACCCCGCTGATTCGCGGGCCAGCGCGCAAGGACCCCCGGATGACTACCGGGCAGCGTGGTTAACCTTTCATTAGAGCATTGCGCGGCATCTTCCCACACGAGGGAGAACTACAATGTTTTCAAGCCGCGACGCTTTTGAAAGCGATTTCTGCCCGGTTCGCGACGAGCTCCTTGGCGAGATGTACCGCGCCAGCGAGAGTGGCCTGCCGAGGCTGGTTGAGAGTGTTTCCCCTGACGCGCGCGCCAGGCTGGCGCTGTTCTGCTATCGCCGCAGCCATCTGCACACACTGGCGGTTGCGATCGCAGGCAGTTGCAGCGAACGTGACCTGATCGAGAACGGCGGCCGCGTCGGCTCGACGCTCTACGCGCTGTCGCGCGAAAGCGCGGCGAAATCCTCGCCGTCGCTGTCGGGCGGTCGTAAGCCGATCACGCTGTCGACCAAGCCGCTCTCGGTGTTTGCACCGCTCGAGGACGAGCTCGACGACGAGATCGGCGAGACCGTTCCGGCTTAAGCTGCTTCGATCGCCGGCAGCCCGAACTTCCGCCGCGCGATCGCGCATTCGGCGTCGCCTGGCATGCAGGTGCGGCAGACCTCCGGCCGCACCGCGTAGATGCCGCACGCGGTTGCCTTTCCGATCTCTCCCTGCAAGGCCGAACAGCGGTCACCTTCGCAACGCATGCCGGATTGCCGGCCGTTGACGAGCGCTTCAGGGATAGCCGCCAGCTCCTCGTCGCTCTCGATCGAGAAGCGCGGCCAGTTTTCCGAATAGCCGCAGCAGGCGCCGCAACTCTGGCAGCAGCTCGACAGATCGGTGGGGGATGTCTGTTCCATCGTGCTCACGTGTCCTTTGGCGGGCCCCAGACCAGGCTCTGCCGCCATTTCGCGCGCAGCACGTCGCGTCGCTCCGGATATCTTTCATCGAGATAGGTCGCATCCACGACGCGGTCGGTGCGGAAGCTGCGGAAGTCGCTGCGCAGCTCGCACCAGGCCGCGAGCAGGCGGACCGCTTCGAGATATCCGACCGAGATCGGCCAGATCATGCGCTCGCTGGGGCGGCCCTGCTCGTCGCGATAGCGCAGCATGATCTTCTTGCCTTCGTGGATCTGTGTGCGCGTGCGCACCATGTCCAGGCGGTCAGGCTCCCTGTTCCAGCTTGGCCGCGCCCGGCTCGCGGGCTCCAGAACGAAGGGGCGCAGGCGCTCAGGCACGGTGTCGGCAATCTTGGCCATCAAATCTTCGGCGGCGCGTGCCAGCGCGGAATCGGCGTGGCCCGCGACCCATTGCGCGCCCAGCACTGCCGCTTCGATCTCGTCGGGTGTCAGCATGAGGGGCGGGAGGTCAAAACCCTTTTCCAGGATGTAGCCCATGCCGGCTTCGCCGCGGATCGGCACGCGCTGACCCATGAGCGTTGCGATGTCGCGATAGATCGTGCGCTTCGAGGTCTCGAGCTCGGCCGCGATCGCATCCGCCGTCAGCGGCTTACGCGTGCGCCTCAGCACCTGGATGATCTGAAACAGCCGGTCGGCGCGTCTCATGACAATTCTCTTATCGGTGGCGCATCAGAAAACGGCGCGTGGCTGCTGACAGGATGTTGGCAGCAGGGGAGTTCTATACCGGGCCAACACACCGACTGAAGAGGGTTTGTCCATGATCATTCCGACCCATTTCGGCCCGGCCGGTCCGTTGTGGCGGGCACAGGCCTCGCTGCACGCCTCGCTGTATTCCTGGGCCTTTGGCCGCCTCATGTTTTTCGATCTCACCGTCGTCGATCTCCGCGTTGCACTCGCGACCATGGTGACGCGCTCGCTGGTCGAGGCCGCGGACGCGCTGGTCCGCCATGTCGTTCGTAGTGTCATGGGCCGCGCCTGGCGGGGGGCCCGTTTTGCAGAAGATATCACGGCTGCTGCCACCATAGTGGCAGCAGCCCGGCACTAGGTTCCATCAACTCTTTCGGTCGTTCAGGAGAGCTTTCATGATCACGCTCTACGGCTTTGGCACCGGCTTCGGCCTGCCGGAAATCAGCCCCTTCGTCACCAAGACGGAGGTGCAGCTCAAGATGGCCGGATTGCCCTACCGGAAGGAGCGTGCGATGCCGCCGGCCTCGCCCAAGGGACAGTTGCCCTTCATCGACGACGACGGCGAGGCGGTGGCCGATTCCACCTTCATCCGCGCCCATATCGAGCGCCGCTACGGCTTCGACTTCGACGCCGGCCTGTCGCTGACTGAGCGCGCCCAGGCCTGGGCGTTCGAGCGCATGATCGAGCATCACGTCTACTGGGCGCTGGTCGGCGCACGCTGGGTCGATCCGGTCAATTTCGCCAAGGGCCCTGCGCATTTCTTCGACGGCGCGCCGGAGCACAGCCGTGAGAAGCTGCGCGAGGATGCGCAATTCCGCGTCGCCGAGAACTATCTGCTCTCCGGTCTCGGCCGTCACGCACCCGATGACGACGTCGACCTCGCCGTACGCTCGCTGTTCGCGCTCTCGGTGCAGCTCGGCGACAAGGCTTATCTGATGGGCAGCAAGCCCAGCGGTGTCGACGCGACCGCGTTCGGCGCACTCGCCGGGATACTGACGCCGTTCTTCGAATCCCGCCTGCGCGAGCGCGCCGAAGGATTTGCGAACCTCACCGCCTATGTCGACCGCATGATGGACACCTACTATCCGGAGTTCGCCTGGACCCCGCAGCGGCAGGCGGCCTGAAGCGCCATCCCGTGGAATGCAAAAGAGCCGGCCCGTTGGGCCGGCTCTCGTCACCTCAAGACTATCACTGAGTCTACTTCACCAGCGTGTACTTGCCATTCTTCACCGTGAGCAGGATGCGCGAGCGCTCGTCGAGGCCGTAGCGATCCTTTTCGGTGAAGTTGTAGACGCCCTGGCTCGCCGCCATTTCCTTCTCAGACAGCAGCGCCTGGCGGATCGCTTCGCGGAATTCCGGCGTGCCGGGCTTGGCGGTCTTCAGTGCCGTCGGAATCACGCGCTTCAGGATCTCGAAGGCGTCGTAGGAATGGCCGGCGAACTGGCTGCGGCTGTTCGGGCCGTACTTGGCCTCATAAGCCGAGTTGAGCGCGAGGCCGGGCCTCTTGGTGGCGGCCTCGTCCGGCTGGTCTTCCGGGTCCATCACGGGGCCCGAGGCCATCAGCACGCCTTCCGCCGCTTTGCCGGCGATTCGGATGAAGTCCATGCTGGCGGCGCCATGGGTCTGGTAGATCAGACCCTGATAGCCGCGTTCGCGCAACTCGGTCTGCGGCAGCGCAGCCGCGGTGCCGGACGCGCCGATCAGGATCGCGTCGGGATTGGCAGCGACGAGCTTCAGCACCTGGCCGGTCACAGACGTGTCGGGACGGGCGAAGCGCTCCTCGTCGACGATGGTCATGCCCATCGGCACGCCCTGGGCCTTCAGGTCGTTGAACCAGAGGTCGCCATAGGAGTCGGAATAGCCGATATAGCCGACGGTCTTCACACCCTTGGCCTTCATGTGATCGTAAAGCACCTTACCCACGATCGGGATCGGCTGCGGCATCGCCACCGACCACTTCATGCGTTCCGGCGTGATCGGGAAGGGAGCGAGGCCGAAATGCGGAATGCCGGCCTCGTTGGCGACGTTGGAGACCGCGATCGTCGGCGGCGTCAGCGCCGAGCCCATGATGATGTCGGCTTTGGATTCCGTCACGAAGCGGCGGGCATTGGTGGTCGCGGTGGTGGGATCGCCGCCGTCATCCAGCACGATCACCTTCAGCGGCACGCCTCCGATTTCCTTCGGCACGAATTCCAGCGCGTTGCGCTCGGGAATGCCGAGCGCCGCGCCCGGGCCGGTCGTGGTGGTGGTGATGCCGATGGTGATCTCGTTCGACTGCGCCAGCGCGGGCAGGGCCGGCAGGGCAAGCGTTGCCGCCGCGATGGCAGCGGTCAGGTAAAAGCGTTTCATCTATTCCTCCCTTTACGTGTTTCTTTGAAAGCAGAAATCGAGGGGCAATTCAGCCCCCTCTTTTGGTGATGCGGCGATTTAGCTCCCCATGAATTTCGCTACCATTTCCGGAGGAAACGGTGCCGATTTCAGCTTGTCGGGGTTAACGGGATCGCGGCCGACCAGGACGCGGGTCTCGAAGCCTTCGATCGCCAGTGCCTCGCCCTTGTAGACGTTGTGCCTCACCTCGAAACTCGAGCGCTTGATACTCTCGATCTTCGTCTCGATGGTGATCCAGTCGCCATAGGTCGAGGGGATGTAGAACTTGGCCCGCGTATCGACCATGGGGATCCCCACCAGGCCGTATTTGCGGACCAGGTCCTGCTTGGAGAACCCGGCGACCTCGAACAGGGTCGACGTCGAATCGTCGAACATCGCGAAATAGCGCGGGTAGTAGACGATGTTGGCGGGGTCGCAATCACCCCACTGGATCTGGACGTCGCGCCGGTTCACGAACATGCGATTTGTACCCGCTGGGGCCGTTTCTCACCTCTCCCGGAGGGAGAGGTCGAATTGCGCAGCAATTCGGGTGAGGGATTTTGCTCCATCGGTAGAGCTAAGCCCCTCACCCGGCGCTCCGCGCCGACCTCTCCCAATGGGAGAGGTGGCATCGAGATCGCTGCTGCAATTCCGCTCATCAATCTACTTCGGCGCCATGCGCAGCGAGCCGTCGAGCCGCACCACTTCGCCGTTCAGGTACGAATTTTCGACCATGTGCAACGCAAGCGCGGCGAACTCGTCGGCGTTGCCGAGCCGGCGCGGGAACGGGATCGCGGCGGCGAGCGAGTCCTGGGCTTCCTGCGGAAGATTTGCCAGGAGTGGCGTGAGGAACAGGCCGGGCGCAATGGTCAGCACGCGGACGCCGAACTGCGCGAGCTCGCGCGCAATCGGCAGCGTCATGCCGACGATGCCGCCCTTGGAGGCCGAATAGGCCGATTGGCCGATCTGGCCGTCATAGGCGGCAACGGAGGCCGTGTTGATGATGACGCCGCGCTCGCCGGTTGCCTGCGGCTCAAGCCTGGACATCTCGGTCGCGGCAAGGCGCAGCATGTTGAAGGTGCCGATCAGATTGACCTTGATCACCTTGTCGAAATCGGCGAGCGCCATCGGGCCGTCACGGCCGACGACGCGCTTGGCAACGCCGATGCCGGCGCAATTGACCAGCACGCGCGCCGGGCCATGGGCCTTGGTCGCCTGCGCAATCGCAGCTTCCGCGGAGGCGGCATCGGATACGTCGCAGGTCACCGCCACGCCCTTGATCTCGGCGGCGACTGTCTCCGCGAGCTTGGCATTGAGGTCGCAGACCGCGACCCTGGCGCCCTGCGCAGCCAGTTTTCGCGCGGTGGCCGCGCCAAGCCCTGATGCGCCGCCGGTGACGATGACTGCCTGATCCTTCAACAACATGGCGTTCTCCTTTGGCGATGATTAGCTAGCCGACCGATATCACACGGTCCGATGGATTGGCAGCATAGAGCTCCTCGATCAGCGCGTCGCGATGCTCAAGCACCGCCCGCTGGTTGATCGATCCTTTGTCGGTGACCTCGCCCTTGTCGATCGACAGCGGTGCATCCATGAGGATCGCGCGCATGATCCGCGTCGAGGAGCCGGTGGCCGTGCCGAGGAACCGGGTCAGGCGCTCGCGAAAAGCCTCGCGCACCAGGCGATCGCGGGCAGTGACGGTGAGATCGTCAGCCGGCAGTGTCGGGTTGATCAGCCGGCAGCCGTCGAGATCGAGCAGCACGAGTGCGGAGATCTCGTCGCGGTTGATGCCGGCGATGACGACGTCGCGCACCAGCGGTGCGCAGGCCGCGACGAAACGCGCGCGCAGAGGGCCGACGCTGACCCAGGTGCCGCTTGCGAGCTTGAAGTCCTCGCTGACGCGGCCATCGAAATCGAAGCCGGCGTTGAAATCATCGGGATCGGCGGGCCTGAGCGCGTCGCCCATCTTGTAAAATCCTTCCTCGTCGAAGGATTTCGCAGTGATGTCGGGCTGGCGCCAGTAGCCGGGCATCACATTCGGGCCCTTGGCACGGACTTCGAGCTTGCCGTTGTTCGGCACCAGTTTTGCGTCATTGCCGGACACCGGCAGCCCGACATGGCCGGAGCGGCTGGTGCGCGGATTGACCGCCATGAAGAACGGCGCAGTCTCCGTCGCGCCAAGGCCCGTCAGCATCGGCACGCGATAGCCTTTTTCCTTCACAGCGAGCTCGTCGAGGCTGTTCCAGACGAAGGGCGAGAGCGCCGCGCCGGAGAAGAACATCGCGTGCAGCCGGTCGAAGAACTTTGCGCGCAGGCCCTGGTCGTCGCGCAAATAGGGCAGCAGCGACTCGTAACCCTTAGGCACGTTGAAATAGACGGTCGGCGAAATCTCCTGGAGATTGCGCACGGTCTCCGCGATGCCGCCGGGGATCGGCTTTCCGGCGTCGAGATACATTGAGCCGCCGTTGTAGAGCGTCAGCCCGATATTGTGGTTGCCGCCAAAGGTGTGATTCCAGGGCAGCCAATCGATGATGACCGGCGGCTCGTCCTTGAGGAAGGCGAGTGTCTCGCGCAGCATCACCTGGTTGGCGCAGATCATGCGCTGGGTGTTGATGACGGCCTTGGGATTGCCGGTCGAGCCTGACGTCAGCAAAAATTTTGCGATCGTGTCGGGGCCGATCTTTTCATGCACCGCGTCGAGATCGCCGCGGACCGGCGTCGCCATGAGATCGGCGAGCAGCGTGACGTCGCGGCCGGGCACGCTGCCATAGGAGGCTGCAATCTCGGTGCCGAGCGAGACATTGGCGGCAAGCGCGTCTGCGAACTTGTCGGCGTCCTCGGCGAAGACGAGGCCGGGCGTCAGGAGCTTCATCAGATAGGAGAGCTTGCCGTAATCCTTCGACACCAGCGAATAGGCCGGCGACACCGGGCAGAACGGAATGCCGGCATAGAATGCGCCGAACGCCAGCAGCGCATGGTCGATCGAATTGCCGGAGAGGATGACGACCGGCCGTTCCGCCGAGAGGCCGCGCCGGATCAGCGCCGAGGCGATGTGCCGGCTCGCGGTGAGCAACTCGGCATAGGTGATCTTGCGCCAGCCGCGGCCGCCTTCGCGCTCCGCCATGAACACGCGGTCCGGCGTCGTCCTGGCCCAGTGATGCAGGCGGTCGGTGATGCGGACGGGATAGTCGCCGAGCGGCTGCTTGGGCCGCAGGTAGATCGTGCCGTCGTCGCGCCGCTCGATATTAACAGCGGGATCGCCGAACGAGATCGGCCGCAGCGGAGAAGTGCTCGCGCCGCGCTCTGTGCTGGAAGAGGACGGCTGTGCGCTCATGATTTCGGCTTCACCTTGGCGGTCTTGTGCTCGAGGAATTCGCGGATCCTGCGTTTTGCCTCCTTGTCGCTCTGCGCCACCGTCGCCATCAGCGATTCCATTAGCAGGCCGGTCTGTGGATTGGCCTCGGCGATCATCGGCAGCGCCTGGAGCACGGCGAAATTCGTCAGCGGCGCGTTGGAGGCGATCTTGGTCGCAAGCTCCAGCGCCTTAGGTAAGCCGTTGCCGGCCTCCGTCACATATTGCGCAAAGCCGTAGGAGGCGCCTTCGGTCGCGGAATAGACGCGCCCCGTCAGCATCATGTCCATCATCCTGGCGACACCGATCAGCCGCGGCAGCCGCACCGAGCCACCGCCGCCGACGAAGATGCCGCGCTGCCCCTCGGGCAGCGCGAAATAGGTCGAAGGTTCGGCGACGCGGATATGAGCGGCGCAGGCAAGTTCGAGCCCGCCGCCGATCACCGCGCCCTTGAGCGCCGCGATCACGGGCACGCGGCTATACTGGATGCGGTCGAACACCCGGTGCCACATCTGCGAATGCAAGAGGCCACCGGTCGCGTCGTGATCCTGCAGTTCGGACAAGTCGAGGCCGGAGGAGAAATGGTCACCAATGCCGTGGATGACGACCGCGCCGATATCCTCGGGCAGTGACGCAAAGCATTCGCCGATTTCCAGGATGATGCCGTCGTTGAGCGCATTGCGCTTGGCTGGCCGGTTCAGACCCACGGTCAGAACCCTGTCCGCCCTCTCGATCCTCAACAGTCCGGAGGCGCCCGCGTCAGCGGTCTCGGCGTTTCCCTGTGTCATTTGCGTCCTTATCAGAATAGTTATGTTGTATAACGAATTCTGGGGGAGTCAATATGAGCGTGGGTTCCGCCACCAACTCTCGGACGAGACCGGCGCCGCAGACCAACCCCACACCCCTGTCGCTAACCCATCGCCACTCCGTCGCTCTTGGCCCCGTGCTCGCGCTGGTCGAGCCACAGCGTGCCGAGCGCGAACGCCACCCAGCCGAAATCGTAGGCAAACCCCATGATCAGAACGATCCAGCCGGGAAGCGGGCCGACCGCCGCGCGATCGATAAACTCTGACAAGCTCGCTGCGGGCGTCGGGTGGATTGCAATCTTGCCGTAATAGGCGACGGCCTGGATGGCGAGGATCCAAACGTAGTTGCGACGCAGCCGCCGCCCCGCAGCGCGGACGAACGAAATGTGATGGCGAGGCGCGGTATAGTCGCGCGCAAGAACGGTCTGCCAGCCGTCGTCGTGCGCTTCGCCCGTGAACATCGGCGCGTAGAAATTCTTCTCGATCCAGCGGGCGCGGGCGCGCCAGACGTTGAAATAGCGATAGCGCCGCGCCTCCATCGCGAGAAACGCGGCAAGCAGCAACCCGACGAGCACGAGCGGCAACGGAGATGCTTGCGGGCTCGAAAAGGTCGTCGAGAGCGCAATGCCCATGGTGACGATCGCCCAATTGGTTGTGTTGTCGAGCCGCGTTCGCCAGATCGTCGAGCGATAGACCTCGCCCCGGTAGAGATGGGCGATGGCGCCCATTTCGGCAGGATCGAAGCTGTGTCGTGGACTCGAGTCGGTGGAAGCCATTGCGGACATGGTGGCACTCCGTGGTCTGCGCAATCTTGCGCAAGCCGTATCCTGGACCCGCCCGGAGCCGCGTCAAAGGCGGATTTCGGCCTCCACCTCGTAATAAGTGACCAGCAAGTGGCCCGGATGAGGAGGCGATATCCGGGGTTGGTCGTCGTTGTCCCGGATGTCGCAGCGCTCATCGGGGCTGCATTCGTTGTATTGGCCCGCTCACATCACCTGATGCACATCGATCACGACGCGGTCGGCGTGGCGCGCGGCGGAGGCGACGAAGATGTGCTCCATCAGCCAGCGATACTTCTCATGCCCCGTCTCGAACCGCGGGACGGTGCGGAAATAGATCAGTTTTGGATCGACCGGCTCGCCGCGCTTGAGCTTTTGCAACAGCTCGACCGGGCCGAAGCGCATGCCCTTGTTCTCGACATAGACGACGGCACCGTCGTCGGTCTCGAAAGCGTATCTGGCTTCGAGGTCGATCAGCTCGTTGGGCCGGATGGTCTGGAAGTCGGCGCCGAACGGCAGCACCTTGCCGGTGATCGCGCCCTTCACCTCGCCGCCGATGATCGGGATGATGCGGCGCACGCCGATGCCGGTCTCGCCGGCGGTGACGACGTCGCCGATCTTCGCGGTGATGGTGAAGACGTATTTGGTTTCGAGCGTGGGAGTCATTGGCTATCTCCAACTATCGCGCCATACGTGCTGCGCTTCCTTCTCCCCTTGCGGGAGAAGGTGGCGCGAAGCGCCGGATGAGGGGTTGCTTCAGCGAACTCAACTCGGGCAGCTCCGCGTGCGGAGCGAGACCCCTCACCCGTCTCGCCGCTGCGCGGCGAGCCACCCTCTCCCACAAGGGGAGAGGGGAAGCAACGCCCCTCAATTGGCCATCATGCGCGCTGGCAGCCATGTCGCCAGCAGCGGGAACGCGATCAGGATCAGCAGCCGCACCAGGTCGGTCGCCACGAACGGGATCACGCCCTTGAAGATGGTGGAGAAGGAGACGTCCTTCACCACGCTCTTGATGACGAAGACGTTCATGCCGACCGGCGGGTGGATCAGGCCGAGCTCGACCGTCATGACGATGATGACGCCGAACCAGATCGGATCGAAGCCAAGGTGCGTGATGACAGGGAAGATGATCGGCACGGTGAGGATGATCATCGCCATGGCGTCCATCAGGCAGCCGAGCACGAGATACATCACCATGATCAGCGCCAGCACGCCGTAGGGGCCGAGGCCGAGGCCGGTCAGGAATTCCGTCACCTTCTGCGGGGTCTGCGTCACCGTGAGGAAATAGCCGAAGATCAGCGCGCCGATCAGCACCGTGAACACCGCGGCTGCGGTGCGCGTCGCCTGGAGCAGCGACATCAAGATCTTCTCGCGGTCGAGCCGCCGCGTCAGTACGCCGATGATGAAGGCGCCGGTGGCGCCGACGCCGCCGGCCTCCGTCGGGGTGAAGCGCGGCAGGAACGGCAAGCCATAGAGGCCGCCGATGACGAAGATGAACAGCAGCACCGGCGCCCAGATGTCCTTCAGGCCGGCAAAGCGCTCGCGCCATGGCACCACCTTGCCCTTGGGCAGGAAGTCCGGACGGAAATAGCCGATCAGGCCGATCGTGATCATGTACATGGTCATCGCGAGCAGGCCGGGGATGATGCCGGCGATGAAGAGCTTTCCGATGTCCTGCTCGGTGATGATGCCGTAGACCGCGAGCACGGTGGAGGGCGGCAGCATCGCGCCCAGCGTGCCGCCCGCCGCGATCACGCCGGTGGCGAAGGATTGCGGATAGCCGAAGCGGCGCATCTCGGGATAGGCGACGGCGGAGAAGGTCGCGGCTGTCGCGACCGACGAGCCGCAGATCGCGGCAAAGCCACCACAGGCGCCGACCGTGGCAATGCCGAGCCCTCCGCGCAGATGTCCGACAAAGCCGTTGGCGGCGCGGAACAGCTCGCGGCTCATGCCGGAATTGCTGACGAAGGAGCCCATCAGCAGGAACATCGGGATGACGCCGAAGGTGTAGTCGGTGACCGTGCGCATCGAGGTCTGGCCGACCAGTTTCAGCGCCGGCGTCGCGCCGACGAGATAGGAGAAGCCGGACACGCCGACGAGGCCCATGGCCATGCCGACGGGTACGCGCAGCAGCATCAACGCGAACAGGGAAACGAAGCCGATAACGGCGACGGCATCGGTGCTCATGATTACTCCGTCGCCTTCAGCTTGGGGTCGTGCATCTCTTCGGGATGGAAGATCAGCCGGTAAGTGCGGATCGCGATCAGCAGCACGGCCGAGACGTCGCCGATCCAGGCGATCGCGAAGAACGGCCAGGTCGGCATGTGCATGTCGAAAGTCTGGACGTTGTCATTGTAGGTGCCGCGCACCTTGTCGAACAGCGTCCAGGTCTGCACCGTGACGACGAACAACAGCACCAGCGTTGCGAACACGTCGATCCAGCGTTGATAACGCGGCCCGACATTGCCCCAGATCAGGTCGACCGTGATGTGGGTGCCGCGATAGGACGTCGCCGCAATGCCCCAGAAAATGAGGATGCCGAGCAGCATGCGGCCGATGTCGAACGAGTCAGGGATCGAATAGTTCAGCGTGTTCCGCAGCAGCACCGACAGGAAGATGTCGAGCGCGACGATACCGACGAAGGCAGCTGCGATCCATTCGATCGAATCGATCACGCGATCCATCCAGGCGCGCTTCATGGGAATGTCCTACCTGATGTCATTCTCGCTCTCGACTCCAGCGGCGGTCCTTCGCCTCTCCCCGCCTGCGGACCGCCTGCGGGGAGAGGCCGGAATGCGCGTGCAGCGCGGATTCCGGGTGAGGGGGACTCTCCACGAATCCGCCCCCACGGAGGGCCCTCTCACCCCGACGCTCTCAGCGCGAGCGAAGCTCGTCGCGCCCCCGCAGGCGGGGAGAGGGAGAGGAAGCGTCGTGCGCTCCTCACATCTCGGCCCGCGAACGACGGCGGCGAGATGCTTCCCGCCGCCGTATTTCCTTCGACGCGAAGTCACTCCGCCAGCGCGTTGTACTTCTTCAGCGATGCCTTGAGGTCCGCGAGCGCGGCGTCCGGATCAGCGCCGGCTTTCTTGGCGCCGTCGGCCCAGGTCTTGACCAGCGGCTCGGCGGCCTTCTTCCAGGCGGCGGTCTGCTCTGCGGTCAGCTTGTAGACGTCGTGACCCGACTCGGCCTTGATCTTGTCGATGCCCGCGTCCTCGAACTTGCCCCAGTGTTCGCCGACCGCGCCCGCCATCTCGACCGAGCAGTTCTTGTCGATCGCTGCCTTCTGCTTGTCGGACATCGCATTGTACTTGTCCTTGTTCATCACGAACACGAAGGTCGTGGTGTAGAGCGGGGCCTCCATGTCGTACTTGGTCACCTTGTCGATGCCGAACAGCACCAGCGAGCCCCAGGGGAAGGTGACGCCGTCGGCGACGCCGCGTTCGATGATGTCGCGCACTTCAGGTGCGGAGGACTGCACATTGGTGCCGCCGAGCGAGGTGACGAAATTCGCCATGGTGGCGTGCGCCGGGCGGATCTTCAGGCCCTTCACGTCCTCCGGCATCACGATCTTCTTGGTGCGGGAGTGGAAGGAGGATGGCGAGTGGACGAAGGCGAGGCAGTATTTGACGTCCTTCATCTCCTTCTCGGCATATTTGCGGTACCAGGCGTCCAAGCCCATAGAGCCGCCCTTGGCATCCGAGATCAGGAACGGCAGCTCGCCGGCGCCGATGATCGGAAAGCGGCCGGGCTGGTAGCCGGGATTGACATAGGTGACGTCGGCGATGCCGTCGCGCGCCATGTCGTAATGGTCGAAGGCCTTGCCGAGCTGCTGGGCCGGAAACACCTTGCCCTTGATGGTGCCGCCGGAATCCTTCTCCACCGCGGCCGCCCAGTCTTCCAGCGATTTCTGCAGCGGATGCGAGGCCGGCACCCAGTGCGAGATCTTCAGGTCGAAGGTCTTGTCCTGCGCGAACGCGGGCGTCACGCTTGCTGCCAGCAGCAAAGCCAGACACGCTTTCCTCATCGGTCGTCTCTCCCTCTTTTCGACGGCGGGCTTCGCTGGCCCGGTCTCGTTAGTTAACATGTTATCTAATTGGCTGGCGCGTTCAAGCCGGAACTGGCGTGAGCGTGCTGCCGCGTCATCTACGTCAGCCATGTTGCATGGATTTGTCCCTGCTCGGGCGACCAGCACTCCCCTTTTGTCCAACCGTTATATGTTATAATTATCGCGCGCGGACGACCGCGACAAGCGAGCCGCGACGAAAACCTACAGGATCGGGAGGAGCAAGTATTGCGGACAAAAGTCGCAATCATCGGGGCCGGGCCGGCAGGATTGTTGCTTGGACAACTGCTGCATCAATACGGCATCGATAACGTCATCCTCGAGCGGCAGAGCCCGGATTATGTGCTCGGCCGCATCCGCGCCGGTCTCCTGGAGGAAGGAACCGTCGCGCTGCTCGACCAGGTCGGCGCCGGAGCGCGGGCGCATGCCGAAGGCCTGGTGCATGAGGGCATCGAGCTCGCCTTTTCCGGCCGCCGTCATCGCATCGACATGAAGGGCGCGACCGGCAAGACGGTCACGATCTACGGCCAGACCGAGGTCACGCTCGACCTGATGAATGCGCGCAAGGCCGCCGGTCTCGTTTCGGTCTACGAGGCCAAGGATGTGCAGCCGCATGATTTCGACGGTCGGCACCCGCGCGTAACCTGGGTCAAGGATGGAGTCACCCACGAGATTGATTGCGACTTCATCGCCGGCTGCGACGGTTTTCACGGTGTCAGCCGCGCCAGTGTCCCGGCGTCGGCGATCGAGGAGTTCGAGCGGGTCTATCCGTTCGGCTGGCTCGGCATCCTGTCCGAGACGCCGCCGGTTAGCCACGAGCTGATCTATTCCAATCATGCCCGCGGCTTTGCGCTTTGCACCATGCGCTCCATGAAGCGCAGCCGGCATTACCTGCAGTGTTCGCTCGATGATCATATCGACCAGTGGCCGGACGACCGTTTCTGGGACGAGCTGAAACGCAGGCTCGACCAGGAGGCCGCCGACAGCCTCGTCACGGGTCCCTCGATCGAGAAGAGTATCGCGCCGCTGCGCAGCTTCGTCGCCGAGCCGATGCGCTTCGGCAAGATGTTCCTGTGCGGCGACGCCGCGCACATCGTGCCGCCGACCGGCGCCAAGGGGTTGAACCTCGCTGCGAGCGACGCGCATTACCTCGCGAGCGCCTTCCGCGAATTCTACGACGAGAAATCGAATGCCGGGATCGACGCCTATTCCGCCAAGGCGCTGGCACGGGTCTGGAAGGCCGTACGTTTCTCCTGGTGGATGACCTCGATGCTGCACAAGTTCCCCGACACCGGCACCATCGGCGCGCGCATCCAGCTCGCCGAGCTCGACTACGTCACGCACTCGCAGGCCGCGATGACGTCGCTGTCGGAGAATTATGTGGGGTTGCCGTTCTAGGACGGTGTCTCCACATCGTCATTGCGAGCGAAGCGAAGCAATCCAGAAATCCCTCCGCGGACGCAGGCTGGATTGCTTCGTCCGCTTCGCTCCTCGCAATGACGGCGAAGATCGTTTCAAACGCCCGCGCAAATCCCGTTTAAAACTTTGTAGGTGATGCATCCGTTGCGTCTATCGCGTTCAATGCTGGCAACCCCATCAACGATGCGAGACGGCAATGACCACCACCGACATCCCAGAAGGCTTCGAGCCGCATACTCGTAAGAGCCCTCTCACCGAACCCTGGGAGCCGCTCTACGCGAAGAAGAGCGACAAGGCCATGATCATCGGCCTGCGTCTGGCGAAGCCGCACACCAACGGCCGTGGCCTGATCCATGGCGGCCTCATCACCGCGCTCGCCGACAACGCCATGGGCTATAGCTGCGCGCAAGTGACGAACTGGACCACATCGTTCGTGACGATCTCGCTCTCGATCGATTTCGTCGGCACCGCGGAGATCGGCCAGTGGCTCGCGGTCGAGAGCGAGGTGATCAAGACCGGCAGCACCATTTGTTTTGCACAGAGCCTGGTCAAGGCCGACGATGTCGTGATCGCGCGGGCGAGTGGCACGTTTCGCGTGGTGCCGAAGAAGGGGTGACTCGCTCGTGTCCCGGACGCGGTGCGGCATGAAATGACGCGACGCAGAGCCGGGACCCATGAGGCATAGGCCCCGGCTCTGCAGCGCATCACTATGTGCTGCGCTGCGTCCGGGGCACGAGCGCCTTACCCAAACCTCCACTCCGTCGTCTCCACCACGAGATCGATGAACGCGCGCACCTTGGCTGAGAGCAGGCGCGAGGTCGGGTAGACGATGTGGATCGGCAGCGCCGGCTGCTCGTATTTCCCCAGCACGATCTTCAGCCGCCCGCGCCTCAAGCCGTCGGCGGCCTGATAGGCGAGCACGCGCGTTACGCCGCCTCCGGCCTCGGCATATTGCAGGGCGGCGTCGGCGCTGTTGCTGATGAAGCGGGGAGACAACGTTATCTCGACGTCGCGGCCCTCGCGCAGGAAGCGCCATTCGGACGCCGGGCCGAACTGGATGGTCTGCTGCGAGGCGAGCGCTTCCGGCGTCTTCGGCTCGCCATGACGCTTCAGATAGTTCGGCGCGGCCACGACGATCCGCCGCATCTCGCCGACCTGGCGTGCGACGAGTGAAGAGTCGGCGAGATGACCGATCCGGACCGCGGCATCGACGGCATCTTCCACCAGATTCACCAGATGGTCCGACAGCCGCAATTCGCAGGCGACCTCGGGATAGCGCTTGAGGTAGGCGGTCATCACCGGCCCGACATGCAGCCGGCCGAAGCCGACCGGCGCCGACACCACCAGACGTCCGCTCGGCCGGTTGCGCTCCTCACGCGCGGAGCCCTCGGCCTCCTCGACATCGGCGAGAATGCGCCGCGCGCGCTCCAGATAGCGCGTGCCGACGTCGGTCAGCGTCACCTGCCGCGTGGTTCGCTGCAACAGCCGCGCGCCGAGATGCTCCTCCAATGCCGCGATCAGCCGCGTCACCGCCGAGGGCGACAGCCGCAGCTTGCGCGCCGCCGGCGCAAAGCCGCGCAGGTCGGCGACGGTGACGAAGACGCGCATGGCTTCAAAGTGGTCCATGGCATTGTTGCATATATCGCAACGATGAAGTGTCAAGCAGGCTAATTGTTTTAGTCGAGGGAAGGTCCACGTTACGTGTCGAAAGACGCAGGAATGCGCCGGAGTTTCAGGAGATGTTCCGATGACGGCAGCGGCCCATACCTATGCAAGCGACGTGGCTTTCACGCCGGCCGTGAAATCAATCCAGACCCGCAAGGGCTCGCGTGAGGCTTATGCCCATGCCGAGCAGCGCGGCTGGCGTACCGAGGTCGACGACAAGCTCGCGGCGTTCCTGGCCGACGCCAACAGCTTCTATTTCGCCACCGCCTCGGCCGACGGCCAGCCCTATATCCAGCACCGCGGCGGGCCGAAGGGCTTCCTCAAGGTGCTGGACAGGCAGACGCTCGCTTTCGTCGACTACGCTGGCAACCAGCAATATCTCACGCAGGGGAATCTGTCGGAGAATCCCAAGGCCTACATCTTCGTGATGGATTACGCCCATCGCCGCCGGGTGAAGATCTGGGGCGAGGCGCGGGTGGTCGAGGACGACGAGGCGCTGACGCAATCGCTGATGCCGAGGGGATACCGCGCGCGGCCCGAGCAGGTGATCCTGTTCAAGATCGCGGCATGGGATACGAACTGCCCGCAGCACATTCCGCAGAAGTTCGATGCCGCGGACGTCGCGGCGGCGGTAGCGACGCGCGATCAGCGGATCGCGGAGCTGGAAGCGGAAGTGGCGGCGCTGAAGGGCGAGAAAGTGGCGGCGAGCTGACCTTAAAGAGCCACACGCTCGGTGCGCGCCGCTCCATGCTTGGCCGGCGGGTGGATGGTCGCAAAAAAGGGACAGCCGTCAAGATTTCGGACCGCAATGGTGTCGCATTCGAGGCGAAGGATACATCCTCCGCAAAACGCGACCGTGGGCGCGAGATCAGAGACGTGCGCGGATGCCGAAGGGCTGAAAATCGTGAAAGGGAGCCGGAGCCATGAAACCGTCATCTCTGCTGGTTTTCGCTCTGGCCGCGGCTGCCCTCACCTCAGCCCATGCAACCGAGCGGCCCCAGGTCGGTGATATCATCTCGTTGCAGGTCCAAACGCTCGTCTGCTTCGATCTTGAGAACACCAAGGAGCTGGAACGCACGCACGCCATGGAGGGCCTCTCCGCGGCGCTGCGTTTTGTCGACCGCCATCCTTTGCCGGACAAGCCCGCGGCGGGGACCGGCATGTTCACCAATGTCTGCAGCCGCTTCGGGCCAAGCGGAACGATGTACCGGGTCAAAAAGGTCTACGACTGGACGAGCGGCGGGATGACGCTGTTCTGTATTGACCTGGCGACAAAATGGAATCTCGGGTCGCCAGCCGAGGAGAAAGGACCGCGGGCTGAGTCGGTCGACAATTGCTGGTGGGGGCGGCTCGAATATTGAGCGGTTACTCACGATCCGCACTGGCGCGCTTGGGGCGACCTGGATGAGTCCTTCCTAGCTTCGACGAAATGCCTGCATTGTCGTTGATCCTTCCCCCGCATCCCCCACGACGAGCGGCGGTAGCGGGCAGTCGAGCGTATCGCAAATGGCGCGGAGCAGCTCCGCTTCGCGGACGGTGACCTGCTGGTTTGCCAGGATGCAGGCCGCGCAGGCGACGACGATCCGGCGCTTGATGGCCGGGACGGATTGATTGAGCGTTTGCAGCGCCGCGTCGAACTCGGCGAGAGAGCATTCCTCTCGCGGCGGCAGGCGGTGGGTGTGGTCGCCGCCGATGTAGCTGCGCATGCCAATATCGAAGGCCGCAGCGGCCTGGTCGAGTTCCGGCTGACCTTCCCAGGCCAATAGCGCCAACACCGTCGCCACCGGGCGCGCCAGTTTTGCCGGCGAGCTGTGCACTTGACGCGTCTTACGCTGCGGCAAGAACTGGGAGTCGAGATGGCGATGCAGCACACAGCTGAGGGTGTACTCGAACAGGCTTAGCCGCTGGTCGGCGATCATCAGCCTCTCGACCTCGGCGCGGAAAGTCCGGTACTGGCCGGGCGACATCTGCCGCAGGGCTGGCATGGCCAGGTCCAGAAGGGGCAGCCGGTGCGTGTCCGGCAGGGCCTGGACAGGGGCGACCAGCCGCAGGGTTTCGGCGAAGTCGCGCGGCTCAGTCCCGGCCTTCAGCCGGGTCAGCTGGAGGTCCCGCAGGTCCGCTCGCGGGTCCAGGAGAAGGGCATAGACGAGGGCGTGAGCACTGAATGGCTCTTGAGCAGCGAGCCGGAGCACGTCGGGCATACCCTCGCGCAGCGCGTTCGCGCGGCTGATTTCTTCCGGGTCGATCTGGCCGACCCGGGATGCCGCTTCGTCGGCGAAGCCCAGGACCGGTAGCGGCACTTGCGGCACGCTCGGCAACCTCGGCATCCCCGCGAATGGCGGGCTACGGCTGCGGCGAGCACCTTCGAGTTCTTCCCGATCGACACTGACCGGCCGCACCTCCAGGAATTGGCCATCGAACTGGGGATCGAGCCGGCGGATGCGCTCGACGAGGGGCGGGTGGGTGGCCAGCAGTCCGGCGAGTCCCCCGCCGGCGAAGGCGTTGGCGAAAAACATGTGCCCAACCTCGGCCGCCTGTGGATTGCCGATGTGCGACCCCTCGGCCAGCCCGCCGATCTTCTTGAGCGCTCCGCCAATGCCTTCGGGGTTGCGCGTGAACTGGACGGCACTGGCGTCGGCCAGGTACTCGCGCTGCCGAGACACCGCCGCCATGATCAGCCGACCGAAGAACGCTCCCACCAGGCCCAGCACAAACACGCCGAGGCCCACCAGCATCAGGCCGCCACGGGAATCATTCCTTCCCGACGAGCGTCCGGACGTGAACATGAGCATACGGCCCATGATGGACAACGCCATGATCCCGAAGATCAGACCGATCAGCCGGATGTTGAGCCGCATGTCGCCGTTGAGGATGTGGCTGAACTCGTGGGCCACCACGCCCTGCAGCTCGTCGCGGGTCAAATAGTTGAGGCAGCCCTGGGAGACGGCGACCACGGCATCGCCCGGGGCGTAGCCGGCCGCGAAGGCATTGATGCCGGGCTCCGCCAGAACATAGACGGGGGGCACAGGCACTCCCGCGGCAAGCGCCATTTCCTCGACGACGTTGAGCAGCTGCTTCTCCCGCGCGTCGGTGGTCGTGCCGGGCACCTCCTCACCACCCAGCATCAGGGCGACGGCCTGGCCGCCGGACGAGAGCTGGGCCACCTTGAACACGCTCGCCGCCCCGACCACAAGGCCCACCCCGGGCGCAGCGAGCAGGAGCAGCTCCGGCTGCCACCAGGACTCCGGCCCGGGGCCGCTATCCATGCTGACCGCGACCAACAGCCCGTACACCAGGGCGATCAGAATCAGGATAGCCAGGACGAAATAGACCACCAGCTGGAGGGTCTTGCGTCGGGCCGAATCCTGCTGCTGAAAGAAATTTGTGGCCATGGTCAGAGACGACTTTTCGAGCGTGGAACCGGAAGCATGGGACGCACCGGAACGGTGGACGTTCCGGGTCAGAACGACACCTTGGGCGCTGGGCGCTCGGTCTCCGGGGTTTCGAGCAGCGCTGCCTCCTTGAAGCCGAACATGCCGGCCACCGTGTTGGCCGGGAAGACCTCGCGCCGGATGTTGTAGGTGGCGGCGGCGTCGTTGAACGCTTGCCGGGCGAAGGCGATCTTGTTCTCGGTCGAGCTCAGCTCCTCCTGCAGGGCGAGCATGTTCTGGTTGGCCTTGAGGTCCGGATACGCCTCGGACAGGGCAAAGAGCCGGCCCAGGACGCCGCCCAGCTGGGCCTCGGCCTGGTTATGCTCCCTCACGGCCGCCGGGTCGCTGGGGTTGGCGGCAACTTTCTGCTCGGCCGCCATCGCGCTGTTACGGGCCTTGATGACGGCGTCGAGCGTCTCCCGCTCGTGGGTTATGTAGCCCTTGACGGTTTCTACCAGGTTCGGAATCAGGTCGTAGCGTCGTTTGAGCTGCACGTCGATCTGTGCGAAGGCGTTCTTGAAACGGTTCGCGGCGACCACCAGTCCGTTGTAGATGCCCATGAGCCAGAGTGCGAACAGCAGCACGACGCCCAGAAGCACGATCAGCGCAATTGTGACGGGACTCATGAGCCATGACCTCCGACGAGAGGACTGTTGGTCTGGTCAATCGCACGATCACCGGCGCCAGGCCGGCGCACCACTTGTCTGACGGAACCCGGCCGAAAACTTGACAAAATCCCAAGGGCGACCGGTCGAGGACGGTACTATCTTTGTCGCGTGTCGCCCACGAACCTGTAGTCCTTCCCGCTCCGCGCGCAGCTGCCTATGGATTTTCAAGGACGGGAGGCCAGCCTACGCGGCAACCTACAATACAGTATCGCCTTCGTGCTGGAAACCAAGATAGCTTGCCGCGACCCGTTCGTTGGCCGCGACGTCACTCGCCTTGCCGCTCAGCACGAACTCGCCGAGTTCCATCACATAGGCCTGGTCCGCGATCTTCAGCGCGGCCTGTGCGTTCTGCTCGACCAGCAGAACCGAGACGCCGCTAGCCCGAAGCTCGGTGACGATACGGAAGATGTCGGCGACGATGATCGGGGCAAGACCGAGGCTCGGTTCGTCCAGCATCAAGAGTTTCGGCTCGCCCATCAGCGCACGGCCCATCGCGAGCATCTGCTGCTCACCACCGGAGAGCGTGCCGGCGAGCTGCTTGCGGCGCTCCTTGAGCCGCGGGAACAACGTATAGATCCGCTCGATCGAGGCCTTCGCCCGGCTCCTCTCGATGCGGAAAGCCCCGAGCTCGAGATTGTCCTCGACATTCATGGTCACGAACAGTTCCCGGTGCTCCGGCACGAGGCCGAGGCCCATCGCGACGCGGTCCTCGATGTCGAGCCGGGCGAGATCTTCGCCGGCAAAGGCGACGCGGCCTTTCAACGGCAGGATGCCCATGATGGCCGAGAGCAGCGTGGTCTTGCCGGCGCCGTTGGCCCCGACGATGGTAACGATCTCGTTTTGGCCGACCTCGAGCGAGACCGAGCGCACCGCCTCGACCTTGCCGTAGGCGACGTGGGCGTCGGTGACGGACAACAGCGCGCTCATGCCGCCACTCCGAGATAGGCCTTGATCACTTCCGGATTGGTCTTGATCGTGGCGGGCGTTCCTTCCGCGATCTTGGTGCCGAAATCGAGCACCACGATGCGGTCGGCGAGATTCATCACGAAGCCCATGTCGTGCTCGACCAGAAGCACGCTCATGCCGCCGTCGCGCAGCTCACGCAAAAGCGTTGCGAGGCGTTGCTTCTCCATGTGGCGCAGGCCCGCGGCCGGCTCGTCGAGCAGGAGCAGCATTGGGTCGACGCAGAGCGCACGCGCGATCTCGACGATGCGCTGCTGGCCGAGCGAGAGACTGCCTGCGAGCTGATGCATCTGGTCGGCGAGGCCGACGCGCTCGATCTGGCGGGCGGCTTCGGCGAGCAGCTTGGCCTCGTCGGCGCGGTCGAGTCGCAGCATCGAGGAGATCGGCCCCGAATGGCCGCGCAGATGCGCGCCGATCGCGACGTTCTCCAGCACGGTCATGTCCGGCACGAGCTTGACGTGCTGGAAGGTGCGGGAGATGCCGAGCTTGACGATCTCCTGCGGCGGCGCCTTGTCGACTTTCTTGCCGAGCACCGAGATCGAGCCGGACGAGGCCGAGAGCACGCCGGTGATGAGGTTGAAGGTCGTGCTCTTGCCGGCGCCGTTCGGCCCGATCAGCGCGACGATCTCGCGGGCCTGGACGTCGAAGGAGACGTTGTTGACCGCCACCACGCCGCCGAACTGCTTTCGCGCCTTCTCGACCTGGAGCAGCACGTTGGACTGGCCTGCCGAGCGGCTGCGCTGCTCCAGCTTCAGCGAGGTGTCCGGCTTCTTGCCCCCGGAGCGCTCGGGCAGGAACGACATCAGCCACGGCCAGACGCCGCCGGGCGCGAGTTGCAGCAGCGCCACCAGCATGATGCCGAACACGATGGTCTCGACCTGGCCGGAGCCGGGCAGGATCAGCGGCAGGTAGCTCTGGAGCACTTCTTTCAGGACCACGACGATCGCCGCGCCGAGCACGCCGCCCCAGACATAACCGGCGCCGCCGACCACCGCGATGAAGAGATATTCGATGCCGGCCTGCGCGCCGAACGGCGTCGGATTCACCGCGCGCTGAAGATGCGCGTAGAGCCAGCCGGACAGACCGGCCAGCACCGCGGCGTGGATGAATACCAGGAGCTTTGCGCGCGGCGTGTGCACGCCAAACGCCTCGGCAGCGACATGGCCGCGCCGGAGCGCACGGATGGCGCGGCCGGTGCGGGAGTCCAGCAGGTTCGTCGTGAGCAGTGCCGAGAGGATCACGGCGGCCCAGATCGCGTAATAGATCGAGCCGGGTGAGAGCATTTTGAACGAGCCGATCGACAGCGGCGGGATCGCCGAGATGCCGTCGTTACGGCCCAGAAATTCGAGCTTGCTGAAGAGATAGAACAGGCCGAGTCCCCAGGCGAGCGTGCCAAGCGGCAGATAGTGGCCGGAGAGGCGGACGGTAATCAGACCGAGCAGCACCGCGAAGAGGCCGCTCACCACAAGCGACAGCGGCAGCGTCAGCCAGGGCGACAGGCCATAGGCCGTCGACAGCACCGCGGTGGTGTAGGCGCCGAAGCCGACGAAGGCCGCTTGGCCGAACGAGGTGAGGCCGCCGACGCCGGTGAGCAGCACGAGGCCCATCGCGACGAGCGCGGCAAGGCCGATATTGTCGAGCAGCACGATCCAGAACGGCGGCATGCCCGGTAGATGCGGGATCGCCGCCATCAGAAGCGCGAAGATGAGGATGGGAAGCCGGCTCTGCATCGCGCGTCAGTCCTTCTCTTCCTCGACCGCGGGCGCTGCGAGCGAGCGCAGCAGCAGCACGGGGATCAAGAGCATGAAAACGATGACCTCCTTGTAGTTGGAGGCATAGAAGGACGAGAACGCCTCGACGATGCCGACGACGAGCGCCGCGACGGCGGTCAAGGGGTAGCTGACGAGCCCGCCGATGATCGCGGCGACAAAGCCTTTCAGGCCGATCAGGAAGCCCGAGTCGTAATAGAGCGTCGTGATCGGCACGATCATGATGCCCGACAGCGCGCCGATGACGGAAGCCAGCAGGAACGCGATCTGCCCCGACAGCGTGGTGCGGATGCCCGCCAGTCGTGCGCCGAGCCGGTTCACGGCCGTTGCGCGCAGCGCCTTGCCGTAGAGCGTCAGGCCGAAGAACAGCCAGAGTCCGACGATGAAGGCGATGGTGATGGCGTAGACCGTGATGCTCTGACCGGTGAAGCGCAGCGCGCCCGCGGTGAACGCGCCGGACAGCACGGCCGGCCCGCGCTGGCCTTCCGCGCCGAAGAACAAGAGGCCCAGCCCTTGAAGCGCGAGATGCACGCCGACCGAGGCGATCAGCAACACCAGCACGGAGGTGTGCGCCAGCGGCTGGAACGCGATGCGGTAGAGGAACAGGCCGATCATCGCCACGATCACCAGCGACAGTGCGATGCAGACCGCGACCGGCGGCTTCTGGCTGGCGAAGTAGAGGGTCGCCGCCAGCACGATGGCCGGCAGCACGATGTTGGTGAGGAAGCTGCGCACGATCAGGCGCCCGTGCAGCGCCTTGCGTGCCGCGAACAGGTCGAACGCGAAGGCCCCGGTGCCAAGGGCGAGCGCGAGTTTTGCTGTCCCCGGCATCTGGCCCGCGGCCAGCGAGGCATAGGTCAGCGCGCCATAGGTGACGAATTCGCCCTGGGGAATGAGGATCACGCGGGTGACGGCGAACACCAGCACCAGCGCCAGGCCGAGCAGCGCATAGATCGCGCCATTGGTGATGCCGTCCTGCACCAGGAACAGCATGATGGTGGTGTTCAAGACCGGACGCTCCCCCTCAAAGATCCGGACTGGTCTCCGCGATTGCGGTGGACGGTCCGCTCACAGCCATTGAAAAAACTGGCGATATTTGATATGATCCATAACAATTATCAAATATAATCTCAAGGGTGGCCGGCAATCCGTCCCGAACTTAGCGGGATTACGAGCACGAGGCGATGACCGTTTCCAAAACCGCTGAAAAGTCCTCTGAAAAGTCCGGCGACGCGGCCAGGGGCCGCAGGGATGCGGCCGAGGCACACGGTCAGGGTTCTGGCGAAGCCCTTCAGCTAGGCGAACTCTCGGAACAGCTCGGTTATGTACTGAAGCGGGCGCAGCTCAAGGTGTTCGAGAACTTCCTGCGCTGCATGACGTCGCTCCAGCTCACGCCCGCCCAATTCTCCGTGCTGCTGCTGGTCGAGAAGAATCCGGGCCGTAACCAGACCGAGGTCGCCTCGACCCTCGGCATCCTGCGTCCGAATTTCGTGGCCATGCTCGACAATCTCGAGAGTCGCGACCTTTGCGCGCGGATCCGTTCCACCAACGATCGCCGCTCGCACATCCTTGTGCTGACCGACAAGGGCAAGGCGGTGCTGGCCCGCGCCAAGAAGCTCGTCGCCACCAAGCACGAGGCACGACTGAACGATTTGCTCGGGCAGACCAGCCGCGAAGCCCTGATCCAGATGCTCTCGAAGATCGCCAACGAATTTTGAGGCTCGACTGTCATCGCCCGACCTTGATCGGGCGATCCAGTATTCCAGAGGCGGTGGTGGAATACGGAGAGGCCGCAGCGTACTGGATTCCCTGCTTGCCGCCTACGCTAAAGCTTCGGCGAGCCAACAGCGCAAGCCCCGGCGAAGCCTTGGCTAGCCGGGTCGCGGGAAATGACATCGACACCGGGGCCGGCGCCTCAATCCACCAAGATCACCCGGATGTCATTGACATTCGTCAGTGTCGGGCCCGGCGACAGCAGATCGCCGGTCGCCTCGAAGAACGCCGTCGCGTCGTTGTTGTCCAGATATTCCTGCGGCTGAAGCCCCTGCGCCTTCATCTTCACGAACGTCGCCGCGTCGATCAGCGCGCCGGCGGGGTCAGTGGGGTTACCGGCGCCGCCGTCGGCGCCGTCGGTGTCGCCGGCAAGCGCCGAGATGCCGGCCGTGTCCCTCAACAGGCCGGCGAGCGCCAGCGCGTATTCCTGGTTCGGCCCGCCGCGGCCATTGCCGCGCACGGTGACCGTGAGTTCGCCGCCGGACAGGATCGCCATGCGCTTGCCTTGCGCGCGCGCCTCGAGCGCCAGCCTGGCGTGATCGGCCGCGACCTCGCGCGCCTCGCCTTCGAGGTCGGCGCCGAGATTGACCGTCTCGTAGCCGGCGTCCTTTGCAAGCTTCACCGCGGCGTCGAGCGATTGCTTGGGACGCGCGATCAATTCGAAATGCGCGCGGGCAAAGGCGGCATCGCCCGGCTTGCAGCTTTCATTGGCGGGATCGTCGAGCGCGCGGCGGACGGCGTCGTCGATGTCGAGCCTGTACTTCGCGACGATCGCGCGCGCATCAGCCAGCGTGGTCGGATCGGGCACAGTGGGGCCGGACGCGATCGCGGACGGATCGTCATGCGGCACGTCGGAGATCGCGAGCGTCACGATCTCGGCGGCGTGCCTGCCGGCGCGTGCGAGTCGCCCGCCCTTGATCCGCGACAGATGTTTTCTGACGATGTTCATCTCGCCGATCGGCGCGCCCGAGCGCAACAGCGCCTTGTTGACCGCCTGCTTCTGCGCGAAGCTGATGCCGTCCACCGGCGCGATCCAGTTCGCCGAGCCGCCGCCGGTGAGCAGCACCAGCAGCAGATCATCGGGCCCGGCCTCGCCTGCGAGCGCGAGCGTGTCGGTCGCGCCCTTCAGGCCGGCTTCATCAGGGACGGGATGACCGGCTTCGACCACACGGATGCGCCGCGTCGGCACGCCGTAGCCGTGGCGGGTGGTGGCGATGCCGACGATGCGCTCCGGCGCGAGCTTCAGCGTGTCGAGATAGTGCCGCTCGGCGGCGGCGGCCATCGCTCCCGCGCCCTTGCCTGCGGCAAGGCAGATCACGCGCCCCCTGGGGACAGGCCGCAGATGCGGTGCCAGCACGACGCTCGGATGGGCGGCGGCGACGGCGGCGTCGTAGAGAGCGCGGAGCAGGGGACGTCGGTCGGTCATGACGATGGCCTTCGGCAAACTCTTGAGCAGTTTCTTGAGCAGTTTCTTGGGCAGACAGCAGAGACTGGCGGCAAACGCTGCCGGTTACATGCCTACCGCATCATGCGCCAAAGCGTAAGCGGGCTTTACCATCATTTGATATGCAATCGCGTGATCACAATCGGCGCGCAAGCAAAAACCCCCTGCGATCATCTCGCAGGGGGCTTGCTGTCGTCGCGTGCTAGCCGCCGACGTCGGCGCTGATGACGTCGCCGAACAGTTCCCAGCGCTCGCCCTTGAACTTCTCGAGCCGGAGCTGGCTGATCGGCGCAAAGTCGGTCGCAGACGTGTTGATCTGGATGCCTGGCAGCAACGCCTCCGTGCGGAAGTCCTTCAGATTTGCAGCCTGCTTCATGACGTTCTCGCGCGTGAGATTGTCACCGCATTGCTTGAGCACCTGGACCAGTGTCTGCGCCACCGCGTAGCCGACGATGGTGCCCTTGTCGAGCTTGTCACCTTCCGGGAAGTATTTGCCCATGAAAGCGAGAAACTCCTTCATGCCGGGATCGTTGTTCCATTCCGGATCCGACACGTCCTTGAGATAGTCCGCCGATATGATGTCCTGCCCGTTCTCGAAGCCGGCGGGTTTCATCACGCTGCCGACGGAGGCCGAGACGTTGTTGAGGAAGTGCAGCGGCTTCCAGCCGATCTCCGCGACCTTCTTGATCGCCTGCGCCGCGAATTTCGGCGTCGTGATGTTCATGAAGACATCGGCGCCCGTCGACCTCAGCTTGACGATGTGGCTGTCGATGGTCGGCTCGGAGGTCTCATAGCTCTCCTCCATGACGATCATCGAGGCGGCCTTGGAGCCGAGGCCGTCCTTCAGACCCTTGAGATAGTCCTTGCCGTAATCGTCGTTCTGGTAGAGCACGGCGATCTTGGCGTCCGGTTTGTTCTTGAGCAGCCACTTCGCGTAGATCTGCGTCTCACTCTGATAGTTGGGTTGCCAGCCCATCGTCCACGGGAATTCCTTGGGATCGTTCCACTTGGTGGCGCCGGTCGCGACGAAGAGCTGTGGCACCTTCTTCGCGTTCATGTATTTGTGGATCGCCGAGTTCGACGGCGTGCCGAGCGAGTTGAAGATGAGCAGTACTTCGTCGCTCTCGACCAGCTTGCGCGCCTGCTCCACGGCCTTTGGCGGCGAGTATGCGTCGTCATAGGAAACGAAGTTGATCTTGCGGCCATTGATGCCGCCTTCGTCGTTGATCTTCTTGAAATAGGCGGCTTCGGTCCGCCCGATGATGCCGTAGGCGGAGGCCGGTCCGCTATAGGGCATGATGTTGCCGATCTTGATCTCGGTGTCGGTCGCGCCGGTATCGTATTTCTTCTGGGCTGAGGCAGTGGAGGTCGAGGCTGCAATGAGCGCGAGCGCCAGTGACGCGGCCGCAAGCTTGCCGGTGACAGCGGGCATTCCTATCTCCCTGTTTTCTTGGTGTGTGTCTGCGTTTCCTTTTCTTGTCTTGATTGTTTTTGGCGACGCCGGCGCAATTCAATACGATTTGTCTGACGGCTTCAAGAAAAAGCCCCTGCGGCCAAGTCGCAGGAGCTTCTCCTTTAGTAGGCTTTTGCCCGAGCGGCGGAGGTCGCAGGAGCCTTCACCCAGCCGAGGGCGCCGTTAACCACCGACGTCGCTGCTGATCACGTCGCCGAACAGCTCCCAGGTGTTGCCCTTGAGCCGCTGGAGCTGCAACTGCGAAATCGGGGCAAAGTCCGTCGGGCTGGTATTGATCTTCACCCCGGGCAACAGGCCCGCAACCACATAGTCGTGCATGTTTGCCGCCTGCTTCATGACGTTCGCACGCGTCAGGTCGTCGCCGCACTGCTTGAGCACGTGAACCATGGTTTGCGCGACGGCGTAGCCATAGATCACGAAGGCATCGCTGCGGTCGGCTTCGCGATAGTATTTGTCGAGGAATGCATTCCAGGCCTTGATATCCGGATCATTCTTCCATTGCGGATCCGTCGGATCCTTCAGATAGGCAGCCGAGATGATGCCTTGAGCGTTTTCGAACCCTGCCGGGTGGATCGTGGCGCTGATCGACGAACTGACGAGGTTGAGGAAGTGAACCGGCTTCCACTCGATTTCCGCGGCCTTCTTGATGGCCTGTGCCGCGAACTTCGGTATCGATAGATTGACGAACACGTCGGCGCCGGACGCTTTCAGGTTGACGATGTGGGAGTCGATGGTCGGCTCGGTCGTCTCGTAGCTCTCTTCCGCAACGATCATCGCGGCGGCCTTGGAGCCCAGCCCGTCCTTCAGGCCCTTCAGATAGTCTTTCCCGTAATCATCGTTCTGGTAGAGCACACCGATCCTGGCGTTTGGCATGTTCTTCAGGATGTATTTCGCGTAGATCTGCGTCTCGCTCTGGTAGCTCGGCTGCCAGCCCATGGTCCACGGAAAATCCTTGGGATCGTTCCACTTGGTGGCGCCGGTCGCCACGAAGAGTTGCGGCACCTTCTTGGAGTTCATGTATTTTTGGATCGCCGAGTTCGGCGGCGTGCCGAGCGAGTTGAAGATGAACAGGACTTCATCGCTCTCGACCAGCTTGCGCGCCTGCTCGACGGTCTTCGGCGGCGAGTAGCCGTCGTCGTAGGAGATGAAATTGATCTTGCGGCCGTTGATGCCGCCTTCCGCGTTGATCTTGTTGAAGTAGGCCGCTTCCGTCTTGCCGATCACGCTGTAGGAGGAAGCCGGTCCACTGTACGGCATGATGTTGCCGATCTTGATTTCGTTATCGGTTGCGCCGAGGTCGTATTTCTTCTGCGCAAGCGCTGCCGTGGACACGGTGGCAGTCAGCAGGAGAGCCGCCGAAAATGCTGCCGCCCGCACGTGGATGCAATGCATGTTGGTCTCCCTTGATGTGGTTGAATGTGTCGCTTTTTGCTGATTGGGAGCTCTTTGCGGCTCCTCGCACATTCAATGCTCTTCCCGGATCGCCAGCAAGGAACGGGCCCGTGAGAAGGCGATACCGAGAACTCGCCTTTAGTCGAATGGGGCTGAGCGAGGTCGAAGGCGCCGCCGCGCCATTGTCAGGCTTGACGAAGCCATGGGCGAAGGCAATGCCGCCGCAGCGAGCTCAGCTCTTGCCTTGCAGCAACCCTTTCAGGCGGCGATGGATTCTTTGCCGCGCCACGAGATTGGCGCCGCTGCAAGATGGGAGCAGCGCAGGTTGACGCCGCCGCGCGGGTCGATTTCTGATTGCGAGACGCGCTGCGCCCTAGTGGCCGAGATCGCTCGAGATGATGTCGCCGAACAGCTCCCATTTCCTGCCTTTGAAGCGCATCATCTGGAGCTGCTCGATCGGGGCGAAATTATCCGGCGCAGTGTTGATCGTGATGCCGGGCAGCAGCGCATCGGGCTCGAAATCCTTCATGCTGGCGGCCTGCTTCATCACGTTCTCGCGGGTGAGGTCGTCGCCGCACATCTGCAGCACTTTCACCATGGTCTGCGCGGCGGCATAGCCGAACACCACGCCGGCATCGAGCTTGTTGGCCTTCGGGCTGTATTGCGCGATGAAGTTGTAGAACTTCTTCATGCCGTCATCGGCGTTCCATTGCGGGTCCGCGGCGTCCTTGATGTAAGTGGCCGACAGGATTCCTTGCGAGATCTCGAAGCCCGCCGGTTCGATCACGCCGCCGACCGAGGCCGAGACGTTCGAGATGATTTGGAGCGGATGCCAGTTGATCTCGGCGGCCTTCTTGATCGCCTGCGCGGCGAATTTCGGCGTGGTGATGCTGATGAAGACGTCAGCGCCCGCGGCCTTCAGCTTCGCGACGTGATCGTCGACGGCCGGCTCCGAGGTGTCGTAGCCTTCCTCCAGCACGATCATCGAGGCCTTGGCGCCGAGGCCGTCCTTGAGCCCCTTCAGATAGTCCTTGCCGAAATCGTCGTTCTGGTAGAGTACGCCGATCTTCGTGTCCGGCTTCTCCTTCATGATGTATTTGGCGTAGATGCGCGCCTCGCTCGCGTAGCTCGGCTGCCAGCCCATCGTCCAGGGGAAGTTCTTCGGATCGTTCCATTTCGAGGCGCCGCTCGCCACGAACAATTGCGGCACCTTCTTCTCGTTCATGTATTTGCGGATCGCGCTGTTGGTGGAGGTGCCGAGCGAGCCGAAGATCAGCAGCACCCCGTCGCTCTCGACGAGCTTGCGGGCCTGCTCCACCGTCTTCGGCGGCGAATAGGCATCGTCATAGGAGATGAACTTGATCTTGCGGCCGTTGATGCCACCCTCGGCATTGATCTTGTTGAAATAGGCTTCCTCGGTCTGGCCGATCACGGCATATGCGGAGGCCGGGCCGCTATAGGGCATGATGTTGCCGAGCTTGATCTCGGTATCGGAAGCGCCGCTGTCGTATTTCTTTTGCGCCAATACCGGGCTGCTCATCGCAGTGCACAAGGCGAGCGCAGCCGAAAGGGCTGCAACCTGAAATCGAACCGCAGTCATATTTCTCCCACCCCGGTTGGATCGGCGCCGCATTGAACAAGATTGACGGCTGACGTCAACAAAAAGCCCCCGCGGTTGCCCGCGGGGGCTCATCGGCTTGGACGATTACGTCAGCGTGTCACTCGGAGGCGACGTCGCCGCTGATGATCTCGCCGAAGAGTTCCCACTTCTCACCCTTGAAGCGCTGCATCTGAAGCTGCGAAATCGGGGCGAAGTCGGTTGCACTGGTGTTGATCTTGACGCCGGGCAGCAAGGTGTCCGGAGCAAAATCCTTCAAGGAAGCGGCCTGCTTCATGAGGTTGGCGCGGGTGAGATCGTCACCGCACATCTCCAGGACCTTGGCCAGCGTCGACGCTGCGCCATAGGCATACACCATGCCGGTGTCGGTCTTGTCGGCGCCCGGCATGTACTTGTCGACGAACTCGTTCCACCTCTTCATGCCGGGGTCGTTGTTCCACTGCGGGTCGGTGGAGTCCTTGGCATAAGCCGCCGACAGCACGCCCTGCGAGGCTTCGAAGCCTGCCGGCTTCATCACGCTGCCGACCGAGATCGACACGTTGGTGAGGATCTGAAGCGGCTTCCAGCTGAGCTCGGCGGTCTTCTTGATGGTCTGGGCTGCGAACTTCGGCGTCGTATAGATCAGCAGCACGTCGGGATTGGCGGCCTTGATCTTGACGATGTGGCCGTCGATCGACGGTTCGGAAATCTCATAGCTCTCTTCCATGATGATCATGGACGAGGCCTTGGCACCGAGTCCGTCCTTGGTGCCCTTGAGGTAGTCTTTGCCGAAATCGTCGTTCTGATAGAGGATCGCGATCTTGGCGTTCGGCTTTTCCTTGAGCAGCCATTTCGCGTAGATCTGCGCTTCGCTCTGGTAGGAGGGCTGCCAGCCCATGGTCCAGGGGAAGTTCTTCGGGTCGTTCCACTTGGTGGCGCCGGTGGCAACGAAGAGCTGCGGGATCTTCTTGGCGTTCAGGTATTTCTGGATCGCGGTGTTCGAGGGCGTCCCGAGCGGATTGTACACGGCCAGCACCTCGTCGCTCTCGACGAGCTTGCGGACCTGCTCGACTGCCTTCGGCGGCGAATAGGCGTCGTCATAGGTGATGAAGTTGACCTTGCGGCCGTTGATGCCGCCCTTGTCGTTGATCATCTTGAAGTAGGCTTCTTCGGTCTTGCCGATGATGCCATAGGCCGACGCAGGACCGCTGTACGGCATGATGTTGCCGATCTTGATCTCGGTATCGGACGCGCCGGTATCGTATTTCTTCTGGGCGAGGGCTGCAGTGGACGCGATGGTCGTGACCGCCGTCGCGAGTACGGCGGTTCGCAGGGCATTTCCGAAAAGCAATTTGGTCTCCTACCTTGATTTATAACGGCTTTTGTAACGACTTTCAGTTTTTCCTGAGCTTGCCGGCGAGTTGTTGGCCCAGGATAGCGACCTGCCTTGCGCCATGCGGCACGAGGTAGATGACGAGGAACAGCAGCACGCCGAACACAGCGCCGGAGAGGCCCTTGGAGATACCTTCCGCGATGTTCGGGACGAAGATGATGAAGGCGGCGCCGACGATCGAGCCGGGCAGCCAGCCCACGCCGCCGACGACCATGCCGAGGAACAGCGAGATCGCGAGCGTGATGGTGTAGCTGTCGGGTGCGACGAACTGCACCGCGATGGCGCCGAGCGAGCCGGCGATGCCGGTGATGGCGGCCGAGACGCCGAAGGCCAGCGTCTTGTACAGCGCGACGTCGACGCCCATGGCGGAAGCCGCGATCTCGTTGTCGCGGATCGCCATGAAGGCGCGCCCCGAGCGGGAGCGCAACAGGTTCACCGAGAAGATGTAGATCGCAAGCGTCACGACGAGGGTGAAGTAGTAGAGCCACATGTCCTGCGACATCGGCAGCCCGAACGGTGCGTCCGGCTTGGTGACGACGAGACCCTGCACGCCGCCGGTCCAGTGCTCCAGGAAGTTCAGCTTGAGGAGCTGCGGCATCGCGGTGGCGAGCGCGAAGGTCGCAAGCGCGAGGTAAACGCCGGAGAGCCGCAGCGCGGGCTGTCCGAACAGGAAGCCGAAGGCGAAACAGACAATGCCCGAGATCGGCAGTGTCAGCGCGTAGTTGACGTTGAACTGCTCCATCAGCACTGCCGTCGTATAGGCGCCGACGGCATAGAAGGCGCTCTGGCCCAGCGAGAACTGGCCCGAGCCGCCGGTCAGGATGTTGAGCGCCAGCACAGCGAGCCCGTAGATCAGGAGCATCGTCATCTGGAAGATGATGAAGTTCTTGACGAAGACGGGGGCGATGAGCAGCGCGGCGAGCACCACCAGCGAGGTGCCCGTGCCCAGCGTCATGGCTCGCTTGGGAACTGCCTCGACCGCCTCGTGGCCTTCCGCGACGACTTCTTCTGCTGCGCTCATGATCAAACTCGCTTGACGATGTGCCGGCCGAACAGGCCGGCGGGTTTGACGACCAGGACGGAGATGATCAGCGCGAGCGCGATCGGGAGTTTCAGTTCATTGCCGACGCCGGGGATGTAGGTTCCGGCGAGGTTCTCGAAGATGCCGACCAGGAAGCCGCCGACCACGGCGCCGAACGGGCTGGTCAGTCCGCCGAGCACCGCTGCGGCGAAGCCGTAGATCAGCACGCCGCCCATCATGTTGGGCTCGAGGAACACGACCGGAGCGATCAGCATGCCGGCGATCGCGCCGATCGCGGTCGCCATGCCCCAGCCCAGCGCGATCATCCAGCTCGTGTTGATGCCGACCAGCCGGGCTGATTCAGGCACCGATGCGGCCGCCCGCATGGCAAGGCCGATCCGTGTGTACTGAAAGAAGAAATACAAGCCAAGCAGCAGCAGCACGGTGACGCCGACCATGCCGGCCTGGTGGGTCGAGATCAGCTGGCTGCCCAGGAACGGCGCCGAGCCGAACGGGGTTGGATACTGCTTGATGGTGAAGTCCCAGATCAGGCCGGCAGAGGAGTTGATGATCGCGAACAGCGCGATGAAGCCGGCGACGTTGGTCAGCACCGGCGCCTTTGCGAGCGGCTTGAACAGGATACGCTCGATCGCGATGCCGCCGACGAAGGAGAGCGCCAGCGTGATCACGAACGCGGCCCAATAGGGCACGCCCCACTGCATCAACTGCCAGGAGATGAAGGTCGAGAACATCGCCATCTCGCCCTGCGCGAAGTTGAGATGGTCGATCGCCTGGTAGATCATGACCACCGCCAGCGCCATGCACGCATAGATCGCGCCGGTGGCAATCCCAGCCAGGACTTGGTTGGTGAAAAGCTCCATCGTGCCGGCTCCTCAGTAACCCAGATAGGATTTGCGGATTTCTTCGTTGTTCGCGATGTCCTTGGCGTTGCCCGACATCACGATGCGTCCGGTCTCGATCACATAGGCCTTGTCGGCGAGCTCGAGCGCGAGCTGGGCGTTCTGCTCGACGACGAGGATCGACACCTTGTCCTCGCGGTTGATCTTGCCGAGGATGCCGAACAGGTCGCGCACCACCAGCGGCGCGAGGCCGAAGGAGGGCTCGTCCAGCAGCATCAGCCGCGGCCGCAGCATCAGGGCGCGGGCGACCGCGAGCATCTGCTGCTCGCCGCCGGAGAGCGTGCCGGCCTGCTGGGTGTGCCGCTGCTTCAACACCGGGAAGTGGGCATACATGCGCTCGATGTCGGAGACGATGCCGGCACCGTCCTTGCGGGTGATGGC